>NZ_JBFBJK010000008.1:0-205224 GCF_040686095.1 Streptomyces sp. NPDC086554
GCCTGGCATACCGTCCGCTCGGCGATTACATGGCCAAGGTCTACGGCTCGAAGAAGCACTTGCGTGCCGAGAAGTGGATCTACAAGGTCATCGGCCTCAAGGAGTTGGCGGCGAAGAGCTGATGGTCCTGGGTGACCTGTGCGGGAGTTGGCGGACCGGGAGTCTCTCCGGATCCGTCAACTCCCGTACCCATGAGACAGATTGCTCTTGCACTGCGGTGGGCTGCCACGTCCTCGCGCACGACAGGGAAGGCGCACACCGATGACCCGGGTGCTGGTGGTGGAGGACGATGCGCAACTCGTCCGGGCTCTTGAGATCAACTTGCGGGCGCGCAAGTACGGCGTGGACGCGGCCCCCGACGGAGCCACCGCGCTGCGCCTGGCCGCGGCCCGGCAGCCGGATGCCATAGTCCTCGACCTCGGTCTGCCGGACATGGACGGCATCGACGTGCTCAAGACGCTGCGCGGTTGGAGCCGTGTGCCGGTGCTTGTCCTGTCCGCACGGAGCGCGTCCGACGAGAAGGTCGCGGCGCTCAACGCGGGAGCCGACGACTATGTCACCAAGCCGTTCAGCATGGATGAACTCCTCGCCCGGCTCCGTGCGTCCGTGCGACGCAGAGGGGCCACCTCGCTCGACGCCGACAACTCGGTGATCACCACGCAGGACTTCACCGTCGACCTGGCGGCCAAGAAGGTAACCCGCGGCGGCCACGACGTGCGCCTCACCCCGACGGAGTGGCATCTCCTGGAGATCCTCGTGTGCAACCCCCGCCGCCTCATCACGCAGCGCCAGTTGCTCGATGAGGTCTGGGGCGCTTCGCAGAGCGGCAAGACCAACTACCTGCGCGTGTACATGGCGCAACTGCGACGCAAGCTCGAAGCGGACCCGTCACACCCGAGATACCTCATCACCGAGCCCGGCATGGGATATCGCTTCGAGGGCTGACCGGCGACGGAAGCGACGGCAAGACCACAGTCCACAGGGAACGAAGAGAATCGACGAGACGATGGCGCGCGGCAAGCTACGGATCTACCTCGGCGCGGCGCCCGGGGTCGGCAAGACCTACGCGATGCTCTCCGAGGCGCACCGCCGGATGGAACGGGGGACGGACTGCGTCGTCGCGTACGTGGAGCACCACGGCCGGCCGCGCACCGAAGTGATGCTGCACGGCCTGGACCAGGTGCCGCGCAAGGAACTCGAGTACCGCGGCTCGGTCTTCACCGAGATGGATGTGGACGAGGTGCTCGCCCGTCGTCCCGCGGTGGTCCTCGTGGACGAGCTGGCCCACACGAACGTGCCCGGTTCGCGCAACGTCAAGCGCTGGCAGGACGTCGAGGAACTGCTCGCCGCGGGGATCGACGTCGTCTCCTCGGTGAACATCCAGCACCTGGAGTCGCTCGGCGACGTCGTCGAGTCGATCACCGGCGTGCGCCAGCGCGAGACCGTGCCGGACGAGGTGGTGCGGCGCGCCGACCAGATAGAGCTGGTCGACATGTCGCCCCATGCGCTGCGCCGCCGCATGGCGCACGGCAACATCTACAAGGCCGACAAGGTCGACGCGGCCCTCTCGAACTACTTCAGGCCCGGAAACCTCACCGCGCTACGGGAGTTGGCGCTCCTCTGGGTGGCCGACCGGGTCGACGAGTACCTCACGGAGTACCGCGCCGAGCACCGCGTCTCGAAGATCTGGGGCTCGCGGGAGCGCATCGTCGTCGGTCTGACGGGCGGTTCGGAGGGCCGTACGTTGATCAGGCGTGCTGTCCGCCTCGCGGAGAAGGGTGCGGGCGGAGAGGTGCTCGCCGTCTACATCTCCCGCAGCGACGGCCTGACCGCGGCCTCGCCGAAGGAACTCGCCGTCCAGCGCACCCTGGTGGAGGAGCTCGGCGGCACCTTCCACCATGTCGTGGGCGAAGACGTCTCATCGGCGCTGCTCGACTTCGCGCGCGGCGTCAACGCCACCCAGATCGTCCTCGGCGTCTCCCGGCGCAAGACATGGCAGTACGTCTTCGGGCCCGGCGTCGGCGCGACCGTGGCCCGCGAATCGGGCCCCGACCTGGACGTCCACCTCGTCACGCACGACGCGGTGGGCGCCGGCCGAGGGCTCCCGGCCCCTCGTCGTGCGAGGCTCGGCCGGTCCCGGGTCGTCCTGGGCTGGCTGATCGGCATGGGCGGCCCCGCCCTGCTCACCCTCCTGCTCAGCAACATCGCCCCGGACCTCGGTCTGGCCA
Source organism: Streptomyces sp. NPDC086554 (assembly GCF_040686095.1). NCBI lineage: Bacteria > Bacillati > Actinomycetota > Actinomycetes > Kitasatosporales > Streptomycetaceae > Streptomyces > Streptomyces sp. NPDC086554. The sequence goes on from NZ_JBFBJK010000008.1 coordinate 2,229, forward strand.
ACGACATGCTGCTGTTCCTTGCCGTCACGGTGGCCGCGGCGCTGCTCGGCGGCCTGCTGCCGGGGCTGGCCTCGGCGGCGTTCGGATCCCTGCTGCTCAACTGGTTCTACACGCCGCCCGTCCACAAGCTGACGATCTCCGACCCGAAGAACATCATCGCCCTCGCGATCTTCCTGGGCGTGGCGGCCTCGGTCGCGTCCGTCGTCGACCTGGCCGCCCGCAGGACCCAGCAGGCGGCGCGGCTGCGCGCCGAGTCCGAGGTCCTGTCCTTCCTCGCCGGCAGCGTGCTGCGCGGCGAGACCAGCCTGGAGGCGGTCCTCGAGCGGGTCCGTGAAACCTTCGGCATGGAGTCCGTGGCCCTCTTGGAGCGCGAGAGCGACGTCGCCCCCTGGACGTGCGCGGGGAGCGCAGGACCGCACCCCGTCACCAGCCGCCCGGAGAAGGCCGACGTGGACGTGCCGGTCGGCGACCACATGGCCCTTGTCCTGTCCGGCCGGGTGCTTCCCGCAGAGGACCGCAGGGTGCTCGCCGCGTTCGCCGCCCAGGCCGCCGTCGTCCTTGACCGCCGTCGGCTGCAGGGCGAGGCCAAGGAAGCCCGTGCGCTCGCCGAGGGCAACCGCATCCGGACCGCGCTCCTCGCCGCCGTCAGCCATGATCTGCGTACGCCGCTCGCGGGCATCAAGGCGGCCGTGACCTCGCTGCGGTCCGACGACGTCGAATGGTCCGAGGCGGACGAGGCCGAACTCCTCGCCGGCATAGAGAGCGGCGCCGACCGCCTCGAACACCTCGTCGGCAACCTGTTGGACATGTCCAGGCTGCAGACCGGCACCGTCACGCCGCTGATCCGCGAGATCGACCTCGACGAGGTTGTCCCGATGGCGCTCGGCGGCGTACCGGAGGACAACCTGGAGCTCGTGGAGCTGGACATACCCGAAGCACTGCCGATGGTCGTCGCCGACCCCGGCCTCCTGGAACGCTCGGTCGCCAACGTCGTCGAGAACGCCGTGAAGTACAGCCCCGACGGAGCCCGCGTCGTGGTCTCGGCCAGCGCCATCCGGGACCGGGTGGAGCTGCGCGTCGTGGACCGCGGCCCCGGCGTCCCGGACGAGGCGAAGGACCGCATTTTCGAGCCGTTCCAGCGCTACGGCGACGCGCCCAGAGGCGCGGGCGTCGGCTTGGGCCTCGCGGTCGCCCGCGGCTTCGCCGAGGCCATGGGCGGCACGCTCGATGCCGAGGACACACCCGGCGGCGGCCTCACCATGGTGCTCACCCTCAAGTCCGCCCCCGACCACCCGCCGTCCCGGCCGGAACTCCCGGCGAGCGCCACCTCCTGACCGCCGTCGGCCGCGGTGGCCATCGGTCACACGTCCGCAGTGCCGGGCGGGGCAGGAACCCGCGGCGGCAGTCCGAGATTGCTGATGCGCAGGGCGCCGCTGTTGAGCTCGATCAAGGGCTGGATGAGCAGACCGACACCGGCGAGGAAGCACACGGTGCCCACGCCCACCGGCCCGCCCAGGAGCCGGCCGGTGGCCAGCAGGAGCACCTCAAGCGCCCTTCGCGGCCCAGAAGGGCCAGCGCCACCGGTCGACCATGACGATCGCGAGGAGATCCATGGCGCGGATGCCGAAGCCGCTCATGATGATCAACGCGGAGCCGTAGGCGCACAGCAAGGTCCCGCCCGCCAGCATGACGGCGTGCGGGACGGGCACCCGGTCGGCCAGGTCGCTCAGCCGCAGCAGATCGATGAGGCTGCCGCAGAAGAAGAACGTGAACAGCGGCGAGAGGACGGGCAGTCGGCGGGTCCAGGCCGCGACGCCCGCAAGGCACAGCACGGCCACCCCGGCCTGCACGACGCCGACCGTCAGCGGTACGTGGTCGAGCAGCCCCAGGGCGAACACGTCGAGCGGGTCGGTTCCCAGGTCCGAGGCGAGCCGAGTCCAGACGCCTTGGACGAGCCGAACCGCGAACGTTTTCCATGGTCAGCAGGATGCGTCGGGGACGGGTGCGCGCGCCCCGGAGGCCGCCCCGGGCATTCACCCCAGGGTCGCCGGACGACCGGTCGGGCCGCGTCCGGCCGCGCAACCGGGACACGGCGTGGTCGTTGCACGGGGATGAGGCCGGCGCAGTGGTTGCTTCGCCGAAGGAGGTGCCCATGGATGCCGGAGGCATCCTTGCCAGGACGTTCCGTATGACCGACGAGACATGGCGCCGACACGCCAACCCATGGAGTGTCTATACGCGTTTCGCGGCCATCCCGCCCCTGGTGGTCGCGGTGTGGAGCCGCCAATGGATGGGGCGAGCGCATCTGGGTGCACGAGCGCGATCGCGTCCCCCGTGCGCACGGCACGGCTCTGCGGATGCTCGTGGTACCCGGTGTCATCGGCACGGTCGCCGTGGTGTGGGGCCTGATCAGACTGGAGCCATGGCCGGTGCTCTGGGGGTGCACGCTCGTGGTGGTCGCCCAGATATGGCGCATTGACCGGTTCGTATGGCTCTACGAGCACCTGTGCGGGCAGGACGATGCGGGGCACGAGCAGCCAGGTGAGGAACCCGAGCGGCCGGTTCGGGTCACCGGCCGCCCTCGCGGCTAGCGCGCCCCGCGGGCGTGCCCGGCAACGGTGCCAGGGCCGGGGCCGGGACATCCTCGACGACCCGCGAGCTCCTGGCGGGCCCTGGCGAGGAGCGCGAGGATCTCGCGCTCCGTCGTGGGGTCCAACGCCGACGTGCTCTCGTCGCAGACCAGGACTCGGGGTTCGGCCGGCGGGCCACGCGGGCAGCCCGCGTCCCGCCTCCGGCCGTTCCGCACCCTGGACGGTGACGGCACGCCCCTCGCCGCGCCGGCCTGGGCCGGCCCGCACCTGCTGATCGCCGCTCATCGCGACGGCCGCGTGCGCGCTCACGGCCTGCCCTCACGGACCGCGCTGTGAACCCGCGTACGACACACATCACGGCCGCCCGCCGGCGACCCTGCACGCTGGTCGTGTGCCGCGGCTGCTGCTGCGGAAGCCCGCGCAAGCACCTCGGCACCGACCACGCCTGCCAGCTCGACCGCCTGCGGGCGGCCGCGGCCTCGAGCGACCGGCTCACGGTCCGTACGTCGGACTGCCTCGGCCCCTGCGACCAGGCCGACGTCATCGTCGTCCAGCCCTCCACCGCCGGCCGGTCGGCGGGCGGCCGCACCATCTGGATCGGCTTCGCCCTGGACGACGAGGCCACCGACGACCTGCTGAACTGGGTGGCCGCGGGCGGACCCGGCATCGCCGCACCCCCGCCCACGCTCCAGCCGCACTTCATCCGACCGCCCCGCGAGACCCGCACCCGTGCACGCCGATGACGACGGCGGCGGCTACGACGTCGTCGAGGCCGCACGCCTCGACGATGCCACCGCCGCATCCGTGGCGACCACGCTCCAAGCGCTGGGCACGCCTTCCCGGCTACGGATTCTCGCGACGCTGAGGCACACGTCGTATGCGGTCAGCGAACTGGCCGCAACCATCGGCATGGAGCAGTCCGCGTCCGGCTCGGCCTTCGCGACCCGCACTGCCTGCCGCCGCCGCGGCTACCAGGCGACCCGCAGCGTCTGCAGTCCGTGGACGAAGCTCTCGTCCCGGAAGCGCAGATCTTCCGCGTCGTCGGGGCGGTGCAGGTCGGGGAACCGCTCGCACAGCAGCCGCAGTACGATCTCCAACTCGGCCCGGGCGAGCGGCTGCCCGAGGCACTGGTGCACACCGTGACCGAAGGCGAGGTGGGCGCTCGCGTCCCGGTGGACATCGAAGCGGTCGGCGTCCGGGAAGACGCTCTCGTCGTGATCGGCGGCGACGAGTGAGCAGATGACGCCGTCGCCCTCGGCGATCCGCAACCCGCCGATCGTGACATCGCGGGTCGCCACGCGCACCGTGCCGTGCTGGACGATCGTCAGAATCCGCAGGAGTTCGTCGACCGCGGACGGGATCAGGTCCGAGTCCGCGCGCAGCGCCGCGAACTGCTCCGGATGTCGCAGCAGCATCGCGCAGGCGAGACCGATCATGTTCGACGTCGTGTCGAGCCCGGCCGCTATGAGCAGTTGGGCCACGGCCACCAGTTCGCCGTGGTTCAGCGTGCCCGCGGTGAGATGCCGCCGGATCACACGGCCGAGCAGATCCTCGCCCGGTTCCTTCTCCTTCCTCGCGATGAGGTCGTCCAGGTAGGCCGTCATCGCCGCGTAGGCGGCGCCGATCTCCTCCGGCCTCGCGACGGTGGACGCGATGACCGCGCACTTGCCGCCGAAGAAGTCGAGATCCTCCTCGGGCACGCCCAGTACGCCGCCGATGACGAGGGCGGGCAGCGGCAGGGCCACGGCCTCGATGAAGTCGACCGGCGGCGTGCGCCGGGCCAGTTCGTCGAAGAGCCGCTCGGCCGTGGACCGGATGCCGGGACGCAGCTCCTGGATCCGGCGATGGGTGAACTCGGGGGTGACGGTGCGCCGCAGACGCCCGTGGTCCGGGTCGTCCATCCGCAGGAACGACACCTGGCTCGGCCCTGGCGGCAGCGGTGAAACCCGGGGCAGGCCGGGATTGCGGGAGTCCGCGCTGAGGCCGGGGTGCGCGAGGGCGGCGCGCACGTCGGCGTGGCGGGTCAGGAGCCATGGCTCGGATCCGTAGGGGAGCCGGACGCGACGAGGCTCGCCGTTCCGGAGCTCGGCGAGGAGGGGTGGCGGGCTGATGCCGTCCGGTCGTCGCAGGGGGAACTCGGCAAGCAGGTCAGGGGAGTTGGGCACGGGCGTCTCCTCGCAGCAGATGCATCGCTGATCTCGGTGCGTTCGTTGTCGAACTCTGCAATACTTCAAATGAAAATGACAATCGTGTTTAACTATCGCGGGGGTGGTTGATGTGGCAGATCCGTATGAACGCTCGGCCGAGTACCTGGACCTGATGATCGCCGGGGCCTGGCGGTCCCTGGTGCCGGCGCTGACCGAGGCGCTCAAAGGCCTGGGTGCGGTGGCCGGTCCCGTGGTGGACCTCGGTGCGGGCACGGGGCGTGGTGCCGCGGTCATCTGTGCCGCACTGCCGGGCGACGAGGCCGTGCTCGCGGTGGAGCCCTCCGCGGCCATGCGTGCCGTGCTCCTCGCCCGCGTTCATGACGATCCCGAACTCCGCTCCAGGGTCACGGTGTTGGCGGACGATGTCGCGCACGCTCCGCTTCCGGACGGGCTGCGCGCGATCGTCGCACTGAACGTGCTCGGCCATCTGCCGCCGGCCGAACGACGGGCCCTGTGGGCCGACGCGGGACGGCGGCTCGCCCCTGGCGGCGCGATCGTCGTCAACGTCGCCCCGCCCGTCAGGCCGGAACGCGTGCCGCGCACCCGCATGGCTTCTGTGGCCGTGGGAGCACTGCAGTACGAGGGGTGGGGGAGTGCGGAGCCCTCGGGCGGCGACGAGATCACCTGGCACATGGAGTACCGCGTACTGCGGGACGGCCGACCGCTGTCGCAGGTGACGGTCGACTACCGCTGGTGGGTGGCGAGCGAGAGCGCGTTGGCCGAAGAGGCCGCGTCGGCCGGGCTCGTCATGCGGCCCACGGGAGATCCCGGCCTCGGGCTCCACCTCCTCACGCGCCGGGGCGACTAGCGCCTGGCCCGTGCCCTTGATTTCCCCAGTCCAGCCACGGAACCCACATCCACGGAGCGGAGCCCGGATGAGTCAGTTCGTCCCTGCCGGAGAAGTCCTCGCGAGCAACGGCGTTCCCGCGAGCGCCGACGCCCTCGCCGACACCGTCGAGTGCATCGGCGAAGTGCTCGGCACGCAGAGTGACTTGATAGCGCCCGATACTTCCCTGTCGGCCCTGGGCCTTGAGTCGTTCACCGCCGTGCGGCTGAGGCGCAGGATCCGCGAGCGTACCGGCGCCGACCTTCCCCTCACGGCCTTCCTCGACGGCGCCACCGCCCAGGACATCGCGGGCCGGCTCACCGCCGAGGCGCGGGCGGAAGCGCCAAGTGCCATCAACACCCCTACCGCTGAAGCGGGTTCGGAGGGCGAAGGTGCTCCCTTCCCGCTCACACCCGTCCAGGCGTCCTACTTCGTCGGCAGGGAAGAAGGGCTGCCGCTCGGCGGCGTCGCCACGTTCTACTATTACGAGTACGACCGTGTCGCCGACGACCCCGTCGCGGATCTCCAGCGCCTCGAAGCGGCCTGGAACCGGCTGGTCCAGCACCATCCGATGCTCCGCATGACGGTCGACGAACGCGGACAGCAGCGCATCCTCACCGACGTCGGCCCCTACCGGATCGGCACCAGCGACTTCCGGAGCGCCTCCCCGGACGACATCGGCCCCGCGCTGTCCCGCCTGCGTGACGAGCGCTCGCACCAGGTACGCCCGACCGGCACCTGGCCGCTCTTCGACCTGCACGCGGCGCTGCTGCCGGACGGCAGGACACGGCTCCATGTCGGCGTGGACGTACTCATCACGGATCTCGCGGGCTGGATGCTCCTGATGCGCCAGTGGGGCCGGCTCGTCGCTGATCCCTCCACACAACTGGCCAGTACAGAAACAGAGTTCGCTTCCTTTCAGCGGGCCCGCGCGGCCGACCCGGAGTGGACCGCGCGACGCATACGCGACCGTGCGTACTGGTCCGAGCGCGCCACCGATCTGCCTCCCGCCCCTCGCCTCCCCGTGCTGCGCGATGCGGCGGACACCACTCCTCCCCGGTTCGTACGGAGCGCGGCGTCTCTCGACGCGGACACCTGGGCCGCGGTCCGGGCGTGCGGCGCGGAAGCCGGGGTCACGCCGACCGCCACCCTCCTCGCCGCCTTCGCCGCGGTACTCGGCCGCTGGGGGGCCGGAGAGCGGCTCACCCTCAACAGCACGCTGTTCGACCGGCCCGACAGCTCGGGCGAGGCCGCCGATGTGGTCGGCGACTTCACCACCACCGCCCTGGTAGGGACACCGCCCTTCACTCCCGGAAGCTGGGACGGGTTCGCCTCGTATGCCGCGGAGGCCAACCGCCGCTTCTGGGAGGACCTGGACCACCGGTCGGTCTCGGGCGTCGAGGTGCTGAGGGATCTCGCGCCCGACGGGGGCGCCGATACCGCCGCCGGCCCCCGCTACCCGGTGGTGTTCACCAGCGGGGTGGGCATCAGCGGGGCCGAGGAGCCGCCGCCCGCCGCGTGGATCGGCGAGGAGGTCTACGGCATCTCCCAGACCCCGCAGGTCCTCCTTGACCACATCGTGTGGGACGAGGGCGGCCGGCTCCGGCTCGCCTGGGACTGGGTCGAAGGGGCGTTCCCCGACGGGTACGTACAGGCACTGCTCGATGCCCACGTCCGGCTGCTGCGGCAGCTCGCGGAGAGCGCCGCGTGGCAGGACCCCGCGCTCGGCTGGGACCCGACCTTCCGTCCGGAAGAACCGCTCGACGTCACCCCCTTCCCGGACGCCGGACCCCTGCTGCACTCCCCGGTGCAGGAGGCCGCCCACCGGTGCGCGGAACGGCCCGCCCTGCACGGGGCCTCCGGCACCGTCAGCCACGGGCGGCTCGCGGAGAACGCCGCGGCCACGGCCGCGCTGCTCACAGCCCACCAGGCAGGACCCGGCGAACTCGTCGCCGTGGCCTGCGAGAAGGGCGTCGCGCAGATCACCGCCGTCCTCGGTGTCAGCGCTGCCGGAGCGGGCTATCTCCCCGTCGAGCCGGACTGGCCCGAGGCCAGGATCGCCGCCGTCTGCGAACGGGCAGGTGTGCGGCACGCGCTGGCCGGGCGCGGAGTGCGGATCAACTGGCCGCACGGCGTCACCGTGCACCGGCTGACCGCTGCGGGCAGGCCGGCACGTGGCGCCGCCCCCGAGGGCATGACGGAGCCGAAGACGCCCGGCCCGGACGACCTCGCGTACACGATCTTCACCTCCGGATCGACTGGCAGCCCCAAGGGTGTCGAGATCCAGCACCACGCGGCCCGTACCACCATCGACGACATCGTGGACCGGTTCGGCATCGGCGCCGACGACCGCGTACTGGCCCTGTCCGCCCTCAGCTTCGACCTCTCCGTCTTCGACATCTACGGAGTCCTGGGCGCGGGCGGCTCCCTCGTCCTCCCCGACCCCGCACGCCAACGAGACCCGCAGCACTGGCTCGAACAGGCGGGACGCCATGGCGTCACCGTGTGGAACACCGCCCCCGCACTCCTCGAAATGCTCGTCGAGTACGCGGAGATGGAGCCGGAAGCGGCGACCGCGGCCCTGCGCACCCTCCGTCTGGTGATGCTCTCCGGCGACTGGATTCCGCTGACGCTGCCCGAGCGGCTGCGCGCCCTCGCCCCGCAGGCCGAGTTCATGAGCCTCGGCGGCGCCACCGAGGCGTCGATCTGGTCCATCACCCACCCCGTGGGGGAGACCGACCCGGACTGGCGGAGCATTCCCTACGGCCGGGCGCTTCGGGGGCAGTCCTTCCACGTACTCGACGAGGCGGGTGCCCCGTGCCCTGTGGGCGAGCCCGGCGAGTTGTTCATCGGCGGTGACGGGCTCGCCCGTGGCTACATCGGCGACCCCGTGCAGAGCGCCGAACGCTTCGCCCGCCACCCGGTGCTCGGGCGCCGCCTCTACCGCACCGGTGACCTGGGCCGCTGGCGGGTGGACGGGGCCATCGAGTTCCTCGGACGGGCCGACCGGCAGGTGAAGATCCGGGGACACCGGATCGAGCTGGGTGAGATCGAAGCGGTCCTCGCGAGGCATCCCGGAGTGCGGCAGTGCGTCGTCTCCTCCGTACCCGGACCCGACGGGCGGCCCCGGCTCGTCGCCCATCTGTCGCCGAAGGGGTCCGGAGAGGGCCCGGCGTCGTTGCCGTCGCCCGAGGACCTGGCGGGTGCGCTGCGGGAGCGGCTGCCCGAGTACATGGTTCCCAGCCGGTTCGTCGTCCTGGCGCAGTTGCCGGTCACGGCGAACGGGAAGATCGACCATGCGGCGCTGGTCAATCCGTATCAGGAGCGGGCTGCGAGCGGCGAAGGGCGGCGCCCCGCGGTCGCGGAACCGACCATCGCTGTCGAGCCCGCAGGCATGAACGATGCGCCGACGACTGCGAGTTGGGCCGTCGAGGCGCTCGACGAAGCCGCCGCGCTCGGGCTTGAGGCCTCGATCGTGCTCAGGCCCGGCGCGCTCGCCCCCGAGCAGGCGCTGGAGGCGGCCGCGCGCTGGCTGCGAAGGGTGCGGGAACTGGCCGGTTCTTCCCTCATCGAACCACGCCTCTGTACGGGGGGCCTTGCCGAGATCGTCCACAGTCCGGCAGCCACCGAAAGCACGACGGCCGCCGGCCCGGTGCCGCCTCCGGGCGCCGACGTAGCAAGCGCGCCCGCAGCACCGCACGCCGACCCCGCTCAGGAACGGGCCGTACTCGACGAAGTCGCGGCTGTCCTCGCTGATCTGACGGGGAGTCGAGTGACGGCCGACAGCACCTTCGCCGCCCTGGGCGCGACCTCGCTCACCCTGGTCCTGGCCCATCGCAGGCTCCGGCAGAGCGTCGCGCCGCGCCTCGCGCTCGCCGACATGTTCGCGCACGCCGGTGTCGGTTCCCTCGCCGCCCGGATCAGTGAACTGCACGTGTCCGAAGGGGTAGTTGGGGCGCACCCGCCGGTCGCCGCCGCACCCGTGCCCCGGCAACGCCGGGCCTCGCGGGTCGCCGCGCGGGTCCTCGCCCAGGAGACCGCCCGATGAACGAGCCGACCACGGAACAGAGTTACGCACCCGGGGCGGCCGACCGGGGCAACGACGAGCTGATCGCCGTCACCGCCCTCGACTGCCGCTTCCCGGGGGCCCCGGACACCGAGGCCTTCTGGAACCTGCTCGTGGCGGGACGCAGCGGGCTGACCCGGCACACCGAGCAGGAACTCGCCGAGAGCGGCCTGCCAGGCCGACTGCGGCGCAGCCCCGCGCATGTGCCGGTCAGCGGCGTGATCGATGGGCAGGACCTGTTCGACCCGGCGCCGTTCGGCCTGACGGACGCCGAGGCCGCCCTCATGGACCCGCAGCAGCGGCTCTTCCTGGAGGCGTGTCTGCGGGCCCTGGAGCGGGCCGGGCACGGCGGCGGAGCGGGGGCGGGTGCCGTCGGAGTCTTCGCCGGATCCGCCCACAGTGACTACCTGACGCGCAACCTCGCCCACCGGTACGCCGACTCCGCCGCCGACCCGGTGGGCAGTCTCCAGGCGGCGATCTCAAGTGTGGGCGACTATCTGCCGCTGCACGTCGCGCACCGGCTCGCCCTCACCGGACCTGCACTCGCCGTGGGCACCGCCTGCTCCACCTCGCTGGTGGCCGTCCACCTGGCAGCGCAGTCCCTGCTGGCGGGGGAGTGCGACACGGCCCTCGCCGGTGGCTCCTCACTGATCGTGCCGCAGGGCCGGGGCTACCTCCATGTGCCCGACGGGATCTTCTCGGTGGACGGGCGGGTACGTACGTTCTCCGCCGAGGGCACCGGAATCGTGCACAGCCAGGGCGTGGGCGTCACGGTCCTGCGCCGCCTCGCGGACGCACTCGCCGACGGTGACCCGGTCCTCGCCGTGCTGCACGGTTCCGCGGTCAACAACGACGGAGGGGATCGTACGGGCTTCACAGCTCCGTCGCCGCGCGGCCAGGCGCGCGCCATCTCCGAGGCCCTCGCCCTCGCCGGTGTCACGCCCGACATGGTCAGTTACGTCGAAGCCCACGGCACCGCGACGCGCCTCGGCGACCTGGTCGAACTCGCCGCCCTGAAGAAGGTGTTCGGGGAGAACGGCCCCGCCTGGTGCGCTCTCGGCTCCGTCAAGAGCAACATCGGGCACGCCAACGCGGCGGCGGGCATCGCCGGGTTCGCCAAGACCGTGCTCGCGCTGCGGCACGGCGTGCTGCCCGCCTCGCTCGACGCGCTGCCGCTGAACCCCGATCTCGACCTGGAGAACTCGCCGTTCACCGTGCCCCACCAGGCGGGCGAGTGGGCGGGGCCGCGCCACGCGGGCGTCAGCTCCTTCGGGATCGGCGGCACCAACTGCCATGTGGTGCTTGGCAGCGCGCCACAGAGGGCGACCCCTCCCGTCGACCGTCGACCCCAACTGGCCCTGCTCTCCGCACATCGGGACGATGCCTTGGAGCGCCTGGCCGAAGCCACGGCTGCCGCCCTGGAGCAGCCTGGTGCCGACGCGGCCGACGCCGCGTACACCCTGCACACCGGCCGGAGTGAACTGTCCCACCGGGTGGCCGCGGTCGTCGGTGAACGACCCGGCGACACCCTGCGTGCCCTCGCCTCCGCGCCCCGGCGCGCCGCCCCGCCGACCCGGCCGAGGGTCGTCTTCGCCTTTCCCGGCGGCGGCGCCCAGTACCCGGGCATGGGGCATGAACTCCTTGATGAGGAACCGGAGTTCGCGAGCACCGTCGAGGAGTGCGCCGCGCTCTTCGACGCGCGGGGCGACGGCAGCGGGCCCGGTCTCGGCACACTCCTGAACGCCGCTCCCTCGGACGAGCGGGCCGGGCGGCTGCTGCGGGACCCCGTGTACGGCCTCCCCGCCCTGTTCACCGTCTCGCTCGCCACGGCGCGCACCCTGCGCTCCTGGGGCGTCGAGCCGGACGCGCTGATCGGACACAGCCTCGGTGAGTACGCCGCCGCCGTGGCGGCCGGAGCGCTCCGGCTGAGCGATGCAGTCACCTTGGTCGATGTGCGCTCCCGCGGAATGTCCCGCACGGCGGGCGGCGGCGTGATGCTGAGCGTGGCCCTGCCCGAGGACGAGACCGTCAAGTTGCTCGGCGATCACCCGGACCTTGACCTGGCGGCGGTGAACGCGCCGCGGTCCTGCGTGGTCTCCGGACCTGTGGCCGCCGTGGCCGCCCTTGAACGCCACCTCGCCGCCGACGGGGTCCACACCGCGCGGCTCCACCTGGACGCCGCCGCGCACTCCCGTCTTGTCGACCCCGTCCTGCCGGAGCTGCGCGCCGCCGCCGATGCGACGCTGCCCAGCACGCCGGCCGTGCCGCTCGCCACGACGCTCACCGGTCAACTGCTGCACTCGCCGCCCGGGTCCGAGCACTGGGTGCCGCATCTGCGGTCCGTCGTCCGGTTCTCCGACGCCCTGACCACCGCCATCGGCACGGGTCCCGCCGTCGTCGTCCAAGTGGGCCCCGGCAGCGGCCTGTTGCAGCTCGTACGCCAGCACGGTGCGGCGAATGTCGTCGCCACGCTGCCCACCTTTCCGGGGCGCGAGGACAGCCGGGGTGCGCGGGCCGCGCTGCTCACGGCCGCGGGGGAACTGTGGACGCACGGTGTCCGCCTCGACCCCGAAGCCCTCCACCGGCCGGGACGTCGCCGGATCGCCCTGCCGGGGCTGCCTTTCGAGAGGCGGAGGCTGTGGATCGACCCGCCCGAGGAGACACGCCCCGGCGCTCCGATGCCGTACGCGACGGCCGAGCCCGACGAGGAGGAGCCGTTCCAGGTGCCGGTATGGCACCGGACGCCTCCCGTGGACGCGTCCGGGCACCTTGAGGGCCGCTGGCTCGTCGAAGGGCACGCGGATTCGCCGCTGTTGAGCGCGGTGCGCGAGGAGTTGAAGGCTGCCGGGGCGCGCCCGGTCACGCTCGAGGAGGCCGCCGCCGAACCGTCGCTGCCGTGTGCGGGAATCGTCATGGTCGACGCGTGGGGCGCGGATGGTGACAGCGAAGCCGCGAAGGGCGACGCCTCCGGCCCGGCCGGCCGGGAAGCCATCGCCGGTCTCGGCGCGAGGGCGGCCTCCGCCGACCCCGCCCGGCGCGTGGCCGACGCGGTGCTGCGCTACGCCGAAGTCGCCCAGGCCGCAGCCCCCTGGGCAGCCACCGCCTGCCTGCTGCACGTCAGCGCCGGCGCGCAGCACGTGGAGAGCGGAGACCGGCCGGCGCCCGGCGGTGCGGCGGGACTCGCCGTGCCCCGCGTCCTCGCCCAGGAGTTCCCGGGACTGCGCTGGCGCACCCTCGACCTCCAGGCCGGTCCTGTACGTACCGAGGACGTCAGGAGTGTGTGCGAAGAGGCAGTGGCGCTGACGACCGGGGGGCCGAACGGCCTGGAGGCGGCTTACCGCGCCGGCCACCGCTGGGTACGTGGCGTCACCCCCTGGCAGCCCCCGGTGCCGGATCCGGAGCCGCGCGGCGGCACCGCCGTCGTGATCGGCGGGCTCGGTGACGTGGGCCTGGCCCTCGCCGCGCATCTCGCGCGTGATTCCTGGCGGGTGGTCGTCACCGGTCGCGAAGGACTGCCGACCGACCCGGCGCCGGGCAGCCCGTCGGCAGAGCGCGCCGAGGCCGTACGGCGGCTGCGCGAGGACGGCGTCGAACTCGACGTACGGGCCGTCGACGCGGCGGATCCGGACGCCACCGCGGCCCTTCTGCGGGACGTGGCGCGGCAGTACGGCCCGCTCGGCCTCGTCGTGCACGCGGCCGGAGTCGTGGCGTCGGCCGCGGTGACCCCGCTGCGTGCCGTGGCGGAGGACACCGTGCGGGCGCACGCCCGGGCGAAGGTGACCGGAGCGATGGCGCTGCGGTCCGCCTTGCGCGCACTGCCGGACGAACTGCGCCCCGCGCACGTACTCCTGATGTCGTCGGCCACCACTTTCGTCGGCGGCCTGGGACTCGCCCCCTACGCCGCCGCAAACCGCTTCCTCGACGCGCTGGCCGAACGGGAGGACGCCGAACGGACCGGAGGCACCCGCTGGATCAGCGTCGCCTGGGACGGCTGGCGCATCGGCCCCGGCGGATCCGAACGGGTCGTCGCCTCACGGCACTCGATCGGCCTGCGGGACGGCATGCGCTCGGTGGACCGGCTGCTCGCGCTCGCCGGACAGGGCCGCGCGCCCGCGTCCCTCGCGGTCTCCCCGGCGGATCTGGCCGCTCGTACCGCCGGTGTGCCCACCACCGTTCCGGGCGGCGGCCGCGACACGGCCGACGGCACCCCGCGCCAGGAAGGGTCCGCGCTCCAGGGCGTCGCCGAGGAACTGCTCGGCGGACTCTGGTCCGAGCTGCTCGGCTTCCCCGTGACCGACCGCGACGCGGACTTCTTCGCACTCGGCGGCCACTCCCTCCTTGCCACCCGGATGCTGGCGAGGCTGCGTGACGAACGAGGCGTCGTCCTGCGCCTGCAGGACCTGCTGGCACGGCCCACGGTCGCGGCACTCGCACCGATGATCGGCGCGAGCTCGGCGGTGTCCCCGGAGCCCGGAGCCAGTACCGAGAGGTCAGGACCGGCTGCCGCCAGTGAGCAACCAGCCGCTGCCGGTGGGGAGTTCCCGCTGACGCGGGTGCAGCACGCCTACTGGGTCGGCGGCTCGGGCGGCTACCGCCTCGGCGACGTACCGTGCTCGTTCCACCTGGAGTACGACTGCGCCGGCCTCGACACCGCGCGCTACGAGGAGGCGTGGAACCGGGTCATCGCCCGCCACCCGATGCTCCGCGCGGTCATCTCCCCCGAGGGGCGCAACCGCGTCCTCGACCAGGTGCCCCGCTACCGCATCCGGGTCCAGGACCTGACCGGGCAGAGCGAGCAGGAGCGCGCGCGGAAGCTGGAGCAGATCCGCGCGCGCCTGGTGCGCAGGGAGCCGCGTCCCGGCCGCTGGCCGCTGGTCGACATCAGGGCGGCCCGGCTGCCCGGCGACATCGTGCGGCTCTTTGTCAATGTCGACGTACTGGTCTGCGACACCGCGAGCTATCTGATCTGGGATCGCGAGCTGCGGACCCTGTACGAGAACCCGGAGCGCCAACTACCGCCGGTACGCACCACGTTCGAGGAGTGCGTGGCAGCGCTGGAGCGGCGCGCCGGGTCCCCCGAGCGCGCCCGCGCGGCGGCCTACTGGCGGGCCCGGATCGACGCCCTGCCCGGTGCTCCCGCGCTGCCGCTGCGTACCGGAGAGGGCGAGGAGCGTCCCCGCTTCGGGCGTCGCAGCGCGCGCCTTGTACCGGACGAGTGGTCATCGCTCAAGGCGGAGGCGGCCCGGCGCGGCCTGACGCCGACCGCCGTCCTGCTCGCGGCGTACGGGGACGCATTGGCCGACTGGTCCGGGCAGCACAGGTTCTCCCTCACGCTGACCCTCTTCGACCGCCCGTCCGGACTGCCCGGTGCGGATGAGGTCGTCGGCGACTTCACATCGCTGATGCTCCACACCGTCGACCGGTCGAGCGGGAACTCGTTCGCGGGCGCCGCCGCCCACGCGCAACGCACGCTCTTCGAGGACCTCGACCACCGGGAGTTCTCCGCACTGGAAGTGCTCGCCGAAAAGTCCATGCGCACGGGACGCACCGAGTCCGTACCCGTCGTCTTCACCAGCGCCCTGGGCCTGTCCGGGCCGCTCGGCGGCGGCCATGACCTGGACTGGGTCGGCAGGCCGGTTCACGGAGTGAGCAGCACCCCGCAGACCTGGCTCGACCATCAGGTGCTCGAACAGCACGGCGCTCTCCTGCTCCAATGGGACGTCCTGGAAAGCGAGTTGTCCGCCGACGAGGCGGACCGGGTGTTCACCGAGTACGTCGCCCATCTGCGCCGCCTGGCGCAGGGCGAGGCTGCCTGGGAGGAAGTCAGGGAGCCGAGGACGGGGGCGACCGACCCGGCTGCGCACGACCCCGGAGCCGGTGCTGAGATCGCAGACGGCACCGAAGCCGCGCTGCTGCTGCGTGAAGGCAACGGTGACCGGCCCCTGTTCCTGGTCCACCCCTCCAGCGGTGACGTTCTCTGTTACGGCGAACTGGCCGGGTTGCTCACGGACGGACGTCCCGTTGTGGCGCTCACCGACCCGGCACTCACCGGTGGAGTCGGCGCCCAGGACATCGCGGGGATGGTCGACGCGTATCTGGCGGCCATTCGCTCCTACCAGCCAGACGGCCCCTACCTCCTGGGTGGTTGGTCCATGGGCGGCACCCTCGCCCACGCCATGGCCTGCGAGCTGGAACGGCGGGGAGAGCGCACCGACCTCCTCGTGATGATCGACTCGAACGTGCCCGACCGCATCCGGCCACTCGGCGGAGCCGGGCCCGAAGAGGACCGGGCTATCGCCGCCGTCCGCTATCTGCGCTCGCTCGAAGCCTTCCTCGACATGGACCTCGGTCTCGGTCAGGCCGATGCCCGGCGACTTCTCGCGAAGTCGTCCCCGGACGCCCGGTCCGCGGTCGCCGCAAGGCTGCGTGAGGCCGGGCTCGTAGGACCGCGGGAGACCGCCGACGTACGACTGGCGACCTTCGAGCGGCACCTCCGTGCCCTTGGAGTTCACCGGGCGGGCCAACTCGCCTCCTCCGACACGCGGTTGCTCCTCTTCCGTGCCGCGCGGCCGTCCCCGAGCAACGCCGGAGTCGGCATGGGGGTCGACGACGCCCCCGACCTCGACTGCCTGGGCTGGCGGCCCCATGTGCCGGGCCCGGTCGACGAGGTGTTCGTCGACGGTCACCACTACTCCCTCCTGACCGGCCCTGCGGCAGCCCGGATCGCCGCCCTGACGGACCGCGCGCTGGCCGCCGTAGCCACCTTGCAACGGAAACTCCCCTGATCCGGCCGCGCGTCAGCCGCTCACCTCTCGACAACTCCCTTTGACACGGAAAGAACGATGAGACTCAACGCCCCTTCACTCGCTGTGGCCGCTGTCGGCGCTCTGCTGCTCACCGGATGCTCGTCATCCGACGGCGCCCAGGACGCCGCGGCCGGCTCCGACCAGAAGCCGGTCGACGGCGGAACCCTCCGCTACGCCGTGTCCGGCTCGCCCGCCACCGCGAGCGACGACCCGCACGGCGGCCTCGGCAACGAATCCGACCTGCTCCGATTCGCCCTCACGTACGACGTCCTGACCGTCCCCGGCAAGGACGGTTCGCCCAAGCCGCGCCTCGCCGCGTCCTGGAAGCCGAACAAGGCCTTGGACCGCTGGACGTTCACGCTCCGCGACGACGCGAAGTTCACCGACGGCAGCCCGGTCCGCGCCGACGACGTGCTGTACTCCCTGCGCCGCATCGCGGACAAGTCCGCCGAGAACTACGGCCGGCTCGCCGACTTCGACATGAAGGCGTCCAAGGCGGACGGCGACCACACAGTGGTCCTGGCCACCCGCGCACCCATGGCCGAGGCAGCCAAGGCCCTGGAGTCCATCAGCTTCGTCGTACCCGAAGGCACCGAGGACTTCGCGAAGGCCGTCCCCGGGTCCGGGCCCTTCAAGGTGCGCAAGTCCGGGGCACAGACCGCCGTACTGGTCCGCAACGACCGCTGGTGGGGGCCGCGCCCGCATCTGGACCGCCTGGAGATCCAGGCCGTCGCCGACCCGCAGGCCCGCGCCAACGCCGTCACCTCGGGACAGGCCGACGTCGCGGGCAGCGTGAGCCCCGCCGCGGTCAAGAGTGCGGGCGGCGCGGGCGGACGGCAGGTCGTGCGACGGAAGGGCGTCACCGAGTACCCGTTCATCATGCGTACGGACACCGAGCCGTTCGACGACGCACGGGTCAGGGAGGCCTTCCGCCTCGCCACCGACCGCAAGGCGCTCGTGGACACGGTCTTCCTCGGCTACGGGCAGATCGCCAACGATCTCCCCACCCCGTACGACCCCTCGTACCCCGATGACCTTCCGCAGCGCCGCCGCGACGTCGAGAAGGCGAAGAAGCTGCTCAAGGAGGCGGGACATGCCGACGGTCTCAGCCTGACCCTGCACACCACCACCGCATACCCGGGCATGGACACCGCAGCGACCCTCTACTCGCGCCAGCTGTCCGACATCGGCGTGAAGGCCGAGGTCAAGGTCGATCCCGCGGACACGTACTGGACGGCCGTGTACGCCAAGAAGGCCTTCTACACCGGCTATTACGGCGGTATCTCCTTCCCCGACCTGGTGCGGGTCGGCCTCCTCTCCAAGTCGCCGACCAATGAGACGGCCTGGAAGAACAAGAAGTTCGACGCGGGCTTCACGCGGGCCATGGGCACCCTCGACCCCGACCGGCGCAACACCCTGCTCGCCGGGATCCAGCGGGACCTGTGGAAGGACGGCGGATACGTCGTGTGGGGCACCGGCGACGGCCTCGACCTGGCGGCCCGCGGGGTGCGGGGACTGCCGACGGGCCCCGGCTTCCAGCGGATGTTCATCGACCAGGCCTGGATGGCCAAGTGACGCTCCGCCCGTTGCTCCGGCCGGTGTCCCGTCCGTTGCTCCTCCCGGCACTCCGACTCGTCCTGCTGACGGTGGCGGCGACGGCGGTCGTCTTCGCCGCCACCGCGCTGCTGCCCGGCGACGCGGGCGAGGTACGGGGCGCCGGGCGGGCATCGGAGGGGGAGCTCGCCGATGAACGGCACCGGCTCGGTCTCGACCTGCCCGCCCCCGTGCGCTATCTCGACTGGCTGTCCGGTGCGGTGCGCGGCGATCTGGGCCGGTCGCTGGTGAGCGGGCGAGCCGTGACGGGGCGCTTCGCCGAGCGGCTGCCCGCGACGGCCGTCCTCGTCGCCTTCGCTCTCGCTCTGACCGCGCTGCTCACGACGGCCGCCCTGACCGTCGCGTTCCTGCGGGGCGGGCGGGGCGGCGCGGCGGCGACCGGGATCGCCGCGATACCGCAGTCGGTGCACGCGGCCGTCCTCGGCACGGTCTTCGCCGGAATCCTGGGCTGGCTTCCCGCCGTGTCCCTGCTGCCGCCGGGCGGCTCACCCCTCGACGCACCGGAGGCTCTGGTGCTGCCCGCCGTCACGCTGGCGTTGCCCTCGGCGGCGTATGCCACCGCACTGCTGCGTGGAACGCTCCTCGACACCCTGCGCCGCCCGCATGTCGGCGACGCCCGCATGCGGGGCCTGCCCCCAGGCCTCGTCCTGCTCCGGCATGTCGTGCCCTTCCTGCTGGTACCGGCGGCGCGGGTGACCGCGCTGGTGGCGGGCGGTCTCATGGCGGGCACGGCGCTGGTGGAGACGGTGTTCGGCTACCCCGGCACCGGCAGCCTGCTGGTATCGGCGGTCGCCGTGCGGGACATCCCCGTCGTGCAGGCCGCCGCGCTGCCCCCGATCGTCGTCCTCCTGCTCTGCATGCTGGTCGCCGACCGCCTTGACGTACGTCCTTCGGGGCGGGCGCCGGACCTCCGGGTGGCGGCGGTCGGGGTGAGGGCTTGATGCGTGCCTCACGGGCCCTCGCCCCGGCCCTGTCCACCGTGGGGGCGACAGCTGCCCTGGTCCTCCTGGGGCGATACGCGGCCCCGCACCATCCGGAGCAACAAGTCGGCGTGCCCTGGCGGCCGCCAGGCTCCGACGCGCTGCTCGGGACGGACGGCCTGGGCCGTGACGTGCTGTCGCGTGTGTTGTACGGAGGCACTGACCTCATGGCGGTGTCACTGCTGGCCGCGGTGGTGGCCGCAGGCTGCGGCACCGCGCTGGGTCTTGCCGCCGGGTGGACCGGCGGGCGTCTCGCCCGAGCGGTGTTCTGGCTGTGCGACCTGCTGCTCTCGGTGCCCGCGCTCGTCCTCGCGCTGGTCCTCGCCGTCGCCCTGCCGGGTGCGACGGCGGTGGTGGTGGCATCCGTGCTCAGCGGTACGCCCCTCACCGCGCGCGTGGTGGCGGGTGAGGCGGCGCTGCTGCGGGGGAGCGGGCATGTGCGGGCGGCCCAGGAGCGGGGCGAAACCGTGTCGTACGTCCTCGCCCGCGAGGTGTTGCCCGCGTTGCGCGGCCTGGTGACGGCCGACGCGGGGCTCCGTCTGGTGACCGCGCTGCAGCTCGCCTCGGCCCTCGCCGTCCTGGGGCTCGGGCCCCAACCACCGGACGCCGACTGGGCGTTGATGCTGAGCGAGAACCTGCCGGGTGCCGCGCTCAACCCGGCGGCGCTCCTTGCGCCCGCCGCGCTCCTCGCGGGCTGCGCCTGGGCGCCGGCCGCGGCGGCGCACCGGGTGGGGCAGGGAAGGGAGTACGCCGTATGACGACCACTCCGGAGTTGCTCGGGGCTGAGGGGCTGACGGTGCGCAGGGCGGGGGACGGGTCCGTCATCGTGCCGTCGACCGGCCTGCGGGCAGCAGCGGGCCAGATCGTGCTGATCACCGGCCCCTCGGGAGCCGGCAAGACGACCCTGCTGCACGCCCTCCTGGACACCCTGCCGCCGTCCCTTCACCGGTCGGCGGGAACTGTGCGCTGGCAGGGCACACCGGTCGAGCAGGGCCGCGCTGCCCGCAAGTGGCGCCGCGCGCGGTGCGGGTGGCTGGGCCAGGACCCCGGCGCAGGGCTGCATCCGCTGTGGCGGGTCGACCGCCTCATCGGCGAGAACCTCACGACCGACCGCGACACCAGATCCGCATACGTCGCCGAGCAACTCGACCTCCTGGACCTCCCGCCCGAGACCGCCCTGCGTCGCGCATCCGAGCTCTCCGGCGGCCAGGCCCAACGGGTCGCCCTGGCCCGCGCCCTGGCCACGGACCCCGCGCTGCTGATCCTGGACGAGCCGACATCGGCCATGGACCCGAAGACGGCGTCCCTGGTCACCCGTGCCGTTGCGGACCGACGAGGCTCACCGCACCACTGCGTGGTCGTGGTGAGCCACGACGAGTCCCTCTTCGGTGAACTGGCGGACACGACGCTGCGCGTCGCTGCGGCTGCCCCGGCCAAGGGCGGTGGCCCGATTCCTTCCACGGGGCGAGCGGGGATGCTCCAGGCGTCGTCGCCGGGCGGCGGAGATGTGTTCCGCGAAGGCCGGTCGGCTGCTTCGCGGGCCACCGCTGTGCTCCGTCACCGCACCCTCCTCTCCGCCCAGAACCTCCTCCTGACCACCCCCGACGGGACCGTGCTCCTGGAGGACGGAGCGCTGGAGCTGGCAGCCGGGAGTTCCACCGTCGTGGTCGGGAGCTCGGGGGCCGGCAAGACGACGCTGCTGCACGCGCTTGTCGGGCGGCGGCCCGCAACGGACGGCACTGTGCTGCTGCACGGCACGCCGCTGCCAGGGCCCACCCGGCGCCGCAGCCGCGAGCAGCTGCGTGCCGTGCAGCTCGTCGGGCAGAGCGCCGTCGACGAGCTGAACCCGGCCCACCGAGTGGACCGGGCCGTGGCCAGACCGCTGTCCCTGCTGCACGGCCTGGGCCGGGCGGCCGCCCTCGCCGACGCACGGGCCGTCCTTGCGGAAGTCGGGCTGCCTCCCGGCTCCGAGACGCGGCGCCCGCACCGGCTCTCCGGTGGCCAGCGGCAGCGCGTCGTCCTCGCCCGAGCACTGGCCGCGCGCCCCGACGTACTGCTCCTCGACGAACCCACCGCGTCCCTCGACGGCACAACCGCCCGCGCCGTACTCGACCTGCTCGACCGGATCCGTGCGACAGGCACCGCGATCCTGACCGTCACCCACGACCCGGCCGTCACCGCCCGAGCGGACGACGTACTCGAACTGCGTGACGGCCGACTTGCCCCCGTTCCGCAAGCCCCCTTGCCCGCCGCATCCGCGCACCCCCTCACCCGACGAACGGAGCCTCCTCGTGCCCGATGACACGACCGAAGCGACAGCCGCCACAGATCAGCGGAGGATCACCGAACTCATCGCGGGCCACCCGTGGGTGGCCGACGTGCGCCCCGGCCCCGATGGCGTCCTGCGCGTCACGCCCCACCCGAGCGCGACAGCAGTCCTCCCGACCCCCGGCCCCTTGGTGCGCGAGCACCTCGCGCACTGGGCCGAGGTGTACGAGTGGGTGTACGAGACCGGAGAAGGCCGGCACGCCGACGATCTCGATCTCTCGGGCTGGCGCACCTCCGACACCGGGGAGCCGCTGTCCGCGGCCCACATGCGTGACTGGGTCGACCGCACGGTCGACCTCGTTCTCGCCCAGCGGCCCCGTCGCCTCCTGGAACTCGGCTGCGGTACAGGCCTGTTGGCCCATCGGCTGCACACCCACCTCGACGGCTACGTCGGTACGGACGTGGCCGACGTAGCCGTCGAGCGGCTGCGCGCCGCTCGCCTGCCCCGCACCGCCTTCGTCCGTGCGGCAGCCCACGAGGCGGAGTCGCCCGCCGTGCGGGAGGCGATGGAGGTGGTGTTCGGACCTGGCGTACGTCCCGACTGCGTCCTGCTGAACTCCGTCACCCAGTGCTTCCCCAACCTCCTGTACCTGACGGCCTTCCTGCACCACGCGCTGGCCGCGGTGGAGGACGGCGGCACGGTGATCGTCGGCGACATTCGCCACTCGGGGCTCCTCGAAGACCACTTCGGCCGGACGGAGCGGGCCCGCGACCCCGAGGCGGCCGACGCGGACATCGCCGCGCGGGTCGCCTCGGCCGTGGCCGCGGACGGGGAACTCTCCTTCGCTCCCGAAGCCGTACGCGAGATCCTCGCCGCCCACCCCCGCGCCGTCCGCATGAGCGTCCACGCCCGCACCATGGCGGAAGACTCGGAACTCACCCGCTACCGCTACGACCTGGTCCTGCGCGTCGGCCCCTTCGCCGGTGCCCCGGACGAGTCGCCGGTGCGCCACCTGCCGTGGCAGGGTCCCGGCGGCGAACAGCTCCCTGCGGTGCTGCGTGCGGCCCTCGCGCCCGGCCCTGCCGTCCTGCACGGCATTCCCAACGCCCTCCTCACGGACGCCCCGGATGCCGTCACGCCTCATGACCTGCGGCAGGCGCTCACCGGCAAGGACGCCGCCGTGCTGCTCGACCCCGCCGACCCCCGGATGCTGGCCGTCGCCGCACCGGCCCACTGCGCCACCGCGGCGGCCCACCCTCCGGCGGACGGACCCGCCGGACGACTGGCCCACGAGCCGCTGCCCGCGTTCGTACGCCGCCGGCTGCCGGAAGTCCTGCGCGACCACATCCGCCGCACGGCACCAGGCGCCGTGCCGCCGAGGATCGTGGTGGACGAGACGTCGGAGGCCGCTGGATGACCACGGATTCCACCCCGGCCACCGGATCCCTGGCCGAAGTCCTGTCCGCCCTGCCCGAGGTGGCCGCCTGGCAACTGGTCCCGGGCGCCACGGGGGACACCCTGCTGGTCACCGGTCCGGCCACCGCGGAGGGGGACGTCGGCGGCGCAGGACCCGTCTCCGCCGCGCACGCCGCCGCCTCCGGCGATGCCGCCATCAGCGGCACGGACCTCGCCGAACTCCCCGCCCTGATGCGGCTGTTGGACGAGACGGCCCTGCTGACCATCGCGCGCATCCTCGACCGCACCCGGCTCTTCCGCGGCCCGGAGCCCCGCACGGCCGCCGACGTCGTGGGTGCGCTGGGGGTCGTGCCCCGCCACGCGTGGATCGTGCGGCGCTGGCTCGGCACCCTCGTCGAGGAGGGCCGGCTCGTACGCGACCCGGACACGGGCGGAGGCTATCGAGAGCTCGCCGCGCCCGATCGTGCGCAGTACGCCCGTGCCCGCCGGACCCTCGACGCGGCACGCCGCGGCATGGGCTACCCGGAGTCCATGACGCGGTTCTTCCTCGCGGCGGCCGACCGGCTGCCGCTGCTCCTCCAGGACCGTACGAGCCTGCAGGGCGTGCTCTTCCCCGAGGGGGACACGGGAACAGCGGAGGGCAACTACCGTGACAGCGCGCCGAGTCGGTGGGCCAACCACGCCGCCGCCGACCTGATCGCGCAGGAGGCCCACCGACGGGGGAAGGGCGGGCAGCCGCTGCGGGTGCTTGAGGTGGGCGCGGGAGTGGGCGGCACGACGGAAGCTGTGCTCGACGCCCTCCGCGACACCGGCGACGCTCCCGTCGACTACCTCTTCACCGACGTGTCCCACTTCTTCCTCCAGGCCGCCCGCGCCCGCTTCGGTGCCCAACCCGGGCTGAGCCAAGCCCTGTTCGACATCAACGCCGACCCTGTCGCCCAGGGGTTCACCCCCGGGACTCTCGACGTGATCCTCGCGGCGAACGTCCTGCACAACGCCCGCCATGCGGGCCGCGCCCTCGCGGCCCTGCGGGAACTCCTCACACCCGACGGCCTGTTGGTGCTCGTCGAGTCCTGCAAGGAGCACTATCAGGCGCTCACCTCGATGTATCTGCTGATGTCGCCGCAGCCCGACGAGGAGGGCTGGTTCACCGACCTGCGGGCCGGACAGGACCGGGTCTTCCTCACCGAGGAGGAGTGGGCACAGCAGCTCGACGGCGCCGGGTTCAGGACCCTGCCGGTCCTGCCACCCGCCGGGCACCCCCTGGCCGCCCTCGGCCAGCACGTCATCGCGGGCCGCCCCCGGCCGGACCACGGCCGCCCCGACCCCGCCCGGGTCGCCCGGGCGCTCGCCCGGCTGCCAGGTGCCGCCCGCCCCACCCGCGTCCACGCCGTGGACCGCGTACTCCCCACCACCGCGTCTGGAGCCACCAGTTGACCCCGTCCACCGCAACCTCCACCACCGTCCTTCCCGTCGCCCCGGACGATCTCGTCCGGGCTGTGCGCGGTGTCTGGGCCGACGTCCTGGACGCCGACCCCGCGTCCATACCGCCCGACGCCAGCTTCCTCGGCCTGGGCGGCGACTCGGTCCTCGCCGTACGCATGGCGGCCGTGGTCCGCAAACGCCTCGGGGTGAGCCTCGCCCTGTCCGACGTACGCGTCGAACACACAGCGGTGCACCTCGCCGCGCTCCTCCACGAGCGCGGCACCGCGGGAAGCGGCGCGCCGCGCAGGCTGGATCTGGACATCGAGCGGCGCGCCGACCCGGACGCGCCCTTCCCTCTGCTGCCGCTCCAGCAGGGGTACTTCGTCGGCCAGCAGGACGCCTGGGAGCTCTCCTACCGCTCCGCCCACCACTACGTGGACATCGGCCTGGAAGACATCGACGGCGAAGAGATCGCCGAGGCGCTCCAGGACGCGCTGGAACGCCTCGCGGAACACCAGTCGGTGCTGAGGGCCCGCGTCCTTCCCGACGGCAGGCAGCGGATTCTCCCCCTCGACGATCCCGACGCCATGCCGCGTCTGCTGGTGACCGATCTCGGCGCCGCGGGGGAGGAGGAGATCGCCACCACCCTTGCGGCGATCCGGCAGGAGATGAGCACCGAGGGTCCCGACCCGGCCGCGGGCTGCGGCCTCGACATGCGGCTCACCCTGCTCCCGGGGCAGCGAGCCCGGCTGCACTCCTCGACCAGCCTGCTGATCATCGACGGCTGGTCGTCCGGAGTCTTCTACCGGGATCTGTTCGCCCTCGTATCCGACTACAACGCGGTACTCGCCCCGCTGGAGGTCGACTTCGGCGACTACGTCACCAGCTTGCGCGACCTGCCCGACACCGAGCAGTGGCGTCAGGACCGCGACTGGTGGTGGGAGCGCCTCGACGCCTTTCCGCTGCCCCCGGCACTGCCCCTGGTGGCGGACCCCGCCGACGTGCGACCGACGCTGATGGGCACCCGGCAGGCCGTCCTCGACGCCGAGCGGTGGGCCGAGCTGCGCGCCCACTGCGCCGAGCACGGTGTCACACCGTCGGCCGCGATGTTCGCCGTGTTCTCCGCCGCGGTGGCCCGTGCCTGCGGGCACCGGCGCTTCCTGCTCAACACCCTCCAGCTGAACCGGCTTCCGTTGCACCCGGACGTGCCCCGCCTGGTGGGAGCGTTTTCGTCCACGATGCTGATGCCGGTCGAGCTGCCGCAGACCCCCGTCTTCGCCGATCTGGCCGTCAGCGCGCAGCAGTCCATGGGCGACGCCCTCGCGCACCACCTGATCACCGGAGTCGAGGTCTCCCGGGAGCTGGGCCGCCGCCGCGGCACCCGCCGTCCGGTCGCCCCCGTGGTCTTCCAGAGCACCCTCGGGGTGGATGCGGCACTGGGCAGTGAAGTCCCCCATGAGGCGGGACCGTTGGGCCGGATCGACCTGCTCAGCCACCATCAGCAGCTGAGGACCCCTCAGGTGGCCCTCGAAGTCCGCCTCTTCGAGCTGCGCGGCAAACTCGTCGTCGTCTTCTCGCTGGTGGAGGAGCTCTTCGCAGCCGAGGAGGTGGACCGCATGTTCCAGGACGTGGTCTCCACCGTCGAATCTCTGGTGGACAAGGAGGGCTGGTCGGCACCGGTCGAGCTGCCTGCCGAACTGGACGCCCCACAGGCAGACTTCGAAGCCGTGGGAGGGCGGCTGTCCGTCCCGTCGGCGCAGGACGCGCCGGGCGAGGAGCCCGGAGCTCCCCGTGGCGACCTCGAACTGGCCATCACGGCAGACTGGACCGAGCTGCTCGGGTGCGAGGTGAACGACCGGGCGGCGGACTTCTTCACGTTGGGCGGCGATTCGCTCCTCGCGGTGCGGATGCTCGGCGCACTGGCACGCAAGGGAGTCGGGAAGGTGACACCCCGCCGTTTCCTTGAACGCCCCACGGTGGCGGGTCTTGCCGCAGCGGTACGTGAGGCGGGTGCTCCCAAGGCGAGTTGACGACCGTGTGCGGCGGGAGCACAAGCCGTGCTCCCGCCGCACACCGGCTCAGCCGCCGAGCCCCGCGTCCTCCCGGAAGAGCTCCTGCTCCGCCCAGACCGCGGCGCGTGCCCCGTCCGCGGCGCCCGTGACCACGAAGGTGAGCGCGTCCGGCAGCGCCTCGAGCCGGGCGGCGTCCCCGGCCGCGTACACACCGGGCACGCTCGTGCGCTGGAACTCGTCCACGCGTACGCAGCCGTCGGGAAGCGCCTCGCAGCCGAGCTGCTCGGCGAGCGGGGAGTGCTGGCGGGTCGGAGCCCGGTGGTAGACGGCCTGCCGTTCGAGCACCCGGCCGTCCGCCAGGACGAGTCGGACCGCGCCCTCCTTGCCCTCGATCCGGGAGACGGGCGTCTCGTCGACGGCGATCCCGGCGTCGGCGAGCCTGCCCGCGGCCTGCTCGGGCACCGGATGCCCGTCCGTGCACACCACCACGTCGTCGCTGAACCGGTCGGCGACGTACAACGCCTGCATGACCTGGGGGAGTTCATGGCCGAGGACGGCCAGCGTCATGCCGCGGGTCTCCCAGCCGTGACAGAAGGGACAGTGATAGACACCCCGGCCGAAGAGTTCGCTCAGACCTTCCACCTGGTCGAGGACGTCGACCTGCCCGGTGGCGATGATGAGCTTGCGCCCCGTCACCCGCTCGCCGTCCGCGAGCGTCAGCGTGAACCCGTTCCCCTCCTTCTCGGCCGTCGTCACCAACGCCTCGCGGATCGCCACCCCCGGGTACGCCGCGAGCTGTTCGCGGCCTATGCGGCGCAGCTCGGCGGGCGGGAAGCCGTCACGGCTGAGGAGCATGTGCATCTCGGCAGCCGGCGCGTTGCGCGGTGCGCCGCTGTCCAGGAGCAGCACGTCGCGGCGCTGGCGGCCCGCCACGAGCGCCGCGTTGAGGCCGGCTGGGCCTGCACCGACCACGAGTACGTCGTACGACATCGTTCTCCTCCGCAGTTCTCAAGGCGCCTGTGTTGCGCCGCAGGGCGTCACACCCTCGATCTCTTATTGATAATAGTTATCAACTTCATGTGATGGGCCGTAACATCCAACGAAAGGGCGAACTCATGGACTCCACCCCGAAGATCGGCATCCTCGGTGGCTACGGAGCCGTCGGCAGCGCGGTGGTGCGCCGTCTGCTGCGGGCCGGCATCGGCCCGCTCCTGGTGGGCGGCCGGGACCCGTCCCGCGCCGCAGCCGTACTCGGAACGGACGTCAGCACGGCGGCCGTTGACCTCTGGGGGCCGACGCTGGACTCCTTCGTCAGCCGCTGTCGCCTCGTCGTCAACTGCGCGGGCCCGTCGTATCGCGTCCTCGACACGGTCGCGCGGGCGGCCTTGCGCCACGACGTGGACTACGTCGACGCGGCGGGCGACGACCCCGTCCACGCCCGGCTGACGGCGGAGGGCGGAGGCGGGTCCGCAGCGTGGCGGAGCGCGGGCCGCACCGCGGTGCTCTCCGCCGGAGCGCTGCCGGGGCTCTCCGGACTCCTGCCGCGTGCCTTGCTGGACCCGGCCGTGGTCCCCGCCCACCTGGACGGATACGTGGGCGGCGTGGCGGCGCTCACCCCCGCCGCCGCAGGGGACGTACTCCTCGCCCGAGGCCCCGAGCACGGCATCCCCTCTGCCGCCTGGGAAGACGGGCGGCTGCGCGACCGGGCCCTGCAACCGCGGCGTGACCTACGCCTCCGAGCCTTCCCCCAGCCGGTGACCGCTTTCCCCTATCTGCCCACCGAGACCGCCCGGCTCGCCGAGGCCGCAGACATCCGCCAGGTGCACTGGTATTCCGTCTTCGGTGGCGAGCGCCTCGCCGAGGAGCTCGCCATGGCCTGGGCCATGGGCACCGAGGACACCGCCGACCTGGTTCGAGCGGCGGACGAGGACGTACGCCGTCACGGATCCTGGTACGGGCAGGAGTTCCGCGTATGGCACGACACCCACGACGGCCCGCCCGCCCGCACCCTCACCCTGCGCGCCGAGGACTCCTACGAGCTCAGCGGCTTCCTCGCGGCCACCGTCGCGCAACACGTCCTGTCCGGCGCGGCGCGGCCCGGCGTGCACTTCGCGGCGGACGTTCTCGATGCCCGGGCCACGGTCAAGACTCTGGCGGCGGACGCAGTGGCCGAGGTGGAGATCACGTGACCCGCGTGGAGGCGACCCAGAGGCCCGCCCTGTTGGACCACCGCCGGTACTGACGTCAACGCACCCGCCGGTCCTCCAGCGGTGCCGCCCTCAGCACGTCGCCGTTCGTCCTGGGCAGATGCGGGGTGTGGTTGACCAGGCGGGCCGAGTTGCCGACGACGGCGATGCTGCTGGTGTTGTGCAGCAGGGCTGCGAGGACGGGGTTCATGGATCCCCCGGCGCCGGCGAGCAGGCCGAGCAGGTTGACGCCGATGGCGAGGCCGTAGTTCTGGCGTACGACGCGCAGCGTGTGGCGGCTGAGTTCGACGACGGCGGCGACCTGCCGCAGGTCGTTACCCGCGAGGGCGATGTCGGCCGTCTCCAGTGCCACGTGCGAGGAGTGCTCGCCCATGGTGATCCCGACATCGGCGAGGGCCAGGGCGGGGGCGTCATTGGTCCCGTCGCCGACCATCGCCACCGTGTGCCCCTCGGCCTGCAGGTCACGGATCAGCTGGAGTTTCCCTTCCGGGAGGGCGTGTGCGTGCACCTCGGTGATGCCGAGCGTGTCGGCGACGGCCTGTGCCGTTTCGGGGGCGTCGCCGGTGAGCAGCACCAGGCGCGACACCCCGAGGTCCCTCAGCTGCCGGATGACGGTCTCGGCCCCGGAACGTACGGCGTCGGAGACCCCCAGTATCCCGATCACGTCCGTGTCGTGGGCCAGGCAGATGACCGTCTCGCCGGCACCCCGCAGCCGCTCCGTCCAGCCCTGGGCCTGTCTGGTCAGCTCGACGCCGTGCTGGCGCAGCAGGGCGGGGCTGCCGACCAGCAGACGGCTGCCGTCCAGCTCGGCGCGCATGCCCATGCCGAGCACGACTTCGCAGGCCTGGTGGATGGGGACGTGCAGGTGCTGTTCCTCGGTCCGGGCGACGATGGCCTGCGCGAGCGGGTGCCGGGCGTGCAGCTCTCCGGAGGCGGCCAGGCTCAGCACCTCGTCGGCCGTGAAGGCGTCGCTGAGGGTGACCACACTGGTGACCAGCGGCCGCCCGAAGGTGAGCGTGCCGGTCTTGTCGAAGACGACGGCCGTGACCCGCCCGACGCCCTCCAGGTGAGTGCCGCCCTTGATCAGGGTGCCGCGGCGCGCTCCGTTGCCGATGGCGGCGCTGATGGCCGTCGGCGTGGCCAGGCCGGCCGCGCACGGGCAGGCGATGAGCAGCATCGTCATCGCGCGGCGCGCGTCGCGCGTGAGGACGTACGTCAGCGCGGCCAGCGCGAAGGAGACGGGAACGAAGCGCTGGGTGAAGCGGGTGGCCACGGTCTGGATCGGCGCCCGGTCGGACTGGGCCTCCTCGACCCGGCTGATGATCCGTCCCACGGTGGTGTCCCGTCCGACGGAGGCGGCCCGGACGGTGAGGGACCCCGACGCGACGATGGTGCCGGCGTAGACGTGGGAACCGGTGCGGGCGTAGACGGGCAGGGCCTCGCCGGTGATCGCGGCCTGGTCCACCAGTGCGTCGCCGGAGACGACGTGTCCGTCGACCGGGATCCGGTGGTGCTCGTACACGGCGACCACGTCGTCCCTCTCGACGTCCTCGATCGCCGTCTCGACCTCGACACCGTCCCGTACGAGCCAGACGCGCTCCTCACCGATGGTGAGCAGCTCCTCGATGGCGCGGCGGGTGCGGCGCAGCGTCAGTGTCTGGAGGAACTCGCCGATGTTCAGGAGCCACAGCACGGTGAGGGCGACGACGTTCTCACGGAGTACCAGTGAGATGACCGTCGCCGCCGTGACCAGCGTGTCCGTCCCCGGCGAGCTGCGGCCCCGGAGCGAGCGCAGCGCACCGCGGAAGAAGGGCAGGCCGGTGAAGACGGTCACCGCGCCGAGCAATCCCGAGGATCCGAGGGTGAGCCGTGGGCGGCGCAGCAGACGGCGCAGCGCCACGAGCGCGAGGACCGCGCCACCGACCACCAGGCGGGCGACCTCGCCGGTGGAGGAGTCGGGTGTGGAACGGGTGGGGGTGGCCGGCGCGGAATCGGGCGGCGCCTCTTCGAGCAGGGCGATCAGCCGGTCGACGTCCATGCGGTCCGGCGCCACCCAGATGACCACGCTTCCGGTACGCGGGAAGATCCGCAGCGCCCGGAACCCGGCGAGGCCGGTCAGGCGCTCGTCGACCAGGCCCGCGCTGCCGGGACGGGCCCGCACCCAGGGAACGCTCAGCCGGGCCCGGCCCGTGGCGACGGAGCAGACGACCACGCCGGACATGATCAGTGCTCGTGTCCGTGATCGTGGTCATCGACGCTGACAGCGGAGGGCGGTGGTACCTCCTCGCCCAAAGTGGTCCGGGCCTCGGCGAGCATGTCGCCCGCCTTGAGCCGGGCCTCTTCGGCGGCCGAGGCGAGCCACCGGCCGGCGACGATTCCGTTCGCGATGCCACCGACGAGCGCCTTGCGGGCTGCGGGCTTGGCCTCCGGAAGCCGCTTGGCGGCTCCCTTGATGATCAGGCCGCCCACGACGCCCGAGACTGCGTAGTGTGCCAGGCGCCCACCTGCGGCACCGACGAGCGCGACGGGATGCATAACAGGCTCCTTCCGCCGGTGCCCGAACGGGATCGATCGGACACGACGGGACTCTCCTCAAGTCTGCGCCTCCGTGGCCCACCGGGTCGAACCGAGGGCGACGGAAGCGCGGGCCCGCCGCTTGCCGGTCAGGCGGCAGACGAGGTAGATCACGAACGAGATCGTCGTGACATAAGGGCTGATGGGGACGGTGCTGCCGAGCGCGAGCAGAATCCCTCCCTCCATCGAGACCAACGCGAAGACGACGCTCAGTACAGGCAGCAGTACGGGAGAAGCGGTGATCCGCGCGGCGGCGGCAGCCGGGGTGACAAGGAGCGAGAGCACAAGCAGCGCCCCGACGATCTGTACACAGAGGGCCACCGCGAGGCCGAGCACCAGCATGAACGCCAGGGACAGGGCGCGTACGGGAACACCCCGCGCCTCGGCCACCTCCGGATCGGCGCTGGCGAAGGTCAGCGGCTTCCAGACGATGACGAGCGCGAGGAGCACCACCACGGACGTGCCGACGAGCCACGCCATCTGCGGGGTGCCGACGGCGATGATCTGGCCGGTCAGAATGCCGAACTTGTTCGCCGCCCGGCCCTTGTAGAGGGACAGGAAGAGCACGCCGAGGCCAAGGCCGAACGGCATGATGATGCCGATGATCGAGTTGCGGTCGCGGGAGCGGACGCCCAGCAGGCCGATCGCTCCCGCCGCAAGGAGGGAACCGACGATGGACCCGGCCACGATGTTCACTCCGAGGAGCAGCGCCGCCGAGGCCCCGG
Organism: Streptomyces sp. NPDC086554; assembly: GCF_040686095.1. Lineage (NCBI taxonomy): Bacteria > Bacillati > Actinomycetota > Actinomycetes > Kitasatosporales > Streptomycetaceae > Streptomyces > Streptomyces sp. NPDC086554. Next base: position 33,947 of record NZ_JBFBJK010000008.1, read on the forward strand.
CGAACGACAGCTCACTGATCCCGTGCACGGCGAACGGCAGATCGCGCATGATCACGAATACCCCGACCAGGCCGCCGACCAGGCCGAGGAGCACCCCGGCCAGCAGGGAGTTCTGGACCAGGCCGAGCAGTTCGCCGTAGTTGTCGAAGTTGAAGATCTGATGCCAGACGCTCGTGTCGTCCCCTTCGGCGAGCGGCTCACGTCCGGTCACGGCCGTCCGCCCCCGTTCAGCGCGCCTCCGTTCGGACCGTCTCCGTTCGGGCCGCGCGCGTGGTGGTGCACGGTGGCGGCGTCGGGTGCGCCGACGACGACGATGCGGTCCCTGACCCGGACCACGTCGACCTGTGTCCCGTACAGCCGCGACAGCGTGGCCGAGGTCATCACCTCTTCCGGCGGACCGATGCGGAATCCCCCCTGGGCCAGATACAGCACCCGGTCCACAAGACCCAGGACGGGGTTGATCTCGTGCGTCACGAAGACGATCGCGGTGTTCGCGGAGCGGCGCCGCCGGTCCACCAGCGCGGTGACCGTGCGCTGGTGCTGCAGGTCGAGGGAGAGCAGCGGCTCGTCGCAGAGCAGGATCCGCGGGTCGGTGGCCAGGGCCTGCGCGATGCGGATGCGCTGCTGTTCGCCGCCGGAGAGCCTGCCGACGGGCACATCCGCGTAAGGCGTCGCGCCGACCGAAGCCAGGATGTCGTCCACCCGGCGGCGGACCGTACGGCGGGCGAGCCGCAGCCCCCAGCGGTGCCCGTCGACACCGAGCTGTACGAGGTCACGGCCTCGCAGCATGGTGTGCGCCGGGAGGGATTTCTGTTGGGGTACGTAGCCGATGTGGCGGCTGCCGCACCGCGGGGCCCGTCCGAGAACCGTCAGCGATCCCGCGGTGAGTTGCTGCCGGCCGAGCAGTACCCGCAGCAGGCTGGTCTTGCCCGATCCGTTGGGGCCGAGGACCGCGAGAAACTCCCCGGGTTCCACATCCAGGTCCAGGTCGCGCCAGAGGACACGGTCGCCGTACGCCAGCGCGGCGCCCCGCAGGCTGATCACCGGCGCGGCCAAGTCGGGGCTCCCGCGGGCGGTGTCGTCCGGTCGGGAGAGCGGTGTGAGGGACTCCGTGCGGTCCATGAGCTGTCCTAGCCGTCCAGCGCGCTCTTGAGGGCATCGACGTTGGCCGTCATCCAGCTGACGTAGTCCTCGCCCCGGGGAAGGGTCTCGGTCACGGGTACCACCGGGACCCCGTTGTCCTCGGCGGCCTCCTTGACCTTCTCCGTCTGGGGGCTGGAGGTCTGCTCGTTGTAGACGAGGGCCTCGACCCGCCGGTCGGCGAACAGCTCGAGCGTCTGCCGCAGGACGCTCGGAGAGACGTCGTCCCCCTCCTCGACCGCTTCACTGAAGTCCTCGGGCGTGTGGTTCCGCAGCCCGCTCGCCTCGGTCAGATAGAGCGGAACGGGCTCCGTGACGGCGACAGCGGCGCCCTCGTGGTCCTCCTTGACCTGCGCTTCCTTGGTCTGGAGGGACGTCAGCTCCTCCTTGAACGTCTTGGCGTTCTGCCGGAAGACGTCGGCGTCGGCGGGAGCGGCCTTGGCCAGGGCGTCCGCGATCCGGTCGGCGAGCTTGCCCACCGTGGGGACGTCGTACCAGACGTGCTCGTTGAATTCCCCGCCCTCGGCCGGGGCCTTTCCCGAGACCTGCACGGCGTCGATGACATCGACCGACGGGTTGTCCGCGCTGCGCAACATCCTGCCGATGAAGTCGTCGTAGCCGCCGCCGTTCGCGACGACCAACTTCGCCTTGGACAAAGACAGTTGATTCTGCGTACTGGCCTCGTACGAGTGGGGGTCCTGCGCCGGGTCGCTGATGATCGAGACGACGTCGACCTTGTCGCCGCCGATCTGCTCGACCAGGTCGCCGTACACGTTGGTCGAGGCGACAACCGGGACGGCGTCCGCCGCAGCCGCACTCCGCGGCTTTTCGGGGGACCCGGCGCCCGACGATCCGCCGCAGCCGCAGGACAGGACCAGGGTGACACCGATGAGGAGGACCGCGCCGCGGGCCGAGGACACCTGCATACGAGGGCCTCCCAACCGGAGCGAAACCGAAACGGTTATCACCTGAATTATCGCCCCGCCGCTTCTCGCCCTCCACCGGAGCCGCTGCTTGATCGACGCCCAGCTCCGTCATCAGGTCTGGCTGAAGGTGCGGCGGTAGGCGCCGGGTGTGGTGCCGAGATGTGCTCGGAAGCGGCGGCGCAGGTTGACTGCGGAGGTGAGTCCGACGCGGGTGGCGATGGCTTCGACCGGCAGGTCGGTCTGTTCCAGCAAGACACGTGCCGCGTTGATGCGTTGGCCGAGCAGCCACTGCCCCGGGCTGGCGCCGAGTTGTTCGGTGAAGCGCCGGGCGAGGGTCCGGCTGGAAAGCCCGGCGCGTGCGGCGAGCCGGTCGAGGGTCAGCCGGGTGTCGAGCCGGGAGGCGGCCCACTCCAGCAGAGGTGCCAACGACTCGTCCGCCTTGGCCGGTGCGGGCTGCGCGGCGTACTGGAGTTGGCTGCCCTCCCGGTGCGGCGGCAGGACCATGTTTCTGGCGATCCGAGCGGCGTATGCCGCGCCGTGGTCGGAACGGACGAGGTGCAGGCACAGGTCGATGCCCGCACCGGTTCCGGCGCTGGTGGCCACATCGCCGTGGTCCACGAAGAGCACATCCTGGTCCATCCGAACCTCGGGAAAGGCTGCGGCGAGTCGGGCGGTGTCGCGCCAGTGGGTGGTGGCGCGGCGGCCGTCGAGCAGTCCGGCCTGGGCAAGGACGAAGGCCCCCGTGCAGATGGCGACGATCCTCGCCCCGCGCCGGTGGGCGGTCCACAGTGATTCAGTGACGGCCGGTGATGCGGGGGCGCCGGGCGGCTGCCAGCCGGGGACGATCACGGTGTCCGCCTGCTCCAGGGCCTCAAGACCGGCGTCGACGACCATCGCATAGCCGGCCGTGGTCGGCAGTGGGCCAGGGTGCTCGGCGCAGATCCCGAAGCTGTAGCGGGCCGGCTCGTCCTGCGGGGTGAAGCCGAAGACCTCGGTGGCGCAGGAGAGTTCGAAGGGCGACTGGGGCGGGTTGAGCAGGGCCACCACACGATGAGGGGGCATGGCAAGATTGTACCCTCAGGTGTCTTTCTGGACTCTCGGCCGGGCGGCCCGTGCAGGACACAGTGGGTCCATGAGCGAAACCACCGAAACGGCAGTGCTGAGGACGGCAGTCCAGGTCGACGGCGAGCAGGCGAGCTACTTGACCGCAGGGCGGCGGGACGCCCCGCCCGTGCTGATGCTGCACGGCACGTACTGGAGCCGCGTCTGGCTCCCCGTACTCGGCCGCCTCGCCGACGCGGGGCTGCGGCCCCTCGCGGTCGACCTCCCCGGCCTTGGCCGCTCAGGAGGCCGGCTCACCCCGGAAACGGCCACGGTTCCGGCCCTCGCCGACTGGGTGACACGATTTGTCTCCGCGCTGCACCTCTCCGGCCCCATCGCCCTGGCAGGCCACGACATCGGCGGCGCCATCGCCCAGCACCTCCTGGCCCACAACCGGCTCGACGTGTCCCGCCTTGCCTTGGTCAACTCGGTCCTCTACGACTCCTGGCCCGCGCCCCACGTGGCCCAATTCCGGGACGGGGACACGGGGGAAGGCGTGCTCGCCGCCCGTCGGCAGGCGATTGCGGGGGTGCTGGCCGGGGTCGCCACTGAGTCGTTGATTGCGGACTATGCGGATCCGTGGACCGATGAGCGGGTGTGCCGCTCCTGGACGGCCCTGGCGGGCGCGGCCGACAACCGCTACACCCTTGACCTCGTTCCCGCGCTGCGGCGGTCCACGACGCCCAAGCTGCTGATCTGGGGGGAAGACGACCTCCACGAGACGGTGGAATACGCCGAACGGTTCGCCTCGGAGATGCCCCGCGCCACGCTCATCCGCATCCCCGATGCGGATCACATCCCGACGGAGAACGCCCCCGACCACATCGGCCGCGCGCTCGCCGACTTCTTCACAGCGTAGAGGTCATGACCCCATTCTCGTACCGGTATAGTTTGACCGGTATAGTTATTGGTTACGTGAGAAGGGCGCGTCGCATGATCGAGATCCTGAACCCCACCCTGCTGGCCCGGGCGAAAGACACCGGCGCCCTGGTCGCTGACATCCTGCAGACACTGAAGAGCCGTAGCGCGGTCGGCACGAGCCTGCTGGACATCGACCGGTGGGCCAAGAAAATGATCGTCGAGGCCGGAGCCCAGTCCTGCTACGTCGACTACGCGCCGTCCTTCGGGCGCGGCCCGTTCGGCCACTACATCTGCACGGCCGTCAACGACGCCGTGCTCCACGGACGGCCGTACGACTACGCGCTTGCCGACGGCGATTTGCTGACCCTCGACCTCGCCGTCTCCAAGGGCGGAGTCGCCGCAGACGCCGCCATCAGCTTCATCGTGGGTGACGCGCGCCCCCCGCAGAGCGTCGCGATGATCAGTACGACCGAACGCGCGCTGGCCGCAGGGATCGCCGCTGCCGGGCCCGGGGCCCGCGTCGGTGACATCTCCCATGCCATCGGCACCGTCCTCAGTGAGGCGGGGTACCGGATCAACACCGAGTTCGGAGGTCATGGCATCGGATCGACGATGCACCAGGACCCGCACGTCGCGAACACCGGGCGGCCCGGCCGTGGATACAAGCTCCGCCCCGGGCTGCTCCTCGCACTGGAGCCGTGGGTCATGGCGGACACCGCTCAACTCGTCACCGACGCCGACGGATGGACCCTCCGAAGCGCGACCGGCTGCCGGACGGCGCACAGCGAGCACACGATCGCCATCACCGACGACGGAGCCGAAATCCTCACCCTGCAGAGGTAGTTGAGGCGAGCACGCTCAGCCGGTGGGCCGCCGGCAGCCTCCCGGCGCACGGTTTCGGCGACGCCGGAGAGTGCCGCGCCGAAGTGGCGGCGCTGCGCTGCGGTCAGAGGGTCGAACACGAGTCGGCGCACCTGTGCGACATGCCCCGGTGCGCTGTCGACCAGCTTCTGCCGACCGCTGTCGGTCAGCGTGGCCAGGGTGTAGCGACCGTCCTGATCAAGCTCAGCATCTTCCTGACCCGGCGGGCGGACCTCTCCCACGAGGAGTTCGTGGCATGCGACCGAGAGCCCGATCTTCGGCTGAACACCGAGGTCGGCGACGACTCGCCCGGGCCACGCCCACCGCCCTTCCCCTGGTCGGCGACTGGTCGTCACCAAGGACCTGCCGGAGGCAGTGCGCGTCAGTCCGTGCGGTCGGCCCCCGCTCGGCGGAGCCCCACCGGGGCGAGAGTGAGGTAGAGGCCGGCCGATGCCTGTTCGGGGCGGGTGGGCAGGGGGACCATGTGGCTGGTTCCGTGGCCGCCGAGGCCCTGGGCGCGGTGTCCGTCGAGAGGCCGGCGGAGTCTGTCGAGCAGCGTGGCGACGGCCTTGTCCTGGGCGTCGCCGAGGTCTTCGACGCCGGTCACGATGTTGAGGAACGACTCGTGCAGACGCAGGTCCTGCTGGTCGCGGTGGCTGAGGGTCTGGGCCTTGCGGAAGTAGGTGTCGCGGCCGTCGTGCATCCGGTAGAAGGCGCCGACGAGGATGAGCAGGCGTTCGTAGGCGTGCCGGTAGGCGGTGCGGTAGAAGCGCTGGGCCGAGGCCTCGTCGAGTTCGCCGCGCAGCACGCTGCCGATCGCGGCGGCGGAGAGCAGCCCGCTGTACATGGCCAGATGGACGCCCGTGGACAGGAGAGGGTCCAGGAAGCAGGCGGCGTCCCCGGCGAGGTAGTAGCCGGGGCCGCAGAACTCCTCGGCCACGTAGGAGTAGTCGCTCTCCACCTTGAGCCCTGAGACGCGCCTTGCACCGGCCAGCATGCGGTCAAGCAACGGGCACTGGGTGAGCGCCTCCGCGTAGAGGCCGTCGATGGAGCCGTGTTGATCCCGCGCCCGGTTGAAGGAGCGCTTGTCCGTCACCAGGCCGACGCTGAGGGTGCCGTCGTGGAGGGGAATGGCCCAGAACCATCCGTGCTCGGGCAGGGAGAAGACGCCGATGGCACCTGCGGGGGTGCCCGGCAGGGGCGCGGCACCGCGCCAGTATCCCCAGGCGGCGACGTTGCGGAAGACGTCGTGGAAGCGGCGCGTGCGCAACTGGCGTGCCGCCAGGAGACCGTTCCGGCCGGAGGCGTCGACGAGGCACTGGAAGTGTGTCTGCCCGGCGCGGCCGTCCCGGGAGGTCCAGGTGGCCGAGGTCGCGCGGTCGCCCGCGAACCCGACACGGCGTACCTGTGTCTCCTCGCGCACCCGCACTCCCTGTGCGCGGGCATGCTCCAGGAGCAGTTGGTCGAATTCGGAGCGGATGACCTGGAAACTGTAGGCGGCGGGCCGGTCCGGGGTGTCGAACCGCAATTGCCACTCCTGCCCGCTCCAGCCGTAGAAGGCTCCGGTCTTTCGGGTGAAGCCGTGGCGCTCGACCGCTTCGCGTGCGCCCATCACGTCCAGTACGGGGAGCAGCGAGGGCAGCAGGGACTCCCCGATGTGGTAGCGGGGAAAGCGGTCCCGTTCCAGCAGGGTCACATCGAAGCCCTGCCGCGCGAGCAGGGTTGCGGCGGTGGCGCCCGCAGGTCCGCCGCCGGTGACCAGTACCTGGGTCCGCTCGTCCACGCCAAGCTCCTCGTCGTGTGGAGAATCCGCACCCGGCCACGGCTGTCGGCATGCCCGGAAAGCACCCTGCGCCGCGGTCATCAACCGTGACACCATGGTCACCGTCTCCGTCCAGTGGAGCCGGAGCCGCCCCCGACGCGCAAGACCGCCCCTTGCGGCCGAAGTTCGAGGGAGGACATCCGTGCAGGCAGTGCCGGAACATCTGACAGTGGGTCTTGAGGAGGAATACCTGCTGGTCGACCCGGTGTTCCGGAAGCTCGGTCCGCACAGCGAGAAGGTGGTGGCCGCGGCAGCGCCCGAACTCGGCGCGAGGGTCGGTACGGAACTGACGCGCTATCAGGTCGAGGCGCGGACCGAGGCACACACCGATCTGTCCGCACTGGCCGAGCAGGTGCGTGCCATGCGGGCCGCGGTCACCGTTGCCGCCGAGCAGCAGGGTGTGCGCGCCATCTCCAGCGGAACGCCCGTCCTCGACGAGCCCGCACCGCCTCCCGTCGTCGCGGGCGCGCGCTACCTGCAGAGCGTCGCGGAGTTCCGCGCTCTTGACGACGAACAGACCGTCTGCGCCTGCCACATCCACATCGGCATCCCGGACCACCCGGCCGGCACGCTCCGGGTCAGCAATTGGCTGCGGCCCTGGCTACCGGTGCTCATCGCTCTCCTCGCGAACTCGCCGTACTGGGCAGGGCGGGACACCGGTTACGCAAGTTGGCGCACGATGGTCTGGGCCCGGTGGCCGGTATCCGGCCCACCGCCGTACTTCGAGTCCCCGGCCCACTTCGACGAACTCGTGGACCGCTGCGTGGCCACCGGCGCGATCATGGACCGCAGCGCCCTGTACTGGGACATCAGGCCCTCCCACCACGTGCCCACCCTGGAGGTCCGCACAGCCGACGCGGCGTGCGCCGCCGAGGACACCGTCCTGCTCGCCGCCGTCGTACGGGCACTCGCGGCCACCGCGCTGCGAGCCGCCGCATCCGGTGAGCCGGCACCGCGGCCCGAACCGGAGATGCTGCGCGCGGCCTGCTGGCGCGCGGCACGCGACGGGCTGACGGGCCACGGCGTCGACCCTCTCACCGGCCGCCTCGTCCCGGCGCGGACACACGTCCAGCGGATGCTGTCCTGGATCCGGCCCGCCCTGCACCGCCACGGCGATCTGGAGGCGGTCAGGGTCGGCTGGGCACGCCTGTGCGCCGAGGGCAACGGGGCGGACCGTCAACGTGCCGTCTACCGCCGCCGCTCGAACCTGCATGACGTGGTTGACCACTTGGCCTCGTGCATGAGCCCGCCGGCGGGCTCCGCATGACGCGCTTCCCAGCTCTCGTCGGCGTGGACGCACTGTCTTGGGCCCAGGGACGGGTCAGTTCGGTGCGCGTGCCGTTCGGCGGCGGTCGGCAAGGGCGGGCAGCGCACCTGCGGCCAGGAGGACAGCCAGGGCCGCGTAGCCGTAGGTGAGGGTGGTGGCGGTGGCCACGCCCGCCACGAGCAAGGGGCCGCCGGCGTCGCCCAGTTCGCGGCCGAGTTCGGCCGAGCCCATGGTCTGGCCCATGCGCTCCTCCGGGGTGGAGGCGGCGAGGGCGGCGAAGCCGAGCGGGGTGACAAGACCGGTGCCGGTGCCGATGAGGGCGGCGGCCAGGAGGACCCCGGCCAGGCCGGGCAGCATCGCGGCGGTGAGTCCTGCGGCGGTGATGAGCAGTCCGGCGAGCAGGCCGGTACGGGTGCTCAGGCGTCCGGCGTCCAGGGCGCGGCCGGCCTTGGGCTGGACGACGGCTGCGGTGGCGGCGAGCACGGAGACGGCGGCGCCGGTGGCCACGGTGCCGAGCCCGGCCGCGGCTCCCGAGACGGGCAGGAAGCCGACGCCGACGGAGAGTGCGGCGGTGGCTGCGGCGAGCGCGGCGGTCGGGGCGAGGAAGGAGTGGTCTGCCAGGCGCCGCGCGAGGTCGGCGACGGTCTGTCGCTTGCGGGGCAGCGGCGGTACGGCGGGGACGGCGAGCACGGCCCACAGCGCGACGGCCGCCGCGCACACGGCCATCACCGTGAACAACAGGCGCAGCCCGCCCGCCCAGACGAGGACGCCGCCGAGCAGCGGGCCGAGGGTGTAGCCGATGGACTTGTAGAAGCCGTAACTGCCGAACGCGCGGCCGCGCTTGGCCGCGGGGTTGAGGCGGGCCACGAGCGCGGAAGCGGACGGGGAGAAGGCGGAGGCCGCGGCGCCCTGGCCCAGGCGCGCCGCCCACAGCCAGCCGGGACTGTCCGCGACGGCGTACAGCGCGGAGGCGGCGGCGAACGCGATCAGGCCGCCGAGCAGGACCGGCTTGCCGCCGATGCGGTCGGCGAGCGATCCGAAGACCGGCTTGAGGACGACTTCGGCGCCGTCGTACAGGGCGAGCAGACCGCCCAGGACCAGGAGGGAAGTGACGGCGTCCGCGGAGAACCCGCCGAGGTTGGCGGCGATGCCGTGCGCGCCGAAGGCAGTGGTGAACCCGGCGGCGTACAGCGGCCACATGGCCCGCTTCGGGGCAGCGGGGGTTATCGGTTGCCGGCTCACAAGGCCTCCTCGTCACCAGCGTGCAGCGCGCCGAAGACGTCCAGCTCGGCCAGGGTGAACTTGGACGTACGGATCTCCTTGGCGATCTCCTCCTCGAACTTGCCGCAGTCCGCGAATTCCGTCCAGTCCGCCGAGCGGGCGGCGGTGAACATCTCCCGGAAGCGGGCGGCGTCCGGCACGGCCCAGATGCCCTGGCCCAGCGAGAGGGCCCCGATCCTGCGCAGTTCCCGCCACACCGCCACCCGGCGCCAGAGTCCACGCTAGAGTCCACGATTTCATGAATTCAGGATTGGATGTACTGTTGAGGTGTGCTGACTGTTGCCTCTGACATCGAGGTCCTTGCCAGGTTCGGCCGCGCGCTCGCCGACCCGATCCGCTGCCGCATCCTGCTCGCCCTGCGCGATGCCCCCGCCTACCCGGCCGACCTCGCCGACGCGCTCGGCATCTCCCGTACCCGGCTGTCGAACCACCTTGCCTGCCTGCGCGACTGCGGCCTGGTCGTCACCGTGCCCGACGGCCGCCGCACCCGCTACGAACTCGCCGACGCGCGCCTCGGCCACGCACTCGATGACCTGCGCACCGCCGTGGTGGCCGTCGAGACCGACCGCACCTGCCCGGACGCCGAGAAGAAGGGCTGCTGTTGATGGCCGCCGAGATATCGATGTCCCTCGGGCCCACCCAGGTCCGCCGCGACGCGCTCACCCGCCGGATACGGCTCCTGGTGGCAGCGACCATCACCTACAACGTCATCGAGGCGATCGTCGCCATCACGGCCGGTTCGATCGCCTCCTCCACCGCGCTGATCGGCTTCGGCCTGGACTCGGTCATCGAGGTCTCATCCGCCGCGGCCGTGGCCTGGCAGTTCTCCGCCCGCGACCATGCCGTCCGTGAGGCGCGTGAGCAGCGCACGCTGCGGATCATCGCGGTCTCGTTCTTCGCGCTTGCCGCGTACGTCGCTGTCGACGCCGCCCGCGCCCTGACCGGCACCGGCGAGGCTGAACGCTCCATCCCCGGCATTGTCATCGCCGCTCTCTCCCTCGCGGTGATGCCGTTCCTGTCCGCCGCTCAGCGCACGGCCGGCCGCGAGCTCGGCTCCGCCTCCGCGGTCGCCGACTCCAAGCAGACACTCCTGTGCACGTACCTGTCCGCCGTCCTTCTGGTGGGCCTGGTCCTCAACGCCACCCTCGGCTGGTCCTGGGCTGATCCCATCGCTGCCTTGGTCATCGCCGCCGTCGCCGTCAAGGAAGGCCGCGACGCCTGGCAGGGCAAGGGATGCTGCGCGGTCCCGGCCGCCGCTACGGCGCCTGTCGCCAACGCCGAAGAGGACGCACGTGGTTGTCGCCCCGGATGCGACTGCTGCGCCTGACCCCACCAGGCGACCGCCGGGGAGACGGCGAGGCCGAAGCCCGTGGAGAGTTCGAAGCGGGCGAGGGTGCCCCCCAGGGCATGAGCCGGGGCGAGGACGGTGACGAGGGCTGTGGCGCTGACTCCAGGACAAGGCTGACAGCCCCGGAGGTCTCCCGCCACCTCGCCGTACTGCGCCGTGCCGGCCTGCTGAAAGAGCAACGGCACGGTCGCTACATCCGCTACACCCTCAACCTTCCCGCGATGACGACGCTGGGCACGGATCTGCTGTCGGCCGTGCTGCGCCAGGAGCCGTGGCGACGACGCGGCTCGTCCGCGTACCCGAGAGCGCCGCGACCGAGACCGCCGCGAGCGCGAGCACGACGCCTGCGACCGTGGCCGCCGTGACCTGCGTATCACCGTGCGGCAGCAGCAGGTCGAGGGCGAGGGAACCGGCCAACTGGCCGGTGATCGTGCACAGTCCGAGCACCAGGACGCCGAGCTTCTGCACCGTGGCGACCGCGATGGTGATGAAGGAGATGCCGACCAGACCGCCGAGATAGAGGTACGGCTCGGCCGGCAGGCGGGAGGGAAGCCCCGTCGCCACGGCGTGCACCAGGAAGACGGCGCTCAACGCACCTGTACCTGCGAGGAAGTTGAAGAACGTCCCCGCGTACGCGGATCCCGCGGCGTTCTTCACATGCCCGTTGACCGCCTGCTGCCAACTCACGCAGATGCCGGCCACCAGCGGGAGCAACAGCATCGCGTACGGGAACCCGCCGCCCAGTTTGTCCGCCATCGAAAGACCCACGGCCGCGAGCACAAGCACCGCGCCGACGACCCGGCGCCGCGTGGGCCGCTGCGGTCCGGCGGGCCCGAGCCCCATCCGGTCGAAGAGCAGCCCTCCCGTGACCTGGCCCGCGACGATCGCGACCGTGAACAGTGCGACACCGAGCGCGCCGACGGTCAGCCCCTGCGTGAGCACAAAGGCCGCACCCCCGAATCCGCCGAGCACCTGCCACCACTTGAGCCGCCCGCTGCGTACGTCCGAGAGCACCAGGCCCGCCCCACGGCGGGGCTTTCGCAGCACAAGGAGCCCGAGGGCAAGCACCGCGAACCCTGAGCCGAACGAGATCGCCGCGGCTGCGAAACCGTCACCGCCGAGCCCGGCGGCGAGCTCCCCGGTGATACGGGCCTGCAGGGAGATCAGGGTGCCGGAGAAGACGGCGAGGAGCAGCCAGGGAGCTGCGGCGGCGGGCATGTGCGTACGACCTCTGGATGGACTTCGACGGTGGGTGGAGAAGCGTCCCGGCGGCGCCTCGGGGGGACGGCGGCCGGGTCCGTACCTTTCTAACCGATCAGCCTGTCGTCGGGCAGGGCGGGCCGGATGACGAGACGGCGCATACCGCCGGCGACCGGCTGCGTCCGGTCGCGGCCGGGACCGTCGACCGGTCGGTCTGCCCCTCTGTGAGCATCGGGCTCCCAATGGCGCGCTGCTCAGGAGACCGGTATGCGTACACGGCAGGAATGGACGGCCGCGGTAATGCTGTTGTGGCGGGCCGGGCCCCGGCACACCGTCGCACTCGCCCTGACCGTGGTCTGCGAGGCGCTCACCGGCCCGCTCATCGTGGTCGCGACCGGACGGCTCGTCGGCGCGCTGCCGGGAGCCGTGACAACGGGCGCCGGGTCCGCCGAGGCCCGGCACGCGCTGGCCGTCCTCACCGTGTTCGCGGTGCTGATTCTCGTACGCACGGGACTGCGCGCCCTGGACAGCGGGCTCGCGGCGGTGCTGCGGCTGCGGGCGGCCGGCGTGGTGGAGGACCGGGCCATCGCGGCCGGAACAGGGCCGGACGGCATCGGACACTTAGAAGAGCCGGGGTACGCCGATACGCTGCGCCTGGCCACCGAGCCGGGCACCCGGCCGGACCAACTCGCCGTCCTGCTGCCCGAGATCGTGCGTCCCCGGCTCGAAGGGATAGGCCTGCTCTTCCTGTTGGCGCCGCTCGCGTGGTGGGCGCCGCCGCTGCTCGGGCTCGCCGCGGTGCTGACCTACCGCTCCTATCTGCGGCTGTCGCGCCAGGTGCACGGCAGCATGGAGTCGACGAGCGCGGTGATCCGAAGGGCGGGCTATCTGCGGTCACTTGCCGTGGATCCCGAGCCCGCCAAGGAGATACGTGTCTTCGGGCTCGGTGACTGGCTCGCCGACCGGATGACGGCCGTCTGGCAGTCGGGCATGGCCAGGGTCTGGGCCACCCGGGGTACGGCCGCGCGGCACGCCTACGGCGCGGTGGGGTTCGTGGTGCTCGCGGAGGGCGTGGTCCTGGGGTACGCGGCCTTCACCGCCGCGCGCGGTGAACTGAGCCTCACCGAGCTGGTGATCAGCGCCCAGGCGGCGCTCGCCCTGCCCGCACTCGGCTGGGTCGGCGATGACGATCTCATGGTGCGCGACGCGTTGTTGGGGCTGCGGTCGCTCGCGGCGTTGGAGCGGCGGGGGACCGCCGACAGCGACCGGAACGGTCACCTGAGGGGGAGGGCCCCGGAAGTCCGCCGCCGCATCGCCTTCGAAGCCGTGGACTTCACCTATCCCGGCACGGACAATCCCGTACTGCGCGGCCTCGACCTGGAGATACCGGCCGGGACCTCCGTGGCGATCGTCGGGGCGAACGGCTCCGGCAAGACGACGCTGATCAAACTTCTCGCGCGGCTGTACGAGCCGGACGCCGGGCGTATCACCGTGGACGGCGCGGACGTGCGGGAGTGCGACGCGCGGCAGTGGCGCCGTGGAATCTCCGTCGTCTTCCAGGACTTCGTGAGGTATCCGCTGACGCTGCGCGACAACGTGGCGATGGGCGCCCCGGACATGGGCGCCGACCCACGTGCCCTGGAGCGTGCCCTGGAGTTGGCCGACGCTGCCGAGCTGCCCCGTACGCTCGGGGCGGGCTGGGACACCGTGCTCTCCCGGCAGTTCGCGGGCGGCGCCGACCTGTCCGCGGGCCAGTGGCAGCGCGTCGCGCTCGCCCGCGCGCTCCTGGCGGCACGATCGGGGGCCGTGCTCGTGCTCGACGAGCCCACCGCGCATCTCGACGCGCGGGCGGAAGCCGCCTTCTTCGACCGGTTCCTCACGGTGAGCGGGGGCGCCACCACGATCCTGGTCTCGCACCGCTTCTCGGGCGTACGCAAGGCCGATCTCATCCATGTCATGGACGGCGGGCGGATCGCGGAGAGCGGCACGCACGAGGAGTTGATGGTGTCGGGCGGCAGGTACGCCCGGATGTATCGGCTGCAGGCGGAGCGATTCGTCGGCGGTGACGATGACAGTGACGGTGACGGTGGCTTCGGTGGCGCTGAGCCCCGGGACGGTGCCGCTGCCGCCTGTGAGTCCCCGGGGGCATCGCCTGCCGTGGCGGAAGGCCCCGTCGGAGGCGACGTCCCCGAAGTCTCCGGACGCGGTTGGCGCGATGTGCTCGACGCGCTGCGCACCCTGGTCGTCGAGTCCTTCCGGGAGTCCTGGAAACTCGCCGTGCTCGGGCTGCTGCTCGTGCCCGCCGCGGCCGGACTCGCGGCCCTGCAGGCCCTCTGGCTGAGGTCCATGGCCGAGGGCGCGCAACAGGGGCTCCTTGAATCCACGGTGACGGCCGCGCTCCTGCTTGTGGTGAGCCTCGGCGTGTGGGAGGCGGTCGAACTCGCCGCCATCGGGGCCAGGATCGGGCTCAGCGAGCGGGTGGGCTTCGCCTTCGACCGTCTCCTCGCCCGGCTCGCCGCGGGCATTCCCGGGCTGCGCCACCAGGAGTCGCCCGCCTTCCAGGACCGGCTCCACCTGCTGCGCGACCGCACCCTGGCCATGGGCGCACTGCTCAACTGGGTGCTCAACCTGCTCGAACAGCTCGGCGGCTTCCTGGTGACGGCCGCGCTGCTCGCCACCGTCCACCCCGCCCTCCTTGTGCTGCCGCTCATCGGGGCACTCGCCCTGCGCCTGCAGATCTCCGCCCGCGGCGTCATCGCCCGCGCCCAAGAGGCCACGGCGGCCGACTACCGGCTCGCCGGACGCCTTGCCCGCCTCGCCACCTCACCGGCGGCGGGCAAGGAGCTGCGCGTCTTCGATGCCGGGCCCGAACTGTGGGCCAGGGTAGGGGAGTTGCGCGGCCGCGCGGACGGGGTGAAGAGCCGGGCGCAGTGGCGGGTCACCGCGATCGGCTGCGCGGCCGGACTGCTCAACTCGCTCGGCCTGATCGGCGCGGTCGCTTTCGTCGTGCACCTCGCGGTGACCGGACACACCGGCCTCGGCGCCGTACTGCTCGCCGTCGTTCTGGCCGGACGGTTCACCGGTCATGTCGGCGGACTCGTGCAGGCCACGGGCGCCGTCGTCGAACTCCTGCAGAGCGCCGAGAGGTTGCGCTGGCTGCGTGCGTACGCGGATCAGTCGAGCCTCGCGCCCGTGAACGCCTCCGGTGCGGCAGTGCCGTCGAGGCTGCGGCAGGGCATCGCCGTCGAAGGTCTTTCCTTCCGCTATCCGGGCACCGCCGCTGCCACACTGCACGACGTCGAACTGCTGCTGCCTGTCGGGGGAGTGGTGGCCCTGGTCGGTGAGAACGGCTCCGGGAAGTCCACCCTGGTCAAGCTGTTGTGCCGGATGTACGAGCCGACGCGGGGCCGGATCACGCTCGACGGGGTCCGCCTCGACGCCCTCGCCCCGGAGCGGTGGCGCGAGCGGATCGGCGCCGCGTTCGAGGACTTCGTACGCTTCGAGTTCGCTCTGCGCGAGACGGTCGGCGTCGGGGATCTGCCACGAATCGGCCGCCCGCGGACTGTAGTTGCCGCTCTTGACCGGGCAGGCGCCGCCGACCTGCCCGGCACGCTGCCGGACGGTCTCGGCACCCAGCTGGGCAGCCGCTGGGAGCGCGGCGTCGATCTGTCGACGGGCCAGTGGCAGAAGCTGGCGCTCGCGCGCGCCCTGATGCGTCCGGCACCCCTGCTGCGCATCCTGGACGAGCCGACCGCCTCCCTGGACGCGGAGACCGAGCACGTCATCTTCGAGCGGTACATCGAGGCCGCGCGCCGCCCCTGGCCCTACGGCGGCGATCCGGGCACGGTCACGCTGCTGGTCTCGCACCGGTTCTCGACCGTACGGGGCGCGGACCTCATCGTCGTACTCGACCACGGTCGGGTCGCCGAGACGGGCCGGCACGAGGAACTCCTCGCACGAGGTGGCCGCTATGCGCAGATGTACGGAATCCAGGCGCGCGCCTACCGGTGACGGGCACGCGGAAGGAGCGCAGGCCCGGGCCGGCGCTCCTCCTGCATCTACCAACGGGCTTTCTGCCAACTGACTTTCCGGCTACGGACTTTCTGCCCACGGACGACTACGCGGCAGTGCCCTGCGGCACCACCCACGCCGGGTCCCGGGGCTCCACCTTGTTGGCGAAGGCCACGATCTGGGCGTACGCGGCCAGGTCGGCCATCGCGGACTGGATCCGCGTCAGCGCGGTGTCCGCCGCCGCGTCGTCGGTCCGCTCCAGCCAGTCACCGATGAGCACGGCCACGGCGAGGGTGCGCTCGCGCATGTCGTGGCAGATGCCCAGCGGGCCGCCCGTCCTGGCCTGCCAGGTGAACGCCTGCCACAGCTCGGCCGAGTGCGGCACCTGGCCGAGGCTGAGGCCCGAGCGGTAGAGCCGGTCGTAGTCGAGCCTGCCGGCCCACGCGGCCGTCTCCGCGGTGAGGGTGCCCGTCGCGAGGATGTCGGCCACCTGGGCCAGCATCCGGGCGGCGGCGCCGAGCCGGTCCTTCGCCGCGGCGGCGTACACCGAGGCGGCGGCAAGACCGTCGCCGTGCTCGGCGAGTTCGAGCGCCCGGCACACCTCGCTGCTCGCCGCGGTCAGTTCGGTGCCCGCCGCCTGCGCCAACTGCTTCTTGTCGCGCAGGTCCTCCGCGCTGAGGCTGAGGTACTTGTTGCAGACCGCGCTCATATCCCGTTGCTCCTTCCGTTTCCGGCGCCGACGACCGCGACGGCGCCGGGTGTCATGCCGAGGATGTTGATGACGGCCAGTGCCTGGCCGTAGATCCGGATGCGGTCGAACGCGGTGAGCAACTGCCAGGCGACGCGCTGCCAGTCCGCGGGACCCGCCACATCGGCGTATGCCGCGAAGCCGTCGAGGTCCGCCGAGAACGCGGCAAGCGCGGTGACGAAGTGGCCGAACGCCGCCTCGTCCCCGCCCTCTTCGTAGCGGAGCGCGATGGCCTCGATGGCGGCCTTGTCCAGCTGGACGAGGTCCGCGTCCCGGGCAGTGCCGAGCGTCTCGCGCACCGGGGCGGTCCCGCCGCCCGCGGCCCGCAGCCGCTCGTCGTGGACCGGGTAGAAGCCAAGCTCCTGGGCGGCGCGGTGGGACGTGCGGTACTCCACAAGCCCGGCCTGGACCGCAGCGGCGGCGCAGCGCACCCGCAGCGCGGCCTGGCGCACGTCGTTGAGCTCCAGGTCGGAGTGCATCAGGTGAAGCTCACTGCCCGCCCGCATGAAGTGGGCCGAACCGGTGGCGATGGGCCCGTCCACGCGCTTGTACAGGGACTGTTCGGCCGCGCTGCCGTCAGGCAGGTTGGGGGATTTGTTGCAGACCCTACTCATATAGGTCGTGCCTCCTTGGTTGTCCGATGCCGGTTGTCCGACGTCGGTCGTGCGGTGTGTCGGTCGTGCGATGTCGCTCGTGCGGTGTTGCGACGCCCGGTGTCCGGCATCCGGCGGGAAGCGGCACCAAACCGGCGGACGGCATTCCACGAATGCCGTAGTGACAGCCGGTGCGGTGCCCGGTCGCCGATACGCGGGATCCGAGCGGTAGTCGGATGTTCGCAACGCGCCCCTGGGTGCGGTCCGCGAAGTCGGGCACCACCGGACAGATCCGGATGGTCTCGGCCGGGCGACGGTCACAGGGCGTCGCCGGCGCGAGCCGGTGCGGAGGATGCGAACGGTGTCAGAGGCGACGGGGGCGACGGGGGCGGCGGAACACCCGCAGGGCGGGGGACCGCGGGAGACGGCGGCAGGGGTCGGCCCGGTGGACTACGTGGACACGACGGATGCACTGGCCGCGTTGCTGCGCCAGTTGCGCAGACGCGCCGCGCGCAGGAACGGCGGCGCACAGCTCACCTACCGGCAGCTCGCGGCGCGTACGGGCTGGGCGCACGGCGTGATCGGCGACTACTTCGCGGGCAAGACCCTCCCGCCGACGGACCGCTTCGACACACTGGTCCAGCTGCTCGGCGCCACCGGCCGCGAACTGCGGCTCCTCGCGACGGCCCGCGACCGCGTCGAGGAGGCGCGCCGCTCCCGTCCGGCCGCGGGCGGACGCACGGGCCCGCTCGGTACGGACGACGTCGGTCCGCTGCCGCCCGCCCCGCGCCAGCTGCCCGCTGATGTCCCCGAACTCCCCGGCCGCGACTGGGAGTTGGCGGCACTCGACGTGCTCCGCCCGGGGTCGCGGGGCAGCGGCCCCGTCGTGGTCGCGCTCGACGGGCCCAGCGGTGTCGGCAAGTCGGCGCTCGCCGTGCACGCGGCCCATCGACTCGCCGATCGGTTCCCCGACGGCCAGCTCTATGCCGACCTGCGGGGCTCACGCCACGACGAGCGTCCCGTTCCCCCCGTCGACGTCCTCAGGCGATTTCTCTGCGCATCGGGTGCGCCGAGGCTGTATCCGTGCAGCGCGGCGGACGCGGCGGCGGCCTACCGCACGCTGCTCACCGAGCGCCGGGTCCTGATCGTCCTGGACAACGCCCGGGACGCCGCCCAGGTCCGGCCCCTGCTGCCCGCGGCGCACGGCTGCGCGGTCCTGGTCACCAGCCTCGGTGTCCTCGCCGCCCTGAACGGCGCCAGCCACCTCCACCTGACACCGCTGCGGCCCCCGGCATCCATTGCGGTGCTCGAACTCTGGGCGGGCCAGGGGCGGTTGGGCGCCGAACGCGACGCCGCCGAGGCGATCGCGCGGCACTGCGGTCACCTCCCCCTGGCCCTGCGCATCGCGGGCGCCCGCCTCGCGGCACGCCCCCGGTGGCCGGTACGGGAACTCGCGGGCCGGCTCGCCGACCCCGCGCGCCGCCTGGCGGAACTGTCCTTCGCGGACCTGGACATGCGTGCCGCCCTGGAAGCGGGCCACAGAGAGCTGCTGACCCGCGGTCCCACCGGCCGGGCAGCAGCTCTCGCGCTCCCGCTACTGGCCGTGGAACAGGGCGAGTTGACGGTGGCGGAGGCGGCAGCGACGACGGGCGGCGCCCCGCCGGCGACCGAGGCGATCCTGGAGCAACTCCTCGACGTGCAGTTCCTGGAGTCCCGGGCGCCGGGCCGCTACCGCTTCCACCCGCTGCCCCGGCTGTTCGCCCGCATGCTCCCCTGAGCGGCGCGGTCAGGCGGTCAGCGCCGCAAGCTCCGCGTCGGCGCGCTCGGTGACCAGGGCGAGGACGCGGCCGGCGGCGGCCAGGTCGTCGGAGGGGATTCCGCCCCAGATGCGGCCGGGTCCGGAGGCGCCACGCCATGTTCACCAGCTGATTCCGGCCGCCACCGGCAGGTGGTCGCTGCCCGTGGCCGGCAGCGTCCACGAGCTCGCCGGTTCCACGCCCTTGACCAGGATCTGGTCGATCCGCGCCATCGGGAACTTCGCGGGCCAGCTGAAGCCGAAGCCGTCCCCGGCCACGTCCTGGACCGAGCGCAGCTGCGAAGTGATGCCGGTGAACGCGCGGTCGTCCATGGTGCCGTTCAGGTCGCCGAGCAGCACCACCCGCTCGTTCTGCTCGGCGGCGACGGCCTCGGCGAGCGCCTGCGCGTTGCGGTCCCGGGTGTCCGTCCAGAAGCCAGTCCTGGGAACCACGCGCACGGAACCCAGGTGGGCCACATACACCGCAAGCGGACCCTGGTCCGTGGTCACTGTGGTGCGCAGCGCCCGGTTGTAGGCCATCTTGACCTCGGCCGGCTTGGTGTCCCCGAGCGGCCCGACGTCCTGCTTGATGTCGACCGGCTCGGTGTCCGACAGCGGCAGCTTGCTCCACAGCCCGACCGTGCCCTGCACGGTGTGGTGCGGGTACGTCTTCGCCAGCTCCTTCTCGTACGCGCCCTCGGCCTCTGGGGCGATCTCCTCCAGGGCCAGCAGCTGCGCACCGGAGGCGGCCAGGTCGCGGGCGGTGCCTGCCGGGTCGGGGTTGTCGGCGCCGACGTTGTGGCTCACCACGGTGAGGTCGCCGCCCGAGTGGGACTTGTCTATGAGCAGCCCGCCGAAGAGGCTCAGCCACCCCACCACCGGCAGCAGCAGCGCGACGACCGCGGTGGCGGAGCGGCGCCACAGTGCTGCGGCAAGCAGTACCGGGACGAACAGGCCGAACCACGGCAGGAGCGACTCCACCAGGCTGCCGAGGCCCCCGATCCGGTTCGGGATCTGCCCGTGCAGCAGCAGGAGCAGGCCGAGCAGCAGCGTCAGCGCCGCGAGCACCGGGCCGCGCTTCCAGGGCTCCGGGCGGGAGGCGGTGCGGATTGCCCGGCGGAGGCGTGTGCGCCAGGTGCCGGAGCCGGAACCGGTATTCCGGGGGCCGGCACCGCCCTTTCCGGGCTCGGCCGTGTCCGCCGTTCCCGCCGTACCCGCCTGCGTCATCGTCTGTCCTCGTTCACTGCTGGTCACCGCTGCATCCTCGGGTCCTGGGTGGGGTCGGCGTACATCCGCGGGCAACCACGTTCGATCGCGTCGGTGCGCAGTTCGTAGTGCCAGGGTTCGTTCTTGTAGATCTGGCACAGCCCGTACTCGGCACCGTGCTCGGACAGCCACGCCGTCGCGTCGGAGCGCCCGATGTCGACTGCGTCGCCCGACACGTGCGGCGACGTCTCCGCGGTGGCCACCCAGCGGGCGGCCTCCTCTTCGGACCCGTACTTGGAGACTGCCTCGCGAAGGAGCTGACTCTGGTACTCCGGGGAGCGCCAGCCGCTGTTGACGTAGAACTCGACTCCGTCGTCCGCGGCAGCCGTCGCGGCCTGGCGGAGGGCCTTGAGCAGAGCTGGATCGAGGTTGGTCACGGCCGGACTCGCGTCGTCGAAGGAAAAGGAAGGTGAGAGCGACGAGCGAGCCGCGGAGGACGAGAGCTTCGGCACCTGGTGGACGAGGGCCGCGGCGATCACCGCCACGACGACTGCCAGGCCGACGGCAAGGAGCCATCGAAGCCTGCGGTCCGGTATCCGGCGGTTCGGGGTCCGTGCTGCTGGTGGTGTTCGAGCCATGCCGCCAGTCAAGGCAGCGCGATGTTGCCGGCCCGTATGCGGTTTTCGATACGTCGACGATATGTCCCGGCTCGTAGCCTTGATGACATGCGTGTGCTGATCGTCGAGGACGAGCCCTATCTGGCGGATGCCATCCGCGATGGCCTCCGCCTGGAAGCGATCGCCGCCGACATCGCAGGTGACGGGGACACCGCTCTGGAACTGCTGGGCATCAATGCCTACGACATCGCCGTCCTCGACCGCGACATCCCCGGCCCTTCCGGTGACGAGATCGCCAAACGCATCGTCGCCTCCGGCAGCGGCATGCCGATCCTCATGCTCACCGCGGCCGACCGAGTCGACGACAAGGCCTCCGGGTTCGAACTCGGCGCCGACGACTACCTCACCAAACCGTTTGAGCTTCGAGAGCTCGTCATGCGGCTGAGGGCGCTCGATCGCAGGCGCGCCCATACCAGGCCACCCGTGCGAGAGATCGCGGGCCTGCGCCTTGATCCGTTCCGCCGCGAGGTCTACCGAGACGACCGCTACGTCGCGCTCACCCGGAAACAGTTCGCCGTGCTCGAAGTCCTCGTCGCCGCCGAAGGCGGTGTCGTCAGCGCCGAAGAACTCCTGGAGCGCGCCTGGGACGAGAACGCCGACCCGTTCACCAACGCCGTGCGCATCACCGTCTCGGCTCTGCGCAAGCGTCTCGGCGAACCCTGGATCATCGCCACCGTGCCGGGCGTCGGCTACCGCATCGACACGCAATCAGGGGTCGGACACGAGGGACACGAGGGAGACGAGGGAGACGAGGGAGACAAGCGTGGATAGGGCACCCGGGCGGAGCGTTCGCCTCAAACTCACCCTCAGCTACGCCGGATTCCTCATGGTCGCGGGCGCCTTGCTGCTCGCGGCGGTGTGGGTGTTCCTCCTGCGCTACGTCCCCGACCGTGCGATGCTCATCAACCCCGATGACAGGCCCGACGGTGTTTTTCCCGTCCGGTCCGTCCTCCAGGACGTCTTCGCTCCGAGGGCCGCCGCCGTACTGGCGTTCCTGCTGGTGTTCGGCCTCGTGGGAGGGTGGATCCTCGCCGGCCGCATGCTCGCCCCACTGACCCGCATCACGGACGCCACCCGCATGGCCACGCACGGATCGCTCTCCCACCGGATCCGGCTGCCGGGCCGCAAGGACGAGTTCCGCGAACTGGCCGACGCCTTCGACGCGATGCTCGCCCGGCTCGAAGCGCACGTCGCCGAACAGCAGAGATTCGCAGCCAACGCCTCACACGAGTTGCGCACCCCGCTGGCGATCTCGAAGGCATTGATCGACGTGGCGCGCACCGATCCGAGCGCCGACACCGGTGAAGTCATCGACCGCCTCCACGCCGTCAACACCCGGGCGATCGACCTCACCGAGGCGCTGCTCCTGCTCAGCCGCGCCAACCAACGGTCCTTCACCCGAGAACACGTCGATCTGTCCCTCATGGCGGAAGAAGCCACCGAGACACTTCTCCCCCTCGCGGAGAAGCACGGCGTCACCATCGAGACCCGCGGCGACATCGCCCCCACGATCGGATCACGAGCGCTCCTGCTGCAGCTGACCACGAACCTCGTGCACAACGCGATCGTCCACAACCTGCCTGAACAGGGCGGCGTCTGGGTCACCACCACCGTCCGCCCCGGGACTGTGGTGCTCACCGTCGAGAACACCGGCGAGAAGCTCACCGCACAGCGGGTCTCGACGCTCACCGAACCATTCCAGCGCGGCACCGAGCGCATCCACACCGACCACGCAGGCGTCGGCCTCGGCCTGGCCATCGTCAAGACCATCGCCCAGGCACATGACGGAACACTCACCCTCACCCCGCGCTCCGGCGGCGGGATCCGCATCACTGTGGAACTGCCCCACCCTCACTTTCGTACCAGCCCAGCGCGCCGCCACCCTCTGACGGGTCGAACGACTGGTGCAGTCCCACCAGAGCGGTGACCAGGCGCGGGTCCAAGCCGTCGCCCAGCACGCGGTACTCGTCCGCCACACCCCGGAAGACCAGCCGCGCCCGGCCCGACGGTTCGCGCCAGATCACCCGGCGCGGCGCGCCGAAACCGCCGTCGCCCTCGCCCAGGAGAGACGTGATGCCCCACACCACACTGAGCGGCAGGCCGATGGGCCACCACACCGCCCACCACAGCAGACGGCCCCGATAGCCGCACAGGGCAGGGCCGTTGACCGGCTCGACGGTCCACTGCGTACGGCCGAACCGCAGCAGCGGGCGGCGGCGGAGCGTGATCCGGGCGAGCGGGGCGCCGTACGGGTCCTCGACGAGGTAGACCCCTGCGCGGCCGCTCACGCGGGAGCCGAGGGGCTGCTCGGTCGTCACCCGTGCGATGAGGGCCTGCCCGTCGGTCACGATGTGAAAGGCGCGCTCGGAGCGCCGGCGCGCGGGCTCGGGGGCCTCGGGGTCACGGCACAGCTGGCCGACCTCACGCGCCGCTTCGCGCCGTTCGCCTTCGCCGAGGCTCACGACGATCGGCGGAGTTGTCGCGTATCTGACTTGGTACGTCACTCGCCCTTGCGCCACGTTCTGCCCCTCCCCGTTCCGCGGCTGTCCGAGCGGTCATGATCTCACCGCCGGGGTGGTGGCCCCGGCTCCGTATGATCGCGCCATGTGCATACGACAGTTTCCGGAGGCTGAACAGGCATGACAGAGCGCAGAGTTGTCATCGTCACGGGTGGCGGAACGGGCATCGGTGCCGCCACCGCCCGGCAGTTGCGCGCGGCCGGTCACCAGGTGGTCGTCTCCGGGCGCCGCCCCGAGCCGCTGCGCCGGGTCGCCGAGGAGACCGGGGCGCTCGCCCATCCCGCCGACGCCGCTGATCCCGCGGCCGTCGCGGGACTCGTCGAGGCGGCCACCGAGACCTACGGACGCCTCGACGGCCTGGTGCTCAACGCCGGGATCGGCCGCAGCGGAGCCGTCGGCGACATCTCCGACGAGGACTGGGACGCGGTCCTTCGCACCAACCTCACCGGACCCTTCCAGCTGCTGCGCGCCGCGCTGCCGCACCTCCTCGACGCGCGCGGCTCGGTGGTCGCCGTCGCCTCGGTCGCCGCGCTGCGCAACGGCGTGGCCAACGCGGCGTACGCGACGTCCAAGGCGGCGCTGCTCCAGCTGTGCCGGTCGCTCGCCGTCGACTACGGCAGGGACGGCCTGCGCGCCAACACCGTCTGCCCCAGCTGGGTGCGGACCGAGATGGCCGACCGGCGGATGAACCGGTTCGCCGAGGAGGCCGGGCTCGGGGACGGCGGCGCCGACGCCGCGTACGACGAGGCGACGCGGCTGGTCCCCGCGGGCCGCCCCGGGCAGCCGGAGGAGGTCGCGGAGGCGATCACCTGGCTGCTCTCGCCCGCCGCCTCCTTCGTCAACGGTGCGACGCTCACCGTCGACGGCGGGGTGACGGCGGTCGATCCCGGAACGGCCGCGTTCGACTTCAGCATCGCGCCGCGCGGCGGGGGCGAGCGTCAGGAGTAGCGCTCGATGCGGAGTTGGGCCGGTGGGTAGGGCGAGGACGAGGTCGTGCCCACCGACCAGTAGCCGCCGTCAGCTCCGGGGATCCGGGTCAGGGCCTCCGGCATGAAGGTGGTCGCGGTCTCCGGACCGCGCTCACTGACCCAGGCGGCCGTGCCGTCCCACCGCAGGTAGTGGGCGCGCTTCTGGTCCCAGAAGTCCCAGCCTGCGATCCGGTCCGGCCTGCCGTCGGCATCCCCCACGATGCCGCTCAACAGGCCGACGCCGAACGGGGCCTTGACGTCGGTCCACAGCGTGCCGTCCCAGTGCTGCAGCGTGACGCCCGGCGGTTTGCCGGGCGGTCCGCCCACGCCGTACGCGAAGCCGGTCAGCCAGATGTCGTCGTGCGCGACCGGCAGCAGACCGCTCACGGAGGCGCGGATCCCGAGCTGACGTGGCACCACCGTCCAGGTGCTGTCCCACCGGGCGATGATGTCGCCGAAGACCCACACCTCGCCGCCGGGCGTGACATGGACGCCGGTCGGTGTGGGCGCGGCCTCGTCCGGTAGCGGAGTGCACCAGCGCCACGTCCGGCCGTCGCCGTGCAGCAGCCCGGCGCGGTCGCCGTGCCGCCCCGACACCCAGAATCCGCCGTCGGGGCCGGACGCGACGTCCGTAAGGCGTGTCCCCGGCTCGCCCCGGCCGGGGAAGTCCGTCTCCCGCCAGGTCGTGCCGTCCCAGGCGAGGAGCTGGTCGTGCCCCGCCGCGTTCGTGCCAAGGGCCCAGGCCGCGCCGCCGGGCGGGCCCGCGGCGACCGCGCGCAGACCGCCGCTGTACGTCAGGTGGGCGAGGTCGGTGGGCGACCAGGCCGAGCCGTCCCAGCTGAGGGCGATCGGGGTGCCGAGGGTGCCGCCATTGCGGCCCTGCTCGCCCACGGCCCAGGCCGCCGCGGGCCCCGCGGCGGCGACCGCGGCGAGATGAGCGGCCTCCTGCCCGGCCGGGGCGGGTACCTCCTGCCAGGAACCGGCGGCGGACGATCCGGCGGCCGATGGCCGAGCGGCTGCGGCAGTGGCGCCGGCCGGCGGCAGGGGCACGGCCAACCCGGCGCCGGTGGCGGCAAGGCCGCGGACGAATGCGCGTCTTCGCATGAAGAGTCCTTCCTTGGATGGGTGCGATGGGTGCGATGGGTGCGTGGTCACCCTGAACCGGGCGCCGTGCGGTGTCTATGCACGCGTATGCGTAATTCGGGGCGTCGGTAGGGTGGGCGGCTTGAGGAAGGTGCCTTCCCTGAGGGGGACTCAGCCGCTGGGCCACGCCGATCCTCTGGACGCTCAACGAGTACGGCCGCCGGCGCTTCGCCGCCGCGTGCGGAGTACGAGATCAGTGAACTGGGGCGCAGCCTCGGCCCGTTGTTCGCCACGCTCGCGGAGTGGTCCACCGCCAACCTGGGCCGGATCGAGCAGGCCCGCCTCGACTACGACGAGCCCGCGGGACGGTCGTCGGCCCAACACCCTTGATAGCGTCGGGCGTTCACTGAAGGGTGGACACCAACACATGACAGCAGCGAGCGACACCTTCCGTATCGGTGGCGAAATCGGCGTACGGCGGCTCGGGTTCGGGGCGATGCGGCTGCCCACCGAGCACGGGGCGGCCAGGGAAGCCTCGGTCGCGGTGATCCGGCGCGCCGTCGAGCTGGGCGTCACGCTGATCGACACGGCGTTCATGTACGGATGGGGCGCCAACGAGGAGCTTCTCGCCGAGGCGCTGTATCCGTACCCGGACGACGTGCTCATCGCGACCAAGGTGGCCGTCGAGCAGCCGGCTCCCGGCGCGGAGGCGCAGATCAACGGGCGGCCGGAGTTCCTCAGGGACCAGGTCGAGCAGGCCCTGCGCCGACTGCGGACCGAGCGGATCGAGCTGCTCCAGATGCACCGGCTCGACCCGAAGGTACCGCTCGCCGATCAGCTCGGTGTGCTCCGGGAGCTCCGGAGCGACGGCAAGATCGGCCATATCGGGCTCTCCGAGGTGACCGTCGACGAGCTCGCGGAAGCGCGGCAGATCGTCGACGTCGCGAGCGTACAGAACCGCTACAACCTGCTCGACCGCGAGCACGAGAGCGTGCTCGACGCCTGTGCCGCCGCGGACATCGCCTTCCTGCCCTGGCGGCCCGTGCACCCCGCGGCGTCGGCCGACACCGCCGAGATCGCCGCCGTGGCGGCCGAACTCGACGCCACGGCCGCGCAGATCGCCCTCGCCTGGCTGCTCGCGCGCTCACCGGTCGTGCTGCCGATCCCGGGCACCGCCTCGCTCGGCCACCTGGAGGAGAACGTCGCCGCCGGAAGCCTGCGGCTCAGCGACGAGCAGTGGCGGCGGCTCGATGGGATCGCGGTGCGGTGAGCCGCCGGGCCTTCAAGTCCCGTCGGGCAGCGCGTACTTGAGGAGCCACTGGATCACGACGCGGCAGGCCGGTCGATCCGGTAGAGATGGTGAGCGCGGTCGTCGACGGGATTGTCCGGCTCCAGACTGACGTCGCCGACGCGGCGCATGCCCGCCTTCTCCAGCGCGCGCCAGGACGCGGTGTTGCCCACGTGCACCGGGACGAGCATCGCGGTCGCGTCGGGATGGTCGCTCCAGGTGGCCTCGATGACCGCCTGGAGCATGAGCGTGCCAAGGCCTCGTCCGGCCCGGCCGGGGTCACCGATGAGGTAGTCGATGGACACGGCGCCCGCCGGAACCTCGGCCTGGTCCACCAACTCGACGAGATACTCGGGGTAGTCGGCGAGGCGGCAGCGCTGTACGAGACCGAACGGCTCGCCGTCGAGCAGCATGAGCAGGTCCTCGGACGGCTCATCCCCGCGCGCCGCGGGACCGAAGTCGCGCGCCACCGCTTCGGGAGAGGTCTCGTGGTTCCACCACCGCGCGACGTGCGGCTGCCGCAGCCACTGGCGCAGCAGCGGGAAGTCACGCTCGGTGAGGCGACGCCAGGTGATCTTCGGAGCGCCTTGTGGGGTCGGGGATTCCGGTTGTGGGGTCGGGGATTCCGGGCCGGTCATGAAGCCGACGGTAGTGCCCCCAGGCCGTTGGAAGTACCGCACATGCTCGCCCTGGCGGGACCTGCCGGACGAACTCGGCTCGTTCCAGACCGCTCACAAACGGCTGATCCGGTGGGCCGTGGAAGGCGCTTGGCAACGGATCCTCGCTGCGGTCCTGGCCGTGGCCGACGCCGCATCTACGCCGGCGCGGGATCCCTGCCGTCATTCCCAGCCGTCCGACCGGGTGGGCCATCGACCGCGACGAGGCCGCGCAGGCGGATGAGCGGGCCGTCGCCCGCCAGGCCGCACTCCACCTCGCCGCCATCCTCATCCGGGCGCGGTGCCGACCGAGTAGGGATGACGATCAGCTGTCGTAGAAGAACAGCTCGAGATCCTCCATGGACCCCGGCCCGGTCAGGAAACCCTCGGCCTGGGCGATCTCCTTCTCCGGTGGCACCCGACGCTCTCGAAGAAGCTCCGTCATCCATTTCTCGCCCTGCCCGCCGATCGCATAGATGCCGGACAGCAGCTCGGCCATACCCGCAGGGTCCTTCGGACTGCGCCCGACGACGGGTTCGAGTTCCCAACCCCCTGCCCGGGCGGCAAGCCGGAGCACCCCGGCCCAATTGGCGATCCGCCCAATGCGTACGTGCCACGAGTCCTCGGTGAACGGCGCCAGTCGACCTCCGTGCAGGGCATTGGTCGCGGCCATGATGTCCGCCACCACCTGCCGCTCCACGGCATCACGAACCCAGCGCCCCTCCTGCGCTTCCTCAATGGCGGCCGCCCACCACTCCCATGCGCTGTCCAGCCGGGCCGTGAATGTGTCCATCCCGACAGAATCCCACGCGGTCCAAGAGACACCTCCTAGGGGTACTACCGGGGCAAACCCTGACGCGCGACGGCCAGTCAGGAGGATGTGGCGCCAGGGGAGTGACGACAAGGCTGTTGCCCATGAAGAAGTCAACGCGAAACGCCGCCCTGCTCGCCGCGTCGGCAGCCGTCCTCGGCCTCACCGCACCGCTCACCGCGACAGCCTCAACTGCCGTTGCTCGCACACCTCTTGACTGGAAGAAGTGCGAGGGGAGCGGCCTCGACCCGCGCCAGGAGTGCGCGACCGTCGAGGTCCCCATGGACTACTCCGACCCCGACGGCAAGAAGATCGACATCGCCGTCTCGCGCATCCCCAGCGAGAAGCCGGAGGCGCGCCGCGGAGCCCTGCTCCTGATCCCCGGCGGACCCGGTGGATCAGGCATCAACAACCCCTCGGGCAAGGGCCAGAAGCTGCCGCAGGAAGTGCGGGACGCCTACGACCTGATCGGCCTCGATCCCCGCGGGCTCGGCCGCTCCACACCGGTCAGCTGCGGCTTCGAGCACGGCGACCTTGCCACATCGCGACTGCGCCCCTGGCCGGGCGCCGACGGGTCCATCACGGAGAACATGACCGCCGCGCGGCGCATGTCGGACGCCTGCGAGCGCAACGGCGGCGATCTCATCCGGCACATCAGCACCGCCAACGAGGCCCGCGACCTCGACCGCATCCGGGCGGCGCTCGGCGAGCGGAAGATCTCCGCGTGGGGCGTCTCCTACGGGACGTACGTCGGAGCCGTCTACAACCAACTCTTCCCGCACCGGACGGACCGCGTCGTGCTCGACAGCAACGACGACCCCGATCACACGCAGGTCTCCCGAGGCTGGGTCGTCGCGCACGAGGCGGGGGTCGAGGACACCTTTCCCGAGTTCGCCAAGTGGGCGGCGGCGCCCGGCAATCCGGACCGGCTGGCCCGGACGGCGGCCGAGGTGCGCCCCATGTTCCTGCGCCTGGCCGCGAAGCTCGACCGCGACCCGATTCCCTGGCCCGGCGCCAACCCCGAAGAGCTCAACGGCAACGTACTGCGCCAGACGATGCTGAACACGCTCTACGACCCCGACGACTTCCCCGCCCTCGCCAAGCTGATCCTCGCCGCCCGCAAGGGCACCGTGCCGCCCGCGCCCCCGGCGCCGCCCGAGGATGTGCTGCAGAACGTCGTCTCGGTCGGAGCCGCGACCCTGTGCAACGACATCGAGTGGCCGAGGTCAACGGCCGCGTACGAGAAGGGAGTTGCCGAAAGCCGCGCCGAGTTCCCGCTGACCGCCGGGATGCCGCGCAACGCGATGCTGTGCGCGGCCTGGCCCTACCGGCCGAAGGAGGCGCCGGTCCGGATCACCGATGCCGGCCCCTCCAACGTCCTGCTCGTCCAGAACGAACGCGACCCGGCCACCCCGCTCGGCGGCGCCCTGAAACTCCGCGCCGCCCTCGGCAAGCGCGCCACCATGGTGACCGTCGACTCCACCGGCCATGACGCCTACCTCGCCAACGGCAACGAGTGCGGCGACCGGACCGTCTCCCGCTACCTGGCGACGGGGGAGCGGCCGGGGCGGGACAAGTACTGCGACTAGAGCGGCTGTCGCGACCGGCGCGGTTCAGCGCTGCCGGTGACCGGTGCGGGCCTCGGCGTGGTCTTCAAGTCGCCGAGCCAGCCTTCGACACCCTGCCGGAGGATCTCGGTCGCGGCGGGGACGTCCGCCTCGACCTGGTCCCCGGTGTGGGTCTCTTCGGTGCGTACGAGGACACCGCCATCGACCTCGGAGAAGGTCCATACGTGAACACCGTCGATGCGCAGTCCCTCACCGATCCCGGGTCCGGTCCAGCGGATGCAGGAGCCGCGCTTGAGCTGCTCGACGGTCGAGGTGATGTCCAGACTGGTGGCGGGAGTCGCGGGGTTGGGCGGTATCGGGGTCGTCCACCGGAACGCCGAGCCCTTCCGCAAGGGGCCGTGATCGAGGCGCTCCACGGCCGTGACCGGGCCCTGCCAGGACGGCCAGCGCTCCACGTCGGTCTGCAGCTTCCAGATGGTGCTCAGCGGCGCGTGGATCACGGTCTCGGTCCGGTACCGGACGGCGGCATCGGGATCGACGCCTTCTCCGCGGCAGGTGAGCGACTTGCCGGGTTGCGGGGTGGCTCCGGCGGGCACGGCGGCGGTGCCGAGGACACCGGCGACGGCGAGCGGGACGGTGAACAGGGCGGCGCGGACTCTGGTGCGGCGGATCCGGGACATGACGTTCTCCTCGTCAATTGCTGGGCGGGTGTGGCGTGTTGTATCCGTTGGCGTGCGTTGGCGAGCTACAGGTTCATGCGTTCGTGAAGCTGTAGCCATACGGGCGGGGAGGGTGGCAGACCATGGCGAAGACGGACGCGCTTCGCCGGGATGGGCTTCGCCCCGCCCTGCTCTTCGCGGCCGAACTAGACGACCTGCCGGCACAGCGCGCCTGACATCGCGGGCGGTGCGACGCCCGCTCGCACCGGCAAGGCGCCGCACGTCATGCCAGCAGTTCCGCGGTGTCGATATACGGCCTGCCGAGTTCCTCGGCCCCGAAGCCGAGGACGTACAGCCCGGTGGACACCCGCTCGAGGAAGCCCCACTCCCAGATCGCCGTCGCCTCCACCCCGCTCCTGGCCGCGAGTAGCGCGCAGTACGAACGGGCCAGGGCGGCGGCATCGCCGGCCAGCAGCTCCGTGCACCAGTCGCGCAGCACCACCCCGAGGTCATAGGCGGGGTCGGCGAGGAACCCGTCGGGGTCCACGAAGACGAAGCCCTGCTCCGACCCGGCCCGGGGAGCGAGGGTGCGCAGCGCGTTCCCCGCGTGCGGGTCGCTGTGGACGACGACGCATCGGTCGAGGTCGAACGCGGCGGACCTCCGCTCGGCGAGCTCCAGCGCCCGCGCCACGACACGCTCCGAACACGGCCGGCCAAGGCTCTCCCAGAGCCGCCCGACCAGCTCGCCAAGCACCCGCGCCTTCTCCGCCGCGGGATCGACCGTCAAGCCCTCCGCCCGAGGCACACGCCAGGCCCGCCGCAGCAGGGCGCACAGCGCCTCCATCTGCTGCCGGGGCGGGAGCCCGAGCCGGTCCATCGGCGGCCCGAGGGCTTCCAGGAGCATCGCGTGACGTTCGACGTCGTGGGCGAGCAGCCCCGCGTAACCCTGTCCATCGGCGAGCCGAAGCGTCCGCACCTGGCTCGCGAAGTCGCCCTCCGGCAGAGCGAGTTTGAGCACCGCGTCCCGGCCGTCATGGGTGCGCGCCCGGGCCACGTACGAGGTCGTTCCCCCGGCCGGCGGAGGGCCGACGCTGATCGACCACCGTCGCTCCAAGTCCTCCACGAGCGCGGGAAGCCGGCGGAGCCACGCCTCGCCGAACCCTCCGAGGCTCATGGCCTTCCGGTGTACGAGGGGCTGTACCTCGACTGCGTACTCGCTCATGGCGCCGATTGTCCGCGCGGCGCCGCGCACATGAGACGTTGGGCGTCCGCGGCGCCGCGTCCGCGTACGACCGACAGGAAGGATCAGCGAGCCATGCCCGAATCAGTCGAGGCGCCCGTCATCCTGAGCAATGAACCGGGCTCCTTCGCGTGGCGCGTGCTCGCGGAGCGGCATCCGGCGCTGATCAAGAAGGTGCGGGACGCCTTTCCCTATGGGCCCGAGCAGCACCGCGCGCTGGACGCCCTCCTTGCGCAGGCGACGGACGGCGTCATCGAACGCCTCGGTCCCGGCGCGCATGACCGGGACCTGTGGGAGGGGTGGGGGAGCGGCCACTTCGGCCGCTCGTGGTTCGATGTTCCCTTCCTCTGGGCGGAGAGTTACTTCTACCGCCAACTCCTCGAAGCAGTGGGGTACTTCGAGGTCGGCCCCTGGCAAGGGATCGATCCTTTCCGCCCGTTCAAGCAGGCGGAACTCCAGACCGTGGAGGCCGCGGAGGAACTCGCCGCGCTCGACCGGCCGGCGGACCCGGCGGCTCCCGATGCCGAGGACCAGGCCCTGCTCCTCGGCGCCCTGTGGGGCAATCGCGCCGATCTGGGGTTCCGCATCGGCTCGGAGGGCGACGCGGCCGATGCCGTCGACTCGGGGCTCGTGGCCGACGAGTCCGCGCTGCTGTGGTCCCTGCTGCCCGAAGGCGGCCGGGGCGCGCTGTGCCTGGTCGCGGACAACGCCGGGCGCGAGCTGCTGCCCGACCTCATCCTCATCGACCACCTGATGAGCCGTCAGCGGATCGAGCGGGCCGTCCTGCACGTCAAGCCGTACCCGTACTACGTCTCCGACGCGACCACCGCCGACGTGATCGACGGTCTGCGCCACCTGACCACGGCGCCCGGCGCCGCGTCCGAGGTCGGCAGGCGCCTGTGGGCGGCGATGGGCAGTGGCCGGCTCACCGTCCGCGCCCACACCTTCTCCTGCGCCCCGCTGCCGTACGCGGACATGCCCGACGACCTGCGCCAGGAGTTCGCCGACGCCACCCTGACGCTGGTGAAGGGCGACTTGAACTACCGGCGCCTGGTCGGCGACCGGCTGTGGCCCGCGAGCACGCCGTTCGCGGAACCCACGGTGTACTTCCCCGGCCCGGTGGCCGCGCTGCGGACACTGAAGTCAGACGTGATCGTCGGCCTCGACGCGCGGACCGAGGCCGCGCTGACCGCCGAGCACGGCCAGGCGTGGCGTACGAGCGGGACGCACGGCCTGATCCAGGTGCGAAGCCGCAAGGACGCTTGAGGCCGAGCCGTGCTACTCACCCCGGCCGGCAGCGCTCTCCCGCTCGGCCGCCACGATGGCGAGGAGTCCCGGAAACCGCTGCTCGACATCGGCCCTGCGCAGGGTGGCCATCCGGCTGTTGCCCCGTGACACCTGCTGGACCAGGCCTGCCTCGCGCAGCGCGCGGAAGTGGTGCGTGACCGTCGCCTTGGAGACCGGCAGTTCGAAGGAACTACACGTCCGCGCCGTGCCGTCGGGTGCGGCCGCCAGTTCGCTCACCACACGGCGGCGCAACGGGTCCGCCAGCGCGGCGAGCACCGGGCCGAGCTCCATCTCCTCGACGGTCGGGTGACCTTCGTCGTCGGGCATCCGGGTTCCTTTCGATGGGCGCGGCCCCGCAGGTACGACTTGCATCGTACCTGCGGGATCGCTAGCGTCCGGCAGGTACGAATTTCATCGTACCTAGCGCCATCGACGTACCCATCGAGGAGAGAACCTTCATGACTCAGCCGTTCATGCTCGTCGGCATCGCACGCCCCAAGCCCGAACGCGCCGCGGAGCTGAAGCGGCTCCTGCTCTCGTTCGTGGAACCGACCCGGCAGGAGCCCGGCTGTCTGCAGTACCACTTCCACGAGGACCGCGACGAGCCGGGCGTCTTTGTCTTCTACGAGGCCTGGCGCTCCCAGGGCGATCTCGACGCGCACCTGGACCTGCCCCACATGCGCGACTTCTGGGAGCGGCGGATGGACTACCTGGAGTCCGACCTCGACATCCGCTACCTCACGATGCACAGCCCTTACTGACCGACTGATATTGTTTTTGGCGTTCGTGTTCGACCGGATTGCCAAGGAAGTCGGGAGGTGGGGTCGATGACCGCGCTCAAGGCCGCTGCCATGCGCACCGCCCGGACCACCCTCACGTCCCGGGCCGCGGCCTGACCTCAGCCGGATGTGCCCCGCCGGGAGCGTGAGCTCGCGGGGCGACACTCACACGAACCCACCATGAAACGGATTCGCATCCACCATGCCCACCATGAGCGATGACTGGATCACGCGCGCCGAGACCGGCGCTGACATCCCCGCCATCCGCGACATCGTCCTCGCCGCGTTCGACACGTCCGCGGAGGCCGACCTCGTCGACGCGCTGCGCGCCGACTCTTCCTGGCTGGACGGCCTTTCCGTCGTTGCCACCGACCGGGACGGCAAGCCCGTCGGACACGCGCTGCTGACCCGCTGCCACATCGGCGACACCCCGGCCCTGTGCCTGGCTCCCGTCGCCGTGCTGCCCGAGTACCAGAAGACCGGTGCCGGGTCCGCGGCCATCCGTACGGCGCTACAGGTCGCCAAGGACCGGGGCGAGCGCTTCGTCACCGTCCTCGGGCACCCGGCGTACTACCCGAGGTTCGGTTTCTCCCGC
Source organism: Streptomyces sp. NPDC086554 (assembly GCF_040686095.1). Lineage (NCBI taxonomy): Bacteria > Bacillati > Actinomycetota > Actinomycetes > Kitasatosporales > Streptomycetaceae > Streptomyces > Streptomyces sp. NPDC086554. The sequence goes on from NZ_JBFBJK010000008.1 coordinate 68,237, forward strand.
GCCTCCGCCCACGGCATCGGCATCAGCATCGACGTCCCGGACGAGGCCATGATGGCCCTCGCCCTCGACGCCGCGCACCCGCTGCCCAGCGGCACAGTCCGCTACGCCGCACCGTTCGGCATCTAGCCCGATCCCGATCCCGATCCAGGGCCCGCCGTGCCGGGGCTGCTACACGGCCCCGGCACGGCGACTGGCATCATCGAGGAATGTCTGACTTGATCATCGCCGCCTGTGACGGAGCCGCGAAGAAGAACCCCGGACCCGCGGCCTGGGCCTGGGTGGTCGCCGACGCCGACGGCACCCCGCGGCGCTGGGCGGCAGGACCGCTCGGCCACTCGACGAACAACGTGGCCGAACTGACCGCACTGGCCGAGCTGTTGGAGGCCACGGACCCCGCGCTCCCGCTGGAGGTCCGGATGGACAGCCAGTACGCGATGAACGCGGTCACCAAGTGGATCGCCTCCTGGAAGCGCAACGGCTGGCTGACCGCGGCGAAGAAGCCGGTCGCGAACAAGGAGCTCGTCGTACGCATCGACGCGCTTCTGCAGGGCCGCGCGGTCACGTTCCGGCATGTCGCGGCCCACCAGGTGGACGGTGACCACCTCAACGCGATCGCCGACGTGGCGGCCAGCGACGCCGCCACCTCGCAGCAGCCGGCCGGCACCGCCCATGGCGCGCAGGAGATCCCGCAGCCGCGCCCCGAGCGCATGACGGCCGCGCCCCGCGCACGCAAGACCACCGCCGGACGCACCGCCAAGTCGGCCTCGGGCAAGGCGACTTCGGCCCCCGTCATCAAGGCCAAGTTCCCCGGCCGCTGCCACTGCCAGAAGCCCTACGAAGCCGGTGAGAAGATCACGAAGAACGCGCACGGCTGGGGCCATGTGGAGTGCCGGGACGCCTAGTGCGGCAGCACCTTGTTCGCCAGGTCGATGCCGGATACACCATGCTCATCGCCTCTTGGGCGCTCCGGGAATCGGTCTCGGTGATCGGCTTCGGCCGGGCGTCCGGGGCGACGCCGCCCGTCCCGTCGCCGTGCCGGCCCTGATCGAACAGCAGCTCGCCGAGGTCATGCGCAGGTAAGCGACTGCTGGCCAGATTCTTGCGGTGCGTGGCCGTCTGGCCACTGATGTTGGTCCCGGGCGCGGCGGAGGATCGATGGCATGAAGATTCTCTGGGTGTTCGCCCATCCCGAAGGCCGGTCCCTCAACGGGGCGTTGCGTGACGACGGCGTACAGGCGTTGCGTGAGCTCGGGCACGAGGTTCGTGAGTCCGATCTGTACGCCATGCGGTGGAAGCCAGTGGTGGACGCCGACGACTTTCATCGGGAGTCGATGGACCGGCTGCTGGTCGGCGCCGAGCAGGAACATGCCCATGCGGCAGGGAAGTTGAGCGAGGACATCGCGGGCGAGCAGGAGAAGATTGCCTGGGCCGACGCGCTGGTGTTCCAGTTTCCGCTGTGGTGGTTCGGGCCGCCCGCCATTCTCAAGGGGTGGTTCGACCGGGTGCTCGTGCAGGGCTTCGCCTTCGGGCTCCAGGACGATGCGGGGCGGACCCTGCGGTACGGGGACGGCGGGCTCGCCGGGAAGCGTGCCCTGGTCGTCACCTCGGTCGGCGCGCGGGAGTCGGGGTTCGGGCCGCGCGGCGTCCATGGACAGGCGGACGAGGTTCTTTTCCCGCTGCTGCACGGTGTCTTCTGGTACACGGGGATGGCCGCGCTCCCGCCGTACGTCGTCTACGGCGCCGACCGTCTCGACGCCGCCGGCTACCGCGCCCGTACCGCCGAACTGCGCGACCGGCTCCGCGAGTTGCCCGTCACCGCCCCGCTGCCGTACCGGCACGAGCACGGCGGCGACTACGACGACGATCTCGTCCTGCGTCCGGAGGTGGCCCCGGAGCTGACCGGCGTCGCGGCGCACCGTTCGGGGCGGGCCGAACAGGCCGCATAGGCCGAGCAGGCGCCCGTGTCCGGGAGGCGCCTGAGGCCCGCGACCCCTGGCAACGGGCGGGCGTGGAGGCCGTCGTAGGGTCGGTGCATGACCCGCTTCGAGGCAGTCACCCGTATCGCCGCGCCGCCAGAGCTCGTCTTCGACATCTCGCTGGACGTCGATGTGCACACCGCGTCGATGGCCGCGTCCGGCGAGCAGGTCATCGGCGGGGTTGCGGCCGGCGGCATGCTGCTGGGGGAGTCCGTGACCTGGGAGGCCAGGCACTTCGGCGTGCGGTGGCGGATGACGTCCCGGATCACCGCCTTCGACCGGCCGGGACACTTCGTCGACGAGCAGGTGTCAGGGCCGTTCAAACGGTGGCACCACGCCCACCACTTCGAGCCGGACGGGCAGGGCGGCACGGTGATGCGCGACGTGATCGACTTCGCCGCACCGCTCGGCCCGCTGGGCGCCCTGGCCGAGCGGGCCGTGCTCAACCGCTATATGCCGCACCTGATCCGGACCCGCAACGGTCACGTCAAGGCGGCCGCAGAGGCGGCCCGGTCGTGACCGGGGCGCGGAACCAGCCCGAGGACACCTCCGCCGCGTCGACGGACGGCGACCTCGACGACCTCGACGACGACCACGCCATGTGTCTCGTCGCCGTCAGCACTGTCCCGACAAAGGCGGCCGCCGAGGCGGCCCCGCACTGACCAGGGCTGACCGGCACCGACCCGCGAGAGGAAGCAGCCTGATGGACGCCTCCGCCCCGCTGACGGACGACGACCTCAACGGGATCGAGGAGATCGCCGCGGCCGCGCCCCCCGGGCCCTGGCAGGTGCGTCAGCTCGACGACGACCACGCCATGAGCCTCGTCGCCGTCAGCACCGTCCCCGACACCGGACGCGCCGGGCGATGGCCCGATTTCGACCACGGTGAGATCGTGGCCGCCACCCTCGTTCAGCGGCCGCGCTACGTCGATGCGGTGGACGAACGCTGGGACGAGAACGCCCGGTTCATCGCACGCGCCCGCGAAGACGTCCCCCCGCCTCGTCGCCGAGGTCCGCCGCCTGCGCCGACTGTTCGAAGCCGGCGGCCGCCGACCGGGCGACGGTCCGTGCGGCGACTCCTGATCACACGCCCACCGGCACCGCACTCCGCGGATCCCCCTGCGCCACGTCCCGCGCGACCTCCCGGGCCGTCCTGGTGAACGCCTCGATCGCGCCCGTGTCGTCGCCCGCGCGCCACACCATGCCGTAGCCGACCGGTTCGGCGTCGGCGAAGGGGACGTACGCGACACCAGGTCGTGCGTAGTACGTCCCGGTGTGTGCGGGAGCAAGCAGCGCGCCCTTGCCTGCCGCGGCCAGCATCAGCGCCTCCTGCATGTTGGTCACGCCGGGGCCGCGGGCGATCGGGCGGCCCAGTGGTGTGTGGGACGGGACGTGGTGTTCCAGCCAGTAGTCGGGGACGTCGCCCGCGATCGTCAGGAGCGTCACGTCCGCCAGATCCTCGGGCGACACCGCGTCCCGCGCGGCCAGCGGATGGCCCGCGGTGATCGCGAGGACCCGCTCCTCCGCGAGCAGCGCGGGACCGGCACCCAGATCCGCCTCCTCGACCGGGAACTCCGTGAGCTGGACGTCGAATTCGCCGTTGCGCAGCTGCCCGTAAGGATCGGAGAGCGGCACCTCGCAGATCTCCACGGCGAGACCGGGGTGGCTCGAGCGCAGCGCCTCCGTCGCCTTCATCACGATCTCGCCGGTCAGCGGGTTGGAGAAGCCCACGTGCAGCACGCTCTCGATGCCGCGCGCGGTGGCGGCGGCCCGTTCGACGGCGGCCTCGATGGCCCGGTGGTGCGGTTCGAGGTCGGCGCGCAGCTGCCGGCCGAGCGATGTGAGGGCGACACGGCGGCTCGTACGGATGAACAGCGGGGCGCCGACGCGGCGTTCGAGGCGCTGGATCAACTGGCTGACCCGCGCCCGAGAGAGCCGCATGCGCTCGGCCGTGCGGCCGAAGTGCAACTCGTCGGCGAGCAGCAGAAAGCACTCCAGTTCATCGCGTTCCATCGGCGTTCCCCCAGGTGGATCGGATCGGTAAGCCCGGTTGAACGAACGTTGCGATCTTCGCCGTTGTTCCGCCCAGGGCGCTGATCGAGGGTGAGTGAGCCGACAACAACCCATCACCGTCGCGCAACACGCAATGGGCAGAAGAACAGAGGACATCGTCATGAGCAAGCAGAGAGAGTCAGCCACCCTGAAGCCCCGGGAGTGGGGCGTCCTGCTCGTCCTGTGCGGCGCGATCTTCCTGGAGGGCATCGATGTGGCCATGCTCAATGTGGCCCTGCCGTCCATCCGCGCCGACCTGGGCCTTTCCACCGGAAACCTGCAGTGGGTCATGAGCGCCTACGTCCTCGGCTACGGCGGCTTCATGCTGCTCGGCGGCCGGGCGGCGGACCTCTTCGGGCGCCGCGAGATGTTCGTCCTGTGGCTCACGGTCTTCCTGCTCTTCTCCGGCCTCGGCGGCTTCGCCACCGAGGGCTGGATGCTGATCGTCGCCCGCTTCGTCACCGGGGTCGCCGCCGCCTTCATGACGCCCGCAGGCCTCTCCATCATCACCACCGGCTTCGAGGAGGGACCGCGGCGCAACAAGGCCCTGCTCTTCTACTCCGGCACCGCAGCGGGCGGCTTCTCGATCGGCCTGGTCGTCGGCGGCCTGCTGGCCTCGGTCGGCTGGCGCTGGGTCTTCTTCGCCCCCGTCGTGCTCTCCGCGGTGATCCTGTGCGCCGCGCTCGCCTTCGTGCCCAAGTCGCCGCGCCCCGACCGCACCGGGCAGGGCGTCGACCTGGCGGGCGGCGTCACCGTCACCGCCGCCATCGCGTTGCTCGTCCTCGGCGTCGAGCGCGCATCGCACACGAGCCTCGCCGCCACCCTCGGCACCCTCGCCGCCGGTCTCGCGCTCCTCGGAGCCTTCGTCGCTGTCGAGCGCCGTTCCGCCTCGCCCCTGGTCCGCCTCGGCATCTTCCGCAGCGGCGCGCTCGTCCGCGCCAACCTCGCCGGGCTGCTCTTCGCCGCGGGCTTCTTCGGATTCCAGTTCCTGGTCGTCCTCTACCTCCAGGAGCTGCGTGGCTGGTCCATTCTCGAAACCAGCTTCGCGATGATCGTCATCGGCGTCGACGCGGTGCTCTCCCCGACCGTCACGCCCAAGCTCGTCGAGCGCTTCGGCAACGCCCGGGTGATCTTCGGCGGTCTGCTCATCGCGGCGCTCGCGTACGCCCTGTTCCTGCCGGTCGGCGCGGACTGGACGTACCTGGCGATGTTCCCGAGCCTGATCATCCTCAGCCTCGGCTTCGCGCTGGCCTACGGCCCGCTCACCATCGTCGCCACCGAGGGCGTCAAGGAGGAGGAGCAGGGCCTGGCAGGCGGACTCCTCTACACCTCCTTCCAGTTCGGCGCGGCGCTCGGCCTCTCCACGGTCACCGCCGTCAATGTCGCCGCCACCGCCTCGTCCGCACCGGCGGACCTCCTCACCGGCTACCGCGCGGCCCTGTGGGTCCCGTTCGCCGCGGTCCTGCTCGCCGCGCTGATCGCCGCCTTCGGGCTCCGCTCACGGGCGGGCCGGGTGACCGCGGTCGGCACACCCGCCGAGGACCGCGCGGACCTTCCGGCGACGCACTGACCGACCCACTGATCGATCTACTCATCGACATCGAAGGAGCACCTGGTGAGCGGCGGGCCCGACGACCCCGAGTACGAGGCGCACTGCTCCCGGTGGCCCGACGGCCGCCGGGAGCAGAGCGGTTGGCGGTATCGGACGGTCAGGGAGTGGTCAGTTCGTAGAAGCCCCTGCCGAACGTGGCCGCCACCAGGCGGTGGTTCCCGGCGTCGTACTCGATGTCGTCCACCGGCACCGCGGGCATGCCACGGCCCAGGCGCGACCAGTGGTCTCCCTTGCCGCCAGAGGTGAAGACGCCCTGGTCGGTGCCGATGTGGAGCGTGCCGCCCCGGGCGATGACGAGGTCGTTGACCGGCGCGTCCGGCAGATTGCCCGACAGGTCCTTCCAGTGCTTGCCGCCGTCCGTGCTGCCGTACACGTGGGGCGTGCCCGAGCCCGAGCGGTAGGCGGAATGGGTGGTGTAGACGCGGTCGGGGTCGTGCGGGTCGACGACGACGCGGGTCACCCAGGGGCGGCCCTGGGCGAGCTTCGTCCAGTGCGCGCCGCCGTCTTTGGTGACCCAGACGCGGCCGTCGTCCGTGCCGACGTAGAGGGTGCGGCCGTCCGCGGCCGGGGCGATCGAGGTGATCGTGCCGTAGTTGGTGTAGATCGGGTCGGGGCCCGGACCGCCGGACAGGTCGGGGCTGATGGCCTGCCAGGTGGCGCCGCCGTCGGTGGAGCGGTTGAGCACCTCGGCGCCGTAGTAGAGGACCTTGGGATTACGGGGGTCGAAGACGACCGGCGTGAACCAGTTGCGGCGCTGGAACGTGGTCTTGTCGGCGAAGTACGTCAGGGTGTCGCCGCCATCGGTGGAGCTGAAGCAGTTCCCGTACTGGTAGCAGGCGTAGACGTTGTTCACGTCGGTCGGGTTGATCAGGTTCTCCTCGCCGTCCCCGCCGAGGTATTCGTTGAAGCCGTCGCCGCCCCAGGAACGTATCGAGCCGTTGTCCTGCGCGCCTCCGGAGATCCGCGAGGTGTCCTGCGGTGATATGGCCGCGCTGTAGAGCTGGGTGTACGGCTCGTGGCGGGCCTTGACCCAGCCGCCGTCGCCGTTCGCGTCGGAGCGGTAGACGCCGCCGTCGTTGCCCAGGTAGACGCGGCCGGGGTGGCGCGGGTCCCAGACCATCGCGTGCTGGTCGACGTGGATGCTGGTGTCGTCGGCCGTCCAGGTGGCGGCGCCGTCCTTCGACGTCATCAGCGGTACTCCGGCGACCTGCACATGCCCGGCGTCGCGCGGGTCGGTCCAGATCTTCCCGAACCACCAGCCGAACGTGGACTGCGAGTCGGTGAGCTTCTTGTCGGTGGGCGTCCGCTTCCAGGTGTCGCCCGCGTCCGTCGATGCGTAGAAGCCCTCGAAGGGGCCGTCGGTCTTGTTCACGATGGCGTAGGCGCGGTCGCCCGCGACGGCGAGACCGATGCGGCCGACGTCCGGGCCCTGTTCGGGAAGCCCGCCGCCGAGCCGCTGCCAGGTTTTGCCGTCGTCGCTCGAACGGAAGACGCCGGAGCCCTCGCCGCCGTAGGTGCGGCGCTCCGGGGTGCGCCGGTGGTCCCACAGGACGGCGTACAGCTTCTTGCCCTGGACGATGATCTCGGTGGCGCCGGTGAACTCGTTGGCGCCGGACAGGATCCGCTGCCAGGTCCTGCCGCCGTTCTCCGAGCGGTACACGCCCCGGTCGCCGCCGCCGTTGTAGAGCGATCCCGCCGCGGCCACATACAGGCGCTTCGGGTTGTCGGGGTCCACGGTGATCGCGCTGATCGCACCGGAGTCACGCAGCCCGGACGGCTTCCAGCTCTTGCCGCCGTCGGTGCTGCGGTAGAGGCCTGTTCCTTCGTACGTGATGCTGCCGCCACCGGGGTTGGGCTCGCCCGTACCGGCGTACAGGGTGCCGTCGGGCGCGGTGGCGATCGCGCCCATCGACTGCGTCCAGGCGTCGGGCCAGGCGGACTTGAAGGTCTGCCCGGCGTCCGTGCTGCGCCAGACGCCTCCGCTGGCCGCGGCGGCGTACAGCGTGTCCGCACGCTTCGGGTCGAGGGCGAGCGAGACGATGCGCCCGCCGATGTTCGTCGGCCCGACGGACTTCCATCGGCCGCCCGTGGTGGGCAGTTGACGCGCCTGCGCGGCGGCGTCCTCGTGCGCGTGGCGCGGAATCGCCTCTCCGGGGACGGTCTTCTGCAGATAGCGGTACTCGGCGGGCGCGGCAGGACCGCGTACCGGACGGTAGACGTCCCCCGGTGGCGTGGGGCCCGCGGCGGCCGGAGCCGTGAACATCAACACGCCCGCGAGCGGGGCGAGGACCAGGTGAAGCAGCCGTCTGCGACGCATGGACTCCCTCTTCTTCGTCATGGCCATATCAAGCCGTGACTCTATGAGAGGGGGCGGGGGGCCAATAGGTCTCAAGTTGGCCTTTGTGGCGGGGGGTTGAAGTCTGCGTCCGGCACGCTCGCCTCAGGGCTGCGCGGGCCCGAACCGGCGGCGGTACGCGGAGGGCGTGAGGCCCGTCTCGCGGCGCATCAGGGCGCGGAGGTTCGCGGTGGTCCCGAGGCCGCTGCGGCGGGCGACCACGTCGAAGCCGGTCACCCCCCGCTCGATCAACCGGCAGGCCAGCGTGAGGCGTTCGCCGGTGAGCCAGACGAGGGGCGTGGTGCCCAGCTGGGCCTGGAAGCGGCGGTGCAGCGTCGCCGGGCTCAGCGCGGCGCGCGCCGCGAGATCGGGCACGGAGAGCGGCGAGTCAAGGCGCTCCTGCGCCCAGGCAAGGACCGGGGCGAGGGACTCGTCCCGCACATCCGGTACGGGCCGCTCCACGAACTGCCGTTGGCCGCCGTCCCGGTGGGCGGCGAACACCAGGCGCCGGCTCACCGCGTTGGCGACCTCGGCGCCATGGTCCCGGCGGACCACGTGCAGCCCGAGGTCGAGCGCGGCGGCGCTGCCCGCGGCGGTGAGGATGTCGCCGTCGTCGACGAAGAGCACATCCGGTTCGAGCCGTACGCCGGGGAAGCGGGCCTGGAAGGAGTCGGCCCACTGCCAGTGCGCGGTGGCCCGGCGCCCTTCGAGCACCCCGGCCTCGGCCAGCGTGAAGGCGCCGCTGCAGAAACCGACGAGCCGGGCCCCGCGGGCGTGTGCCCGGCGGACGGCGTCGAGGACGGCAGGGCGGCGTGGCACCTCGACATCGGGCCGGTTGGGCACGATCAAGGTGTCCGCCGACTCGGCCGCCTCAAGGCCTGCGACGCCGGTGAGCGTGAAGAACCCGTCCCGCATCAGCGTGCGGGGCTCCGGCGAGCAGAGCGAGAACTCGTACAAGTCACGCCCGAGCTCGGGCCTGCGCAGCCCGAACACCTCGGTGGCGCAGCCGAGTTCGAAGGGATTGGAGTTCGCGTCGACGATCACGACGACGCGATGCAGCGGTCCGCCATCATCGACCCGAGGCTGAGAGGATCCTTGCGTCATGAGCTATTTCTACCACTCACGACGGTGCGGCAGGCCGGCGGAAGGTGGAGCCATGAGCAGCAACGAACCCATCGCCCTGACCCAGGCCCTGGCCTCCTTCGACGCCCTGTGGAGCCCGCGCATCGTCACCCAGGTCAACGACTACGACGTACGCGTCGCCAAGGTCGAGGGCGACCACCTCTGGCACGTCCACGACGACACCGACGAGTTCTTCCTCGTCCTCGACGGAGAACTGCGCATCTCCCTGCGCGAGCCGACCGGCGAACGCACGGTCACCCTCCCCAAGGGCTCGGTGTTCACCGTCCCGCGCGGCATCGAACACAAGCCGTCCGCACCGTCCGGCGCGGCGATCCTCGTCCTCGAACCCACCGGCACGTCGACGGTCGGCGACCGTCACGAGGACATCCCGGACCACGTCGACGCGACGACGGGACACCGCCTCACGCCGTAGGGGGATTCAGGCGCCCACGGTCCCGTCGACGCCCTCGCGCAGAAAGTCCGCGTGCCCGTTGTGCCGGCCGTACTCCAACAGCACGTGCACCATCACCATCCGCAACGACACCTCTTCGCCCCAGCGCGGCTGATACCCGGCCAGGTCCAGAGAGTCGGCCTCTTCCTCGACACGGCGCGAGTTCTCCACCTCCGCTTCCCAGGCCGCGAACGCCTCGGCCCCGGTCGACGCGCTCGCGTCGTACGCCGCCTGGAAGTCGATCTCGTCGGACCAGACCATGGGCGCTTCGTTGTCCTCGAACGCCCGCCGGAACCAGGCGCGTTCCACCTCGGCCATGTGCCGCACGAGCCCGAGCAGCGACAGCGTCGAAGGCGGCATCGACTGCTGCCGCAGCTCCTCGTCGGTGAGCCCTTCGCACTTCATGGCGAGGGTCGCACGCTGATACTCGAGGAACCCCCGCAACGTCTCACGCTCGCTGCCGAGGTTGGGCGGGTCTATGCGGTCGTCGCTGGGCATGGCTCGTGCTCCTCGTCTCTGCCTGACTGCGGGGATCATCTTTTCAGCCGGCGTCGTAGGCAGGTGGCCGCGATCGCGGTATGCCGGGAGTTGACCCGTCAACCTCGTCAACCTCGAGAGAGCGAGGCAGCCATGTGGACCGCCGTCTTCTGGAAGGCCACCGCGGAGCGCGCAATCCGTACCTTCGCGCAGTCACTCGGCGCCGTGCTCGTCGCCGGGGCGACCACGCTCCTGGACGTCGACTGGCAGGCGGCGCTCGCCACCGCCGGGATGGCGACGCTGCTCGCCGTCCTCACGGCGGTCGGCGCCGCCAACGTGGGGTCCGGCGGGCCCGGCATCACGGAGACCCCGACCGCCCGGCGCGGCGGGACCACGCCCTGACCCGAGCGGCCAGTCGCCATCCGTCAGGGTTGCCATCAGGCATTCCTGGTCGAGCGTCACCTGTACGTCCAGGCCGCGGGCCACGGCCTCGGTGAAGGCGCCGGGAGCGATGTCGTCGAGGAGGAAGGCGAAGTGCAGGGCGAACGGCCGCCGGTCCGGGTCCGGTTCCCCGTCGGCGTCGAGCCGAAGGTTGGCGTTCCAGGCGGCCTGGCAGAGCACGGAGACGAGGAGTCCGAGGAACTCGGCGTCGTGCAGGGCGTCGGCATGGTCGATGAGGACGGCGACGTCCTTCGTGCCGCGTCCGTGGTCGTGCCAGTCGTGCCAGTCGTGCAGGCAGTCCACGAGTGCGTCCCAGTTGTGGCCGAAGTAGCCGGGGAACGTCAACTCCCGGGCGAAGGCGGCGAACAGATCTCTGGGCTCAAGCAACTCCCGGCCGTCCAGGCGGAACACGCGTCCACCCCGGTGGCGGAAATCGTCGGCCTCAGCACTCAGCCATGGGTCGTCATGGCGCGTGAAGACGACCCACGGCGGGCGGCGTTCGGTGAGGGTGGGGGACACGGGCTACGCCTCCGCAAGCAGTCGCCCCGCCTCCACCCGCACCCGCTCGCCCCGGAACCGCTGCCGCAGTCTGCGGTCGTGGGACACCACGACCAGCGTGCCCCGGTACTCCGCGAGCGCCTCGTCGAGCTCCTCGACCAGCGCGGGGGAGAGGTGGTTCGTCGGCTCGTCCAGGAGGAGCAGGTCGGCCGGGCGGGTCACCAGGCGGGCCAGCGCCAGGCGGCGGCGCTGGCCCACGGAGAGGCCCCGCACCGGCACGGCGAGGTCCTCCTCCCGGAACAGGCCGAGGGCGATGAGCCCGGGCGCGTGCTCCTCGGGCAGGCCAGGCAGCCCCGCCGCGAACGCGTCGAGCAGCGTCTTGGTGGTGTCCTCGTCGGCGATGTACGCGATCTCCTGGGGCAAGTGGCCTACGCGCGCCGGGAGTTCGACATCCCCGCGATCCGCGGCGACCACGCCCGCGAGCACACCGAGCAGCGTCGACTTGCCCGCGCCGTTCGCCCCGGTGACCAGGGTGCGCGAGCCCGGCTCCAGGAGCAGGTGGCCGACGGTGAGGCGCTCGCCCACTGTGACGTCCGTCAGCGAGGCCGGACGTACGAAGGGGTGGTCACCGCCCTCGATGCCGTCACCGACCGTGAAGTGCAGCGGGTCGGGCGGGCGCGGCACCGGCTCCGCGCGCAGCCTGCGCAGCCGCTCGCGCGCATTGCGTACGACACCGGAGAGCTGACCCTCCACCGAGCGCTGATGGCCCGCGAAACGCGGGCTCGAACTCATCCGCCAGCCCGTCGCGAGGCGGTCGGAGCCGCCTTCCGCGAGCCGCTCCTGGCGCGCGACCTCGTCGCTCCACCGCCGGTAGCGCTCCTCCCAGCGGCGCCGGGCCGTGGTGCGCTGCTCCAGATAGCCGTGCCAGCCGCCGCCGTAGCGGGCCGCCGACCTGCGGTCGCCGTCGACCTCGACGATCACATCCGCGACCCGGTCCAGGAAGACCCGGTCGTGGGTCACGGCGACGACGGTGCCCCGGTGGGCGCGCAGCCGCTCCTCGAGCCAGCCGAGCGCCTGGTCGTCCAGGTGGTTGGTCGGCTCGTCCAGGAGGAGGAGTTCGGGCTGCGGGGCGAGCACACAGGCCAGCGCGAGGCGCGCGGACTCGCCGCCGGACAGCGAGCCAAGGGTGCGCGAACGCTCCAGATGCGGGACGCCAAGACCGTGCAGCGCGGCTTCCAGACGGGCGTCGGCGCGGTAGCCGTCACGGGCCTCGAAGGCGGCGAGGAGATCCCCGTACGCGGCGAGGCCCTCCGGCCCCGCCGAGCCGAGCGTGGCCTCCGCATCGCCGATCCGCCGCTCCAGATCCCGCAGTTCGGCCAGCGTCTCGTCGACCGCGTCCTGCACGGTGGCGTGCGGCGGAAGGCGCAGCGTCTGGGCGAGATAGCCGGTGCCGCCGTCGGACACGACGGCCACCTCGCCGTCGGCGGGCACGTGCTCGCCCGCCATCAGACGGAGCAGCGTCGACTTGCCCGAGCCGTTCTCGCCGATGACACACGCCTTCTCGCCGGGGCGCACCGAGAGCGAGACCCGCTCCAGTACGGGCCGTTCCGGATAGCCGTACGACACGTCGCGCAGGACGAGTTGACTCAACGTTCGCATCCCCCTCGGCTCAGGCGGGCTGACCGAACAGCTCCCGCAGCACATCCTCCATGGTGACCATCCCGGCCAGCCTGCCGTCCGAGCCGCGCACCGCCGCCACATGCGTGCGGCTGCCGCGCATCGCGGTCAGCACGTCGTCCAGCGGCGTGGACTCCCGCACCTGCGCGATCTTCCGCATGTCCGGCACCCGGAACGGCAGATCGCGCGGCGCCCGGTCGAGCGCGTCCTTGACGTGCAGATAGCCGACGATGCGGCGGCCCTCGTCCACGACGGGGAAGCGGGAGAACCCGGACTCCGCCGAGAGCCGCTCCAACTGCTCCGGCGTCACGCCGACATGCGCGTACACCACCCGCTCCAGCGGGAGCACCACGTCCCTGACCGGGCGGCGGCCCAGTTCGAGGGCGTCGTGCAGCCGTTCCTGTGCACGGTCGTCGAGCAGACCCGCGTCACCGGAGTCCTTGACCATCCGGGCCAGCTCGTCGTCCGAGAAGGTCGCGGACACCTCGTCCTTCACCTCGACCCTCAGCAGCTTCAGAAGGCCGTTGGCGAACGCGTTGATCGCGAAGATCACCGGGCGCAGCGCGCGGGCAAGCGCGACCAGCGGCGGGCCGAGCAGCAGCGCCGAGCGCACCGGCTCGGCCAGCGCGATGTTCTTGGGGATCATCTCGCCGAGCAGCATGTGCAGATACGTTGCCAGGGCGAGCGCGATGACGAACGAGATCGGGTGGACCAGACCGTGCGGCACGCCGACCGCGTCGAACAGCGGCTCAAGCAGATGCGCGATCGCGGGCTCGGCGACGATGCCGAGCACCAGGGTGCACAGCGTGATGCCGAGCTGCGCCGCGGCGAGCAGCGCCGACACGTGCTTCAGACCCCACAGCACGCTCTTCGCGCGCCGGTCGCCGTCCTCGGCGTACGGCTCGATCTGACTTCTGCGTACGGAGATGATCGCGAACTCGGCGCCCACGAAGAAGGCGTTGACGACGAGCGTCGCCAGGCCGATCAGCAACTGGACGGCGGTCATCGCTCCTCCTCCGGGTGGTCGTCGTGCAGGGGTGCGTGCAGCAGGACGCGGGCGGCGCGGCGGCCGCGGGCGTCCACGACGTCGAGCCGCCAGCCGCCCACCTCGAGGCTGTCGCCCTCGGCCGGGATGCGGCCGAGCTCGGTGGCGACAAGACCTGCGAGCGTCTCGTACGGCCCATCGGGCGCGCGCAGGCCGACGCGGGCCAGCTGGTCGGTGCGGGCCGAGCCGTCGGCGGAGTAGAGCGTCCGGCCATCGTCGTCGGTGCCCGCCGCGGCGATGTCGGGCGTCTCGTGCGGATCGTGCTCGTCCCGCACCTCGCCGACGACCTCCTCGACGATGTCCTCCAGGGTCGCGACACCGGCGGTGCCGCCGTACTCGTCGATGACCACGGCCATCGTGCGCTTGCCGGAGAGCCGGTCGAGGAGCCGGTCGACGGTGAGCGACTCCGGGACGAGCAGGGGCTCGCGCATCAGCTCGGCGACGGGGAAGCGGGCCCTGCGCTCGGCCGGTATCGCCAGGACGTCCTTGATGTGCGCGACACCGACGACCGAGTCGAGGTTGCCGCGGTAGACGGGGAAGCGGGACAGGCCCGTCGCGCGCGTCGCGTTAGCGACGTCCTCGCAGGTGGCGAGGGCGTCGAGGGCGATGACCTGCACGCGCGGCGTCATCACGTTCTCCGCGGACAGATCGGCGAGGTTGAGGGTGCGCACGAACAGCTCGGCGGTGTCCGCCTCCAGGGCGCCCTCCCTGGCGGAGTGCCGGGCGAGCGCCACCAGCTCCTTGGGGCTGCGCGCGCTGGCCAGCTCCTCGGTGGGCTGGATGCCGAAGCGGCGTACGGAGTGGTTCGCCGTGTTGTTCAGATGCGCGATGAAGGGGCGGAACGCGGCGCTGAACAGGCGCTGCGGTGTCGCAACCCGCTTGGCGACGGCCAGCGGCGACGAGATCGCCCAGTTCTTGGGCACCAGCTCACCGACGACCATCAGGAAGACCGTCGACAGGGCCGTGCCGATGACCAGGGCCACCGACGAGGCCACCGATGCGGAGATGCCCATGGAGCGCAGCGGGCCCGCGATCAGCTTGGCGATGGAGGGCTCGGAGAGCATGCCGACGACCAGATTGGTGACGGTGATGCCCAGCTGTGCCCCGGAGAGCTGGAAGGTGAGGTTCTTGACGGCCTTGAGCGCGCCCGCGGCGCCGCGCTCGCCGCGTTCGGCCGCTCGTTCCAGTTCGCTGCGCTCGACCGTGGTGAGGGAGAACTCCGCCGCCACGAAGACGCCGCACGCCAGCGAAAGCAGCACCGCCACGAGGAGCAGGAGCACTTCGGTCATCGGGTCACCTCCGTCCCATGATCGGACAGGGACCGGGGGAATGCGCGATGTCGGGTACTGGGAGGCTCGCCCATGGGCGGACGCTCACACCTTTCAGTTTGAATCTCAGTTGAATCGAGTGGTGCGTACATAGTAAAGGACCAGCAAAATCCGCTCGTGCGGGCGTCCGCGGACTGGGACCTAGAGGTGCTTCACCCAGCGGCTCCACTGCGGCTCGGGCGCGTATCCCGCGGCGCGCCAGGTGTGATGGGCGAGCTCGTTGCGGTCCAGGACCATCGCGTCGCCGCGGCGCCCCCCAAGTCCCACGAAGCGCTCCTCGGCCGCGGCGAGCAGTGCCGAGCCCACGCCCTGACGCCGGTGGTCCGGGTGCACGGCGAGGCGGTAGAGGTGACAGCGCCAGCCGTCGAAGCCGGCTATCGCGGTGCCCGCCATGACGCCGTCGCGCTCGGCGATGAGCAGGGCCTCGGGGTCGCGTTCGACGAGCCGGGCCACTCCGGCCCGGTCGTCGCTGATGCTCGTTCCTTCCGCGGCCTCGCGCCAGAACCGCAGCACGGTGTCGATGTCGGACGGGGACGCACAGCGGATGTGGAGATCACTCATGGGGCGATGTAAGCAGCGCGCCGGGCGGTCTGGCGAGCGGATTCCGTGCCCTGAGACGGACGTCGCGCGTCAGGGCGAAAGGCCGACGAGTCTGCCGCTGTCGTTCCAGAGTGCCTGCGCCACTTCGTCCCTGCGCGCCAGATCGGACGGGTCCGGCCAGCTGAGCCGTGCGCGTCGCAGGGCGACGAGCACGCGTCCTGCCGGGGCCTTCACGCCGCCCATGGCCAGGTCGGCCAGGGTGTTCGCGGCGTCAGGGCGGCTGTTGAGATCGCGGTTGAACCTGCGCAGCGTCCGGCCGATGACCGGAGTGCCGAGCAGCGCCCAGGCCGTCCGCAGCGGGAACGACAGCTGCTTGGCCAGACCTGTCCCGAAGACCTGCCCCGGATCGTAGGCGACCACCGTGCGGCCACCGGTCCGGAAGCCGGGGTGCTCGGAGAGTGACCGTGCGGTGAGCACGGCGCACAGCTTGGACGCGGTGTACGCGTGCTCACCGGCGTTGCGCGGCTTGGCGTCGAGGCCGGGGTCCCGGTCGGGGTGCGCGAGCAGCTCCGCGTCGGCGTGCCGGGGCGGCGTGAGACCGGCGTGGTTGGCGGGATCGTACGTACCGCTCGTGGTCAGCACCACGGTCGCCGTGTCCGCCAGCGCCGGCAGGAGCAGGCGCAGCAACAGATGGTGCGCGAGGTGATTGACGGCGAAGGCCGTCTCGAAGCCGTCGACCGTGCGACGGGTGACGTCGGGGAGGACCACGCCGGCGTTGAGCACCAAGGCGTCGACGGGGGTGTCGCCGAGCCGTTCGCGGACCGTCGCGGCGAAGGTGCGCACCGAGGCGAGGTCCGCCAGGTCGAGCGGGATCCGATCGCCGACCGCCGTCGTCCGGCGTGCGCCCAGGAGCAGCCGTACATCGCCCGACCGCGTCAGCCGCTCGGCCGCGATCGCTCCGAAGCCGGAAGTGCCGCCGGTCATCACCATCGTGGACACGCTGCCCCCTCGGAAACGCCGGACCGGGACGCCCTCCAGCCTAGGGCCTGTCCGATGGGTCAGGCCGGTCTTTGCGCCGGGTGCCGGTTCAGCAGGGCCGAGCGGGCCCTGGTGCGTGCAGCTGCAAGGCGGAGGAGGGCGACAACGCGGAGCGTTGGCAACCGACGACAACGCCGCAGATGTGCGTGCCAGGGGTCGCGACCCCGGCCGGACCCATCGGACAGGCCCTAGGGCCGCCACGGAGTGACGGCCCCAGTCGGGGGTGCGTGAAGTCGGGGGTGCTGGTGAAGTCAGGGATCAGCCGCGCCAGTTGTACGCGGCCTTCTTCCACTGGTCGCCGATCTTCACGTAATACGTGCTGCCGAGGCGCTTGAAGGTGACGTCGTGCTTGTAGCCGCTGTAGGTGACCCGGCCGTTGTAGCCCGGTCCGTCCAGGTAGTCGTCCGCGACGCCGAACGTCTCCTTGCCGACGATTCCGTCGATGTCCTCCACGTCCTCGCGCTGCTGCCACCACTTGGTGGCCGACTCGGTCTTCCGGCCGAAGCTGCCGTCGATGTCCCACTTCTTGAACGTGTGCCGGTTGCCGTTGCTGTCCTTCCACTTCGCCCCGTCCGCGTACAGGACGGTCTGCCAGAGCCGCGTGGCGTTGCTGTTCGCGTGGCTGTGGCGGGACAGGTCGCCCTCGTCGCCCCAGTCGTTGTACGCGGCACCCTTGCCGTCGATGACGTGCGGACCGCTCGCCTGTGCGAGCGACGCCGTGCCCCCGAGCGCGAGCGCGGCCCCCGCCGTCACGGTGACGGCCGAGCCGAGCAGCCGCTTCGACCTGCCCTTGCTGATGCGCATCTGATCCCCCCTAGGTGGTGCGTTGGCCTCTCCGATGCTGCCTCCTGCCCGCTGCTCACAAAAGGTTCAACAGGTGCATTCGGGATGTTTTGGGATGTCCCGGGCCGCTACCTGGGGTTCCGGATTGTGATGCGGGACAGCGGTGGGACACTGGACGCTGGACCGCGAGGAGTGCGACGGTGCACGCCGGTGGCCCGAAGTGCTCCCGTGCGCCCCCAGTCTGGGAACTGACATCCTGACTTTGTGCATCCCTCTGGGTAGTCCATGACAGGGGCAGCGGGGGCTGCCCCTTGGCAGGGCAGGGGGCATCACGCGCGGGGGCAAGTAGGCACGTACGGGGGGAATAGGGGGAGTAATGCCTCGTTGGAAGGCGCTACCGGATGAGCTTGATCCGGAGGTCAGGGAGTTCGCCAATCAGCTGCGCAGGCTCGTCGACCGCAGTGGTCTGAGCATCGCCGCGGTGTCGGACCGCACCGGGTACAGCAAGACGTCGTGGGAGCGCTATCTGAACGGGCGGCTGCTCGCCCCGAAGGGTGCGATCGTCGCGTTGGCCGAGGTGACGGGCACCAACCCCGTTCACCTCATCACCATGTGGGAGCTCGCGGAGCGCGCCTGGAGCCGCTCCGAGATGCGCCACGACATGACCATGCAGGCCATTCGGATCTCCCAGGCGCGGGCCGCGCTCGGGGAACTGGGGCCGAACCCGCCCAAGGGCAAGGGCAAGGGCGGTGCGGGCACGGCGCGGGGCGGCTCGGCGGGCGGCGGCGGAGCCACCGATGTCGACGCCGGTGGCCGTGGCGGCCGGAGCATGACGGGGGTCGCGGGTCCCGCGGGCGTCGCGCCCACGGCGCCTCCGCAGGGATCGCCGTCCGGCGCGGGCATGGGAGCGGGCGCGGGAGCCGGGGCGTACGGGGCTGCTTCCTCTTACGGCGTCGGGGACGGCGGCCTGGGGCCCGCCGTCGCGCCGCCCGGCACGCAGGAGCCGCGCCGCGGCGGGGACTCGCCCGACGGGCAGCGGCGGCGCAGGAAGCTGACGATGTTCCTCGCGGGGACGGTCGGCGCGCTCGTGGTCATAGCCGCGGCCGTCTTCCTGACGGACTTCGGCAAGGACGACAAGGGCGACGAGGGCGCGAAGCCGCCGGCCTCGCCGACCACGAGTGACGCGGATCTGCCCGCGGGCGTCGAGTGCAGCGGCAAGAGCTGCACCGGCAAGGACCCGGAGACGATGGGCTGCGGCGGCGAACTGGCCAGGACGACGACGCGCGCGACCGTCGGCAAGGCGCTGATCGAGGTCCGTTACAGCAAGACCTGCGGGGCCGCGTGGGCGCGGATCACGCAGGCGGCTGTGGGGGACAAGGTGACGATCTCGGCCGGCGGGGGCGCCAAGCAGGCGGGGACCGTGAACGCGGACTTCGACGCGTACACGCCGATGACGGCGGTGAAGGACGGGGCGTCGGCGGAGGCGTGCGCGACGTTGAAGACGGGCGTCACCGGCTGCACGAAGTAGGCGGACGCGTGGTTGTACCGGTGCCCGGCGGCGCGGTGTTGTGCCCAACGCCTGCCCACAACGGGGCGGACGGGCTGCCGGGTAATCGGGTGGGTGGGCGGGAGAAGATCCGCTGGGTGGGCGGGAGAAGATCCGCCGCGAAGCAGTGGTTCAATTCCGCATGCATGGATCCCCGGCGCCCGGGAAGGCGCACCGTAACCCCCACGGGAGTGCGGTCACACCCCCGGGCGGCCGCCACGCTCCCCCCTCCCGAGGTGGCGGCCGCCACCGTGTGCGCGGGGCCACACGGACCCGGCGCACCGGCCCGCCCGAGGCGGTATAGCCTGACTCCGGATCTCTCTTGATGCCAAGAGATCGATCATCGAGAGGCGATCGACGAGGGCGTCGGCAGGGGATCCAGCCACGAGGGGCAGGGACCCCCACCGCCAGCTGTATTACGGAGACCGCCATGACCCGCACTCCCGTGAATGTCACCGTCACCGGCGCGGCCGGCCAGATCGGCTACGCGCTGCTCTTCCGCATCGCATCGGGCCACCTGCTCGGCGCGGACGTGCCGGTCAACCTGCGCCTTCTGGAGATCACGCCGGCGCTGAAGGCCGCCGAGGGCACCGCCATGGAGCTCGACGACTGCGCCTTCCCGCTGCTGAACTCGATCGAGATCAGCGACGACCCGAACGTCGCCTTCGACGGCGCGAACGTCGCCCTCCTCGTCGGCGCCCGCCCTCGCACCAAGGGCATGGAGCGCGGCGACCTCCTCGAGGCCAACGGCGGCATCTTCAAGCCGCAGGGCAAGGCCATCAACGACAACGCCGCGGACGACATCAAGGTCCTCGTCGTCGGCAACCCGGCCAACACCAACGCGCTCATCGCGCAGGCCGCAGCCCCGGACGTACCGGCCGAGCGCTTCACCGCGATGACCCGCCTCGACCACAACCGCGCGCTGTCGCAGCTCGCGAAGAAGACCGGCACGTCGGTCGCCGACATCAAGCGCCTGACCATCTGGGGCAACCACTCGGCGACCCAGTACCCGGACATCTTCCACGCGGAGATCGCCGGCAAGAACGCCGCCGAGGTCGTGAACGACCAGGCCTGGCTCGCCGACGACTTCATCCCGACCGTCGCCAAGCGCGGCGCCGCGATCATCGAGGCCCGTGGCGCGTCCTCGGCTGCCTCCGCCGCCAACGCCGCCATCGACCACGTCCACACGTGGGTGAACGGCACGGCGGACGGCGACTGGACCTCCATGGGTATCCCGTCGGACGGTTCGTACGGCGTTCCGGAGGGCCTGATCTCCTCCTTCCCCGTCACCACCAAGGACGGCAAGTACGAGATCGTCCAGGGCCTGGAGATCAACGAGTTCTCG
The DNA here is from genome assembly GCF_040686095.1 of Streptomyces sp. NPDC086554. Classification (NCBI taxonomy): domain Bacteria; kingdom Bacillati; phylum Actinomycetota; class Actinomycetes; order Kitasatosporales; family Streptomycetaceae; genus Streptomyces; species Streptomyces sp. NPDC086554. The sequence goes on from NZ_JBFBJK010000008.1 coordinate 88,502, forward strand.
CGTGCGCGCATCGACGCGTCCGTGCAGGAGCTCGCCGAGGAGCGCGACGCGGTCCGCGGCCTCGGCCTCATCTAGTACGTCATCGCGTACGTCCAGTACGTCATCGCGTACGGCTCTGCCTGTACGCGCGTTCGTCCACTTCGCCCCCGGCGGCCGCTCGATCGGCAGCCGGGGGCGTCGTGCGTCCGGTCCGGTACCCGAGGGTGACCAGGGCCGCCGCGGCCACCACCGTGAGTCCCACGACCCGCAGCGCCGCCTCCATCCCGGAGCTGAACCCCGGGTGCGAGGCGAGGACCGTCCCCGTGACGGCCACCCCGAGCGCCGCACCGACCTCCCGCGCCGACGTGCCGAGCCCCGAGCCGAGGCCCGCCTGGTGCGGCGGCAGCGACGAGACGACGCCGAGGGCGAGTGCGGGCGTGGAGAGACCCGTGCCCGCCGAAATGACGAGCAGCCAGCAGGCGTACGCCGCGTAGGGCGTGCCCGCGTCCGCCGTGGAAGCGCCGAGCAGGCCGAGCCCGATCAGGAGCAGTCCGCCGCCGACCAGCGGACGGGGCCGCTTCGACCAGCGTGCCGCGAGCCTCGGGACCAGGATCATGCCGACGGTGAGCGGGACGATGGCCAGGCCCGCGCGGGCGGCGCCGTACCCCTTCACGTACTGCAGGTACTGCGAGTTGACGTAGAAGAGCGAGAAGAGGCCGAAGAAGGACGCGGCCGTACCGAGGGTCGCCGCCCGCAGCCGGCGGGACCCGAAGACCCGCGGGTCGAAGAGCGGGGAGCGGGAGCGCAGCGCGTGCCCCACGAACACGGCGATGAGCGCCGCGCCCACCCCGAAGGCGATGACGATGCGCGCCGACGTCCAGCCGTGCGTCGGGCTCTCGATGATGCCGAAGAGCACTGCGACGAGACCGCCGGTCAGAAGGGCGGCGCCGAGGGGATCGACGGCGGCCCCGACCGACTTCTCCGTGCGGGGAGTTGTGCGCACCACGGCCAGGGCGAGGAGCGCGGCGAGCGGCACCATCACCCAGAACAGGGCGCGCCACGGCAGATACTGGCCGATCAGGCCGCCGACGGCGTTCCCCGCGAAGCCGCCGAGCCCGGCGGCGAGCGCCCAGGAGGCGACCGCGCGCGGCCGGTGTTCGGGCGATGCGGTGCGCACCAGGATCGACAGGGTCGCGGGCATGATCAGCGCGGCTCCCGCGCCGGAGACTCCGCGTCCGGCGATCAGCGGGACGGGCCCGGTGGCGAGCGCGCTGATCGTGGCGCCCGCGGCGAAGAGGCCGAGCCCGCAGAGCAGCGCGCCCTTGCGCCCGTAGCGGTCGCCGACGGCGCCCGCGGGGATGAGCAGCCCCGCGAAGACGATGACGTACGCGTCGACCGTCCACAGCAGTTCGCTCGACGAGGGGTGGACGGACGACGAAGTCAGCTGCGGGATGAGGAGGTTGATGGCGGCGACCATGCTCTGCGCGACGAGCACACAGGCGCAGAGGGTGAGTTCGGCCGGGCGCTTGAGCTGCTTGAGCGGCTCGGTCCGGTTTCGGGCAGGCGAGGGCAAGGCTCCTCCAGGGAGCGTCGTGGCGTGATGTGGGATGCCCCGTCACCGTAGGCTCGCCGCCTACCTGATCTCCAGTGCAACCTTTGCAAGGGATATATGCACGTGACGCATTCAGAAGAGGCGCGTTCCACAGTGGCGCATTCCGAAGTGGCGCCGTCCGACCCGGGCCGTGGCCTCGACCTGAACCTCCTGCTCGCCCTCGACGTACTCCTCGACGAGGAGAGCGTGTCCGGCGCCGCCCGCCGCCTGCATCTGTCCGAGCCCGCGATGAGCCGCACCCTGGGCCGCATCCGCAAGGCGCTCGGCGACCCCGTCCTCGTGCGCGCGGGACGGCGGATGGTCCCCACACCGCACGCGCTCGCCGTCCGGGCGGAGGTGAGTGCGGTGGTGGAGCGGGCGCGTGCCCTGTTCGCAGGGCCCGGCCAGGTCGACCTGCGGACCGTGTCCCGCACCCTCACCGTCCTCGGGCACGACGCGATCGCCGCCGCGTACGGCCCCGCCCTCTTCGCCCGTGCGGCGGCCGAGGCCCCCGGCGTACGCATCCGGTTCCTCGGCGAGAGCCATGTGGACGCGCCCGTGCTGCGCGAGGGCACGGCCGATCTGGAGGTCGGGGTGATCGACACGGTCGCGCCCGAGGTGCGGATCGAGCGGCTGCACGACGACCGGATGCTGGGTGTCGTACGTCCCGGACACCCCTTGCTGCACGGCGAGTTGACGCCCGAGCGGTTCGCCGCCGCCGATCACATCACGGTCTCCCGCAAGGGCCGACTGCACGGCCCGCTGGACGCCGCGCTCGCCGAACTGGGCCTGGAGCGGCGGGTGGTGGGCAGTGTCGGCACCTATCCGTCCTCCCTCTTCGTGCTGCTCCGCACCGACCTGGTGGGCCTGGTCACGTCCTGGGCCCGGCCGCTGACCGACACCCTGGGCCTGGTCACTTTCGCCGTCCCGCTCGACCTGCCGCCACTGCGCCTTGCCATCGCCTGGCATCCCCGGCACGACGCGGATCCGGCGCACGCGTGGCTGCGGGGGTGCGTGCGGGATCTGCTTTCACCGGAACGGGTGTAGGCGTTTCACCTATTCGAGGGGCATGTGCGCCTTCCTGTGGCCCCTGCGCACATGCACCGCTAACCTCCAACTCCTCTTTATCTCAACGGAGTTGGCCATGGCAGGTAACACCGAGGCCACCAGACTGCTGTGTGCCGGCGTCCACTTGGACGCGGTGTTCCGCAGCCGGGTCGTGTCCGAGCTCGTCGATCACGCGGAGCGCCCGGTGGCGCCGCCGTTCGGGGCCGATGTGCTTCCGGTGCTCGCGCACGCTCTGCGGGCCCGGCGTGAAGAGGTGACCACCGCGCTGCTCCTGGCAGCGGTGTGGATCGGGTTCCTCGTCACCGACGCGGTCCTTGCCTGGGACGCCCTTGAGGACTCCCAGGGCGGCGATTCCGGCGTATCCGGCGCGGACCTCGTGCTGCTCGCCTTCGACCCCGAGGAGTTCGGCGCTTCGAGCCCCGGCACGTTCGGCGGCCTGGTGCCGGGCGGCTCGGCGCTGTCGTACGCCGTGGTCGTCCTGCTGCTGTGGCTGGCCCGGGTGTTCTCCGGCCGGGGCGCCGACGGCAGCGTGCTGCGGAAGCTGAACCTGCCGCCGTGGCTGGCCTGGCTGCGGCGCCGGATCGGCTGGCTGGTGACCGGGTTCGCGTGGTGGTGCGCCGTCTCGTACACGTTCTCCGCGTTCGTCGAGATCAAGGAGACCCCGTACCCGGTGATCTTCCCGCTGCTCGTCGCGGCCGTGGTGTGGCGTCACCAGTACCTGCGCAAGCGCATGCTGCGTACGCGGCTCGCGCGGCAGACCTTCGCCGAGACCGAGCAGCCCGCACTGCCCGCACGCTTCAGCCCGATCGCCGACTGCATCCGCCGCGAACAGGACGCCAAGGTCACCCTCTACGACGCCAACCGGCCCTTCTTGGGGGCCGGGAAGCCCCGTAAGCCGTGGTCCGTCGTGCTCGAACTGCAGCGTGCCGACACCGAGTCGGAGGGCGGCCTGCCCAAGCAGCGCGCGTACGAGCCGCTCTCCGCGCGCGAGGTCATCGAGATGATCAGGCCCCGCCTGAAGGACCTGCGCACCTCCGCCAAGGCCACGAGCGTGGACCGGCTGCGGGACCTGGAGATCGAGGAGTTCGTCTATCTGCCCGCGGGCGCGGGCCGCGACGAGCAGCTCTACACCGGTCAGGGGCACGACACCGCCGGGGTCTACGACACCGAGCAGACCGAGCGGCACATCGCACGGGCCGCGGGCGAGGGCGGCGAGGCGCGGCGGCATTTCCTGCGCATCAGGGTCGGCGCCTGGAACGAACAGGTCGTCGTCTCGCTCCTGGTCCGGGTGCACACACAGGGCGGGATGCTGGTACTCGAAGTGGTGCCGCACGTGCTGGGGCCGATCGTCCCCGAGTTCCGCGAGGTCGACACGATCGTGGCGCGCGAACCGGAGGGCCCCGTCCGCGACGCCCTGCGCGCCCTCGTCGACGGGCCCGCGGTCGGCGTGGCGGTCGGCATCGCCGCGCTGCGCGCGCTGCCCTCCATCGGCACCTCGTTCCGGCTCTGGCTCGCGCAGCCCGAGGGGCCTGTGCCCGCGCCGCGCGCCGCCCGTGTGCTGCGCGCCCTGTGCTCCAGGATCGGCCTGAGCGGCCCGGCCCAGGCGCCGCCGGACGCCCCGCTGGTCTCGCTGCGCCAACTGGCGAGCACCGACGAACTCTCCCTCTTCCAGGAGATGGACGTCGCCCGCTACATCCGCACCCTCCAGGACCGCATCGGCGAGGGCGTACGCGACGCGCTGCGGGCGGGCGGCTACCGCACGGGCCGCCTGGAACAGAACATCACGCAGATCAACAACAGCGGGGTCTACATCAAGGAGATGTCCGGCGGCGCCCTCGCCACCGGCGCCCACGGCCAGGCCACGCACACCGAGAGGAGCACGGTATGAGCGGCGACGGGGAGAGCGGCGGCGCGCACGTCCAGATCGGGTCGATCACCGGCGGCTCGCAGGCCTTCGGCTCGCACGGCAGGGCCGATTCCACCAACTACTCGGTGGTGACGGCCGATCCGCAGCACCAGCACCTGCTCGCTCAGGTGCGGGCCCTGCGCGGCCGGCTGCCCGAGGCGCCGGAACGTACGCCCGACGAAGCGGCGCTCGACGCCGAACTGGACGAGGTGGAGCGGGAGATCGGCCGCAGCGGGCGCAGCGACAGCGGGCTGCTCGCGCGGCTGCGCGGTCGCCTTGAGCAGTACACCGCGGCCGCCGCGACGGCCGCGTCCGTCACGGCGGTCATTCAGGCGATCGCCCAGATCACCGGCTGAGGAAACGACCGTGCGGATCTTCGACGCCGACCGCCAGGAGTGGGTCGGTCACGAGCAGGAGCGGCGGATCGCCGAGCTCCACGACCGGGACGCGGTGCGCCAGGGCAAGGCAATGCGCGGCGTCGTGACGGTCCTCGCGGTCTGCGGCCTGGCCTTCGGCGGCTGGGCGCTCGGCTGGAAGGACGAACCGGAGCCGACGGGGTACTTGATGCCGGTCGAGCAGCCCGAAGCGAGCCCCGAGGACGCCCCGTCGCCCTCCGCGTCGGGCGGTCCGCCCGACGGATACGAGACCGTGCAGGACGCTTTCGGCTACCGGCTCGCCCTCCCCGATGAGGGCTGGACCCGCTCGACGGCTGACGCCGTGTACGGCCCGGACATCGTCAACTACCGCAACTTCGACGGGAGTCGAAGGCTCCAGGTGTACAAGGTGCAGGAGCCGAGCGGTTATGAATCGCTGCAGGTGTGGCTGGACCAGCCGAAGCGGCGGCTGCCCGACGGCTTCGACCGGCTCGACCTGACGCGCGCCGCCGTCGGCGGCCGCCCCAGCGCCCGGCTCGACTACCTCGCCGACTCGCTCAAGGATGAGCCGGACATCGGTCCCTGGTACGTCATCGACCAGCGCTTCGAGTCCGTGGACGGCGAGCTCTACGCCCTGGCCGTGTACGGCGCCGACGCGGACGGCAGGTCCGACGAGGAGGCGCTGATGGAGACGGCCCTCGCATGGTTCTGCCCGCCGGAAGAGATCTGCCCCGAGCCGGCCGACTAGGCGCGGCACCCATCCACCCCACCCCCTGTTGTCAACGTACTCGCCGATGTAGTACTTCTTATACATGAGCGAGCAAGTGCACAACAGGTTGGCGATGGTGCGCGCGGAGCGGAAAGTGTCGCGTCAGAGCCTGGCCGAGGCAGTGGGGGTCCACTACCAGACCATCGGTTACATCGAGCGTGGGCAGTACAACCCGAGCCTCGACCTGGCGCTGAAGATCGCGGAGTTCTTCGGGCTGCCGGTGGAGGCGTTGTTCTCGCTCCGGCCGTTCCGCCCGCTCACGGATGAGGTCTACGGGAGGAGTCAGGGATGATGACGGACCAGCAGGCGCGGGGGATGACCGGGTACGACCGGCGGATGTTCGCGCTCATGAACCGGCGGGAGGCGGCGTCCCTCTACGCCACCGCCGCGCGCAGGCGGCTCGCGGTCGGCGCGCACATCGCGCTCACCGTGGCGAGCGACGCGGCCTGGCTGCTGACCGTCGTGGGCGATCAACGGTGGGCGATGTGGACGATGGTCGCCCTGATCCTGCCGTGGTGCTTCGCCACCGGCGTCATCAACGGCGCGACGCGCGGCCTCGTCGAACTGCGCGAACGCGCCCTCGATGAGCGGCAGCGCGCCGAGAAGGCCCGCATCGAGGCCCGCGCGCGGGGGCTCATGCTGTGGCTGCTCCTCGCCGCCGTCGTCGGTGCGGGCCAGGCCATGATCCAGGGCTGGGACACCGACGAGCTGCTCTTCCCCGTCCTGTTCACCCTGTTTGTCCTGCACTGGCTGATGCCGCTGTGGGTGGCGGGGCTCGCGGTGAAGGACGAGCCCGAGGACTTCGAGGGCCCCGAGGCGTGAGCGCAGCGGTCGCTCAGTAGCTGCCCGCCGGTCCGCCGTCCTGTACGCCCTGCAGCTGCGACACGTTCACCGAGTCCTCGTCGGACGGGGTGTCCTTCGGCACCGGCTTGTCGTACTCGGACAGCGTCAGCGTCGAGTCGGTCCCTTCCCCCTTCTCCGTGGCCCTGACCAGGTACGGAGTGCCCTCGGCCGCGACGTACATCGTGGTGGTCTTGCCGTCGTCCCTGCCGGTGACGGGGATGACGTCGGTGCCGTCGACCTTGGTCCGCTCGCCCTTCTTGAGCGTCGACTCGTCGCCCGACTCGTCCCGGACCTCCTTCTGGATCTCCTTCAGGTCGCAGACCCCGGCCATGTCCTTGAGCAGGGCGTCACTGGTGGTGCCGTAGAGATAGCGGTCCCCGATGATGTCGGCCGCGGCCTCGCCCTGGCCGCCGGGGAGCTGCGCCTTCCAGAAGGCGGCGTCGGGCTTCATCCAGACCCGCTCGCCCTGTTTGATCAGCTCCAGGCTGCCGCCCTTGTCCGCCATGGTCAGCGAGCCGACGCAGTTGTCGTCCTGGTCGAGGGTCAGCTTCATCGTGGCGGGCTCGTCGTCGTCGAGGTCCTTGCCCTTCTGCTCCAGTTCGAGATGGACGGACTTGGCGTCGAGCAGTTCCTTCTCCGCCTTGTCGGAGATCTCCTGCGCGCTGAGGTCGTCCGTGTCGGCGAGTGCGACCGCCGGGGCGGCCAGGAGTGCGGCCGCCGTACAGGCCGCTGTTCCCCACGCCCGCTTCCTGGAAATTCTGCGCATTACGCCACCTCCAGTGACAAACCCCTCTTCGAGCGTACGTTTCGCCCCGAGTGCCTGCACGGGCAGTGACACAGCGCACTTTCGGCCATGTAATACGCATGGTTTCTTCACCCGAGGGCAGGTGGACCCGGCTACCGCGAGTGACAGGCGGGGCATATGACAGGAACGGAAGGCGAACGGGACGTGTCCGCACAACAGACCATCCATGTGGGCGGAGAGTGGCTTAACGCCCTCTCCGGCGCCACGCGCGAGATCCTCGACCCGGCGGATGCCAAGCCGTTCGCAGTGATCGCCGAAGGCGGCACCGAGGACGCCGACGCGGCCATCGCCGCCGCCCGCGAGGCGTTCGACCACGGAGCGTGGCCTCAGACTCCGGTCGCCGAGCGTGCCGCGCTGCTTCGCCGCGTCGCCGACCTCCTCGTACGCGACCGGGAAGAGATCGGGCTCCTGGAGAGCCGCGATGCCGGCAAGACCCTCGAAGAGGGCCGCGTCGACGTGGACTGCGTCGCCGACGCCTTCCGCTACTTCGCCGACCTGGTGATCGGCGAGGGTGCGGGCCGTGTCGTCGACGCGGGATCCGACGACATCCACAGCGTCGTCGTGCACGAGCCCATCGGCGTCTGCACGATGATCACGCCCTGGAACTACCCGCTCCTGCAGGCCAGCTGGAAGATCGCCCCGGCGCTCGCGGCGGGCAACACCTTCGTCATCAAGCCGAGCGAGATCACGCCGCTGACCACGGTCGCGCTCATCGAGCTGCTCGTCGAGGCCGGTCTCCCCGCGGGTGTCGCCAACATCGTGACCGGTCCCGGCCACACCGTCGGCGCCCGGCTCTCCGACCACCCCGACGTCGACCTGGTCTCCTTCACCGGCGGCCTCGTCTCCGGCACCAAGGTCGCCCAGGCCGCCGCGCTCGGTGTGAAGAAGGTCGCCCTCGAACTCGGCGGCAAGAACCCCAACGTGGTCTTCGCCGACGCCTGCGCCACCGAAGAGGGCTTCGACACCGCCGTCGACCAGGCGCTCAACGCCGCCTTCATCCACAGCGGTCAGGTCTGCTCCGCCGGCGGCCGCCTCATCATCGAGGAGTCCGTCCGCGAGCGCTTCGTCGCCGAACTCGCCCGCCGGGCAAGCAAGATCAAGCTCGGCCGGGGCACGGAGGACGGCGTCGAGTGCGGTCCGCTCGTCTCGCAGCAGCAGCGCGAGAAGACCGAGATGTACGTCGCGTCCGCTCTGGAGGAGGGTGCGGTGCTCCGCTCCGGTGGCAAGCGCCCCGAGCCGAGCGACGCCCGCCCCGCTACTGGGTACTTCTACGAGCCGACGGTGCTCGACCAGTGCCACCGCGAGATGAAGGTCGTACGCGAAGAGGTCTTCGGACCGGTCCTGACGGTGGAGACCTTCCGCACCGAGGACGAGGCCGTAGCGCTCGCCAACGACACCGAGTACGGTCTCGCGGGCGCCGTCTGGACCACCGACGCCGGTCTCGGACGCCGGATGGCGCGCCGTATGCGCCACGGCACCATCTGGATCAACGACTTCCACCCCTACCTGCCGCAGGCGGAGTGGGGCGGCTTCGGCAAGAGCGGCGTCGGGCGCGAGCTCGGACCCGCCGGGCTCGCGGAGTACCGGGAGTCCAAGCACATCTACCAGAACCTGGCGCCCGCGCCGGTGCGCTGGTTCGCGGGCTGAGCCCTCGATACGTACGACCGCTCATTACGCGCAGAACGTTGGAGTAACCGCATGTCCCAGACCGAGTACGACTTCGTCATCGTCGGTGGCGGCACCGCAGGATCGGTGATCGCGTCCCGGCTCACCGAGAACCCGGACGTCACCGTCGCCGTCATCGAGGGCGGCCCCAGCGACATCGACCGCGACGATGTCCTGACGCTCCGCCGCTGGCTCGGCCTGCTCGGCGGCGACCTCGACTACGGCTACACCACGACCGAGCAGCCGCGGGGCAACTCGCACATCCTGCACAGCCGCGCCAAGGTGCTCGGCGGCTGCTCGTCGCACAACACCCTGATCTCCTTCAAGCCGCTGCCGTCCGACTGGGACGAGTGGGAAGAGGCGGGTGCCACCGGCTGGAACGCCAAGGCGATGGACCCCTTCTACGGCAAGCTGCGCAACAACGTCGTGCGCGTCGCCAAGAAGGACCAGAACCAGATCGCCACCGACTGGGTCGAGGCGACGAAGACCGCGCTCGGCGTCCCCGAGGTCGTCGGCTTCAACGACAAGCCCTTCGACGAGGGCGTCGGCTTCTTCGACCTCTCGTACCACCCGGAGAACAACAAGCGTTCCTCCGCGTCGGTCGCCTACCTGCACCCCCACATGGAGGCCGGTGACCGCCCGAACCTCCACCTCTTCCTGGAGACGTGGGCCACCAAGCTGGAGCTGGAGGGCAAGACCGCCCGCGGCGTCCACATCCGTACCAAGGACGGCGCGGAGCAGCTGCTCACCGCCCGCCGCGAGGTGCTTGTCTGCGCGGGCGCCGTCGACACGCCGCGGCTGCTCATGCACTCCGGCATCGGCCCCGCCAAGGACCTCGAAGCCCTCGGTATCCCGGTCGTGCACGACCTGCCGGGCGTCGGCGAGAACCTCATCGACCACCCCGAGTCGGTCATCGTCTGGGAGACCAACGGGCCCATCCCCGGGAACTCCGCGATGGACTCCGACGCGGGCCTCTTCGTGAAGCGGGACCCGGACCACAAGGGCCCGGACCTGATGTTCCACTTCTACCAAATCCCGTTCACGGACAACCCGGAGCGCCTGGGCTACGAACGCCCGGAGCACGGCGTATCGATGACGCCGAACATCCCCAAGTCCCGTGCGCGCGGCCGTCTCTACCTCACCTCCGCGGACCCCGAGGTCAAGCCCGCCCTCGACTTCAAGTACTTCGAGGACGAGGGTGACTACGACGGGCAGACGCTCGTCGACGGCATCAAGCTGGCGCGCAAGGTCGCGCAGGCCGAGCCGTTCGCCAAGTGGCTCAAGCGGGAAGTGTTCCCCGGCCCCGACGTCACCGACGACGCCGAGATCAGCGAGCTCGTGCGCAAGGCCGCGCACACGGTGTATCACCCGGCAGGGACCTGCCGAATGGGTGCCTCCACTGATGAACTCGCCGTGGTCGACCCCGGTCTGCGGATCCGGGGACTCGAAGGAATCCGAATCGCGGACGCATCCGTCTTCCCGACGATGCCGGCCGTGAACCCGATGATCGGAGTGCTCATGGTCGGGGAAAAGTGCGCGGAACTGCTGACCGGGAGTGATGTCCGATGACCACCACCACTGACAAGACGGCCGCGACCGAGTCCGCGGCGCCCGTGTTCACCGTCCGGGACCTGTGGAAGGTCTTCGGCCCCAAGGCCCAGCGGATCCCGGGCAATGCCGAGTACGCGGGTCTCTCCACGGCCGAGCTGCGCGAGCGCACCGGCTGCACGGCGGCCGTGCGGGACGTCAGCTTCGACGTCCAGCGCGGCGAGGTCTTCGTCGTCATGGGTCTGTCGGGATCCGGCAAGTCCACGCTGGTGCGGACCCTGACCCGGCTCATCGAGCCGACCAGCGGTTCCATATCCATGGACGGCGCGGACGTGCTCGGTATGGACAAGAACCAGCTGCGGGAACTGCGCCGCCACAAGGCCGCGATGGTCTTCCAGAACTTCGGCCTGCTTCCGCACCGCACGGTCCTCGACAACGTCGCGTACGGCCTGGAGATCCAGGGCGTCGGCAAGGCCGAGCGCCGCGCCAAGGCCATGGAGGTCGTCGCCAAGGTCGGCCTCGAAGGGCTTGAGAACCGCCGGCCCACCCAGCTCTCCGGCGGCCAGCAGCAGCGCGTCGGCCTGGCCCGCGCCCTCGCCGTCGACCCCGAAGTGCTGCTCTTCGACGAGCCGTTCAGCGCGCTCGACCCGCTGATCAGGCGGGACATGCAGGAAGAGGTCATCCGCCTGCACCGTGAGGAGGGCCGCACGATGGTCTTCATCACCCACGACCTGAGCGAGGCCCTGCGTCTCGGCGACCGCATCATGCTGATGCGGGACGGCGCGATCGTGCAGCTCGGCACCCCCGAGGAGATCGTCGCCAACCCGGCCGACGACTACGTCCGCGACTTCGTCCAGGACGTGGCGCGCGAGCAGGTCATCTCCGTACGCCGCGCCATGCGCCCCGCCGTGGGCGACGAGGCCGATTCCGGTGCCGCGATCGGCCCGGACACGCTGGTCGTCGACGCGATCGAGGCCGTCGCGCGCAGCGGCGAGCACTGCCGCGTCGTGGACGGCGGCCGCACCCTCGGCGTCGTCGACCACGAGCAGCTGCTCGCCGTGGTCGCGGGCCTCGACAACGACCCCCAGGACAAGGAGGTGGCGGCTGTATGAGTGTCGCCCCGTCTCCGGTACTGGAGAAGAAGGACAGCGTGTCCCCGCCGGGCCCCACTGAGGGCCCCGGGCCGCTGGCCGCTCTCGTGCGCAACCCCAAGGCCATCGCGCTGCTCGTCGCCGTCCTTGTCGCGGTCGTCTCGGCGGCCGTCACCGCGAACGGTGTCTGGCCCTCCGACCTGACCTTCGACGTGCGCTCGCCGCTCGACGACGTCAACACGTGGATGGCGCAGAACCGCGACCGCCACTGGATCTTCCTGTACTTCCTGCTGCACATCAGCAACGCCTCGGAATCCGCGGTGGAAGGTGTGCTCAGCGGTCTGGAGAGCCTCGGCTTCATCGGTGTGACCGTCGCCGCCGTACTCATCTCCTGGTACGCGGGCGGGGCAGGCCTGCGCCGCCGCTCGCTGACCCTCGCGGGCACCGCCTTCGCCACCTTCGCCGTGATCGGCGTGCTCGACGTGTGGGAAGAGGCGATGGAGACCCTCGCCCTGATGGTGGTCTGTGTGGCCGTCGCGGCGCTGGTCGGTGTGCTGCTCGGACTCGCGGCCGGACTCTCGGACCGCGCCGAGCGGATCCTGCGGCCGGTCTTCGACACCATGCAGGTGCTTCCGGCCTTCTCCTATCTGCTGCCCTTCGTGATGATGTTCGACGTCGGCACCCCGGCCGTCTTCATATCGACCGTCATCTACGCTTCCCCGCCGATGGCCCGGCTCACCTCGCTCGGCCTGCGCGGCGCCGACGCGGCCGCCCTTGAGGCCTCGCAGTCACTCGGCGCCAGCGCCTGGCAGCGGCTGTGGACGGCCCGCCTTCCGCTGGCCCGCAAGCAGATGCTGCTCGGCCTCAACCAGACGATCATGATGTCGCTCTCGATGGTCGTGCTCGCCACGGTGGTCGGTGCCGGCGGTCTGGGTGACCCGATCTTCCAGGCGATCTCCACCCTCGACGTGGGTCTCGCGGCCCCGGCGGGCATCGCGATCGTGCTGATCGCCATCTGGCTGGACCGTACGACCGCGGGATTCGGCGCACGCATCGACGACTCGGCGCCCCCGCGCACCGCTTTCGCGACGCGCATCCTGTGGGCTGTCATCGCGGCGCTCGTCGCGGGCGCCACCGTGCTCGGCCAGGCCCTTGGCCGCACCGAGTGGCCGGAGAACTGGATCGTCTCCATCTCCGAGCCGATCAACGACGTCGTCGGCTGGATCGAGCGTGAGTTCAGCACCGGCGTCCCGGTCGTCGGCGGCACCCTCACCTGGGCCAGCGGCTTCACCCGTGGCGTCATCAACCCGATGTTCGACGCGCTGCTCGCCACCCCCTGGTGGGCGGTGCTCCTCCTCGCGGGTGTCCTCGCCTATCTCGCGGGACGCTGGCGTGCGGCGGTCACCGTCGTGCTCGCACTCGGCGCGATCGGTGCGATGGGGCTGTGGAACCGCTCGATGGACACGCTCTCGCAGGTGATCGCCGCTCTGGTGGTCACCCTGGTCCTGGGCTTCGCCATCGGTGTGCTCGCGGCCCGGGTCGCCTGGGTGGAGCGGACGATCCGTCCGGTGCTCGACACCATGCAGACCCTGCCGGCCTTCATCTATCTGATCCCGATGATCGCGCTGTTCGGCAACGACCCCTCGGCCGGTGCGGTGGCGGCCGTCATCTACGCGCTGCCCGCCGTCATCCGCATCACGGCCCAGGGCATCCGCCAGATCGACCCCTCGGCCCTGGAAGCGGCCCGCTCGCTGGGCGCCTCCACCGGCCAGCAGCTCTGGCAGGTCCAGCTGCCGCTGGCCAGGCCCGCACTGCTCGTCGCCCTCAACCAGGGCGTCGTCCTGGTCCTCTCGATGGTCGTCATCGGCGGCATCATCGGCGGCGGCGCGCTCGGCGTGGACGTGATCAGGGGTCTCACGAAGGGCGACCTCGGCCTCGGTATGACGGCCGGTATCGCGATCGTCTGCCTCGGTCTGCTCCTGGACCGCATCTCCCAGCCCGGCAAGGACGTCAAGGAACGCGCACTGCGCTGACGTACTCCCCCCTCCGGATCCCGCTCACCTGCCTACGTAAGGGAACAGTCTCGTGAACCACAGCAAGCGGATACGCAATACCGTCATCGCCGGTCTCGGCGCCGCCTCCATGGTCGCGCTCAGTGCCTGTGGCGCCGCCGACACCAAGTCCTCCGGCAGCTCCGACGAGGTCACCATCGCGGTCCCCTCGTGGGTCGGCGCACGCGCCAACGCCGAGGTCGCCAAGGTGCTCCTCGAGGAGGAGGTCGGCGTCAAGAAGGTCGACCTCAAGCAGCTCGACGAGCCGATCGCCTGGGACGCGCTGAACAACGACAAGGCCGACGCGATCCTGGAGGACTGGGACGGCCAGCCCAAGAAGCAAGAGCTCTACATCGACCAGAAGAAGACGGTCGTCAAGGGCGGCGACCTGGGCGTCACCGGCCACATCGGCTGGTACGTGCCGAAGTACTACGCGGACAAGCACCCCGAGATCCTCGACTACAAGAACCTCAACAAGTTCGCCAAGGACTTCACGAGCGACCGCAGCGGCGGCAAGGGCGAGTTCATCGGCGCGGCCCCGTCGTACACCACGTACGACGAGTTCCTGATCAAGAACCACAAGCTGAACTTCAAGATCAAGGACACCGGTAACGAGGCGGCCCAGATCAAGGAGATCCAGGGCAAGTACGCCGCCAAGAAGCCCTTCATCACCTACTGGTGGGAGCCCCTGTGGGCCAACGCCGACATGGACCTGGTCGAGGTGAAGCTGCCCGAGTTCAAGGAGGGCTGCAACGAGCCCGAGGCCAAGACCGAGTGCGGTTACGCCAACACCCCGCTGCAGAAGTACTTCAACGCCGACTTCGCCAAGGACGGCGGCGAGGCGGCCGAGTTCCTGAAGAACTTCAAGTGGACGACCGAGCAGCAGAACGAGGTCGCCATGTCCATCGCCAAGGACAAGATGAGCGGCGAGGCCGCGGCCAAGAAGTGGGTCAAGGAGAACAAGGACGTCTGGGAGTCCTGGATCCCGAAGAAGTGACGTAACTGCCATACGCGACGGTGCCGGAGACCCTTTCAAAGGGTCCCCGGCACCGTCGCGTATGGCTCACTTGGCGTCCCCCGCCTTGTAGTGGCCCGGCACCTGCCGGGTGGAGACGCCGAAGCGGTTCCACGCGTTGATCACCGTGATCGCGGCGATGAGCTGGGTCAGCTCCGCCTCGTCGAACTGCTTCGCGGCCTTCTCGTACACCTCGTCCGGCACGAAACCGTCGGTCAGGACGGTGATCGCCTCGGTCAGCTCGATCGCCGCGATCTCCTTCGCGGTGTAGAAGTGCTGCGACTCCTCCCACGCGCTGAGCTGGATGATCCGCTCGACGCTCTCGCCCGCCGCGAGCGCGTCCTTGGTGTGCATGTCGAGGCAGAGCGCGCAGTGGTTGATCTGCGATGCGCGGATCTTGACGAGCTCGAACACCACCGGGTCGAGGCCCTTACGGGCGGCCGCGTCGAGCCGGATCATCGCCTTGAAGACCTCGGGGGCGTGCTGGGACCAGGCGAGGCGGGGGGTGTGCTCGTGGAGGTATTCCTTGGGCTGCGTCTGTGCCGGGGTGCTGTCGTTCGCGTTCTCGTGGGTGGTCATGATGTCGAACGTACGACCGGAATAGCCCACCGGTATGGTCCATTCCCATGGAAGATTCATGGGCCACTTTGGGGGTCGACCTCCACCTGGAGAGGGGCGATGAGGCGACGCGCTCCGGTGTACGCAAAGGGCTCACGGACGCCCTGCGCGAGGCGGTACGCGGCGGGCGGCTCGCCCCCGGCACCCGGCTGCCCTCCTCCCGGTCGCTCGCCGTCGACCTGGGCATCGCGCGCAACACGGTCGCCGACGCCTATGCGGATCTCGTCGCCGAGGGGTGGCTCACCGCGCGGCAGGGGTCGGGGACCCGGGTCGCCGATCGGGCGGTCCCGCGTCCGGCGGCCGCCCCGGCGCGGCCCCGCCGGGTCAGCGGTGCGCCGACGTACAACCTGATGCCGGGCACCCCCGACCTCGCCTCCTTCCCCCGCGCCGAGTGGCTCAAGGCCGCCCGCCGGGCGCTGTCCGCCGCCCCGAACGACGCGCTCGGCTACGGCGATCCGCGCGGCCGGATCGAGCTGCGCACCGCCCTCGCGGACTACCTCTCGCGTGCGCGGGGCGTGCACACGGACCCGGACCGCATCGTCATCTGCGCCGGCTTCGTGCACGGACTGCAACTGCTCGGCGGCGTGCTGCGGGCGCGGCGGCTGCGGGATGTGGCGGTCGAGTCGTACGGCCTCGACGCCCACTGGGAACTCCTGAAGCGGGCGGGGCTGCGGACGAGCCCGCTGCCCTTCGACGAACTGGGCACGTCCACCGCCGAGTTGGACACAGGATCGGCGAAGGTGGCGCTGCTCACCCCCGCGCACCAGTTCCCGATGGGTGTTCCGCTGCACCCCGACCGGCGTGCCGCCGCCGTCGACTGGGCGCGGCGCGCGGGCGGTCTCATCCTGGAGGACGACTACGACGGGGAGTTCCGCTACGACCGGCAGCCGGTGGGGGCGCTCCAGGGGCTCGACCCCGACCGCGTGGTGTACCTCGGCACGGCCAGCAAGTCCCTGGCCCCTGGCCTGAGGCTCGGCTGGATGGTCCTGCCCGCCCCGCTGGCCGCGGAGGTCGTCGAGGCGAAGGGCAGCTCGGGGTGGGCCTGCGGGGCGCTGGACCAGCTCACGCTGGCGGAGTTCATCACGTCGGGTGCGTACGACCGTCATGTGCGGGGGGCGCGGCTGCGGTACCGGCGTCGGCGCGACCAGTTGGTCGCCGCGCTGGCCTCGCGGGCGCCGGAGGTCCGGGCGAGCGGGATCGCGGCGGGGCTGCACGCGGTGCTTGAACTCCCCGCGGGGACGGAGCGGTCGGTGGTGGAGGCCGCCAGCTGGCAGCGGCTTGCCTTGCAGGGGCTTGACCAGTTCCGGCACCCCGCGGCGCGGGTGGCTCGCCGGGACGCGCTGGTGGTGGGGTACGGGACCCCGCCGGATCATGCTTGGGCGGGGGCGTTGGAGGCTTTGTGTGGGGTGTTGCCGTAGTTCTTTGGGCGCGGCGCCGTGTTGCCTGCGGTCAAAGCCTTTCCCGCCCGCCCGGTTACCCCGCGTCCACTCGCACCGACTCCACCACCGGCGCCTCCCCGAACCGCGCCAGCGTCAGCGCTCCCACCACCGCCACCGCGAATCCCGCGACCGCCAGCCACTCCAGGCCCTCCCGTGTGCGGTCTCCCAGCCACACCACGCCGACCGCCGCAGGGCCCACCGTCTCTCCGATCACCATCCCGGCAGTGGCCGTCGTGACCGAGCCCCGCTGCAGGGCCGACGTCAGGAGGAGGAACGCCGCCCCGCCGCCCACCAGCAACGCGTACGTCGCCGGATTGGCGGCCAGCGCCCCCACGGACACCCCGTCGATCAACCGCACCGCCACCTCCACCACCCCGAACCCGAACCCCGCCCCGAGCCCGAGCGCCAACGCCCGCCCCCGGTCCGGCAACCGCCCCGCCACGGCCCCCAGCACCAGCACCCCCACCGCCACGCCCAACATGACGTACCGCAGAGTCGTCGACCCGGCCGTGTCCCCCTCATCGCCCGACGCGAGCCCCAGCATCGCGAGCCCCGCGCACACCACCCCCACCGCGCCCCACTCGACCCCGCTCAGCCGCACCCGCAGCAGCCGCGCCGAGACCACCGCCGTCACGGCGAGACTCGCCGCGAGCGCCGCGCCCACGGCGTAGATCGGGATGGAGCGCAGCGCCACGATCTGCAGCAGAAATCCGAGCCCGTCGAGGCCGAGCCCCGCGATGTACCGCCACTGGCGCACCGCCCGCAGCAGGAGTGCGGGATCGACTCCGGACCCGGTCCCCGGCGCGGTCGCACGCGCCGCGATCGCCTGGAGGACCGAGGCAGTGCCGAAGCAAACCGCTGAACCGAGCGCGCAAACCATCCCAAGAGACACGAAGTGACTGTAGAGGAAGGGGAGAGGGA
Source organism: Streptomyces sp. NPDC086554 (assembly GCF_040686095.1). Classification (NCBI taxonomy): domain Bacteria; kingdom Bacillati; phylum Actinomycetota; class Actinomycetes; order Kitasatosporales; family Streptomycetaceae; genus Streptomyces; species Streptomyces sp. NPDC086554. The sequence continues at coordinate 106,185 of NZ_JBFBJK010000008.1, forward strand.
GGGGATTCGGTGGAGGCGGTTGGCGGGGCGGGCGGGGGCTTCCCTACGCTGATCGCCGATCACGTACAACATCACGTACGCAAACAACACGTACGCGAACAACGGGGAGTGGCAAAGCTGATGGCAGCGGAGAAGCAGCGGCGCAGGCTGCGGTCCAGCACGGTCGTGCTCGGTGGGATGGGCGTCCTCGCGGCGGCCCTGAGCGCATGCGGCTCGGAGCCGGACAAGCGGTGCGTGGACCGCGACAGTTACGACTACCTCAACGGCTACAAGATCGTCGCCGACAAGAACTGCAAGAGCGGCGGATCGTCGTACTCGTCCGGCAAGGGGCGCAAGACCGGCAGTTCCTATGGATCCGGAACGGGGACCGGCACCGGCAGGTCCGGCCGGACGGACGCCGACTGGTACTACGACGCGGACGTCTCCGGCCGCTACGCCGACGACGGCACCTTCAGCCGCAGCGAGGCCGTCGACCGCGACGGCTTCGGCTGCTCGGGCAGCGGCAGCGGCGGCGGCTGAGCCGGAACCAGCGACCGAGATTCGAGACCATGGAACGCCGCACCCTCACCCCACGCCCCGGCTGGCAGCAGACCGTCGAGGACCAGGGGCTCATCTACCCGCTCACCCGCTACCCGGACGACTCGCTCCGCCCGTACTGGGACGAGTCCGCCTGCTACGTCTTCTCCCTGCCCGAGGTCGAGGCCCTGGAGGAGGTCGTCGAGGAGCTGCACGCGATGTGCCTCGCGGCGGCCGGGCACATCGTCACGCACGACCGCCTCGCGGACCTCGGCATCACGGACCCGCGGGTTGCCGACGCGGTCACCGAGGCCTGGCACCGCCGCGCCGAACTCCCGTCCCTCTACGGCCGGTTCGACCTGCACTACGACGGCCGTGACGGCGCACCCGCCAAACTCCTCGAGTACAACGCCGACACCCCGACATCCCTGGTCGAGGCGGCGAGCCCGCAGTGGTTCTGGATGGAGGAGCGCTTCCCCGGCGCCGACCAGTGGAACTCCCTCCACGAACGCCTCGTCGACGCCTGGAAGAAGCAGGCCGCCCTGCTCCCGCCCGGCGGCCCGCTGTACTTCGCGCACTCCGCGGGCGACGAGCTCGGCGAGGACCTGATGACCGTCGCGTATCTGCGCGAGACCGCGCAGCAGGCGGGGCTCGACACCGAGGCGATCTCCATGGAGGACATCGGCTGGGACCGGCTCTCGCGGCGGTTCGTCGACAAGAAACTCCGCTTCATGCGCAGTTGCTTCAAGCTCTACCCGTGGGAGTGGCTCACCACCGACCGCTTCGCCCCGCACGTCCTGGACACCCTCGACAACGGCGGCGGCACCGGCTCCACCCTCTGGATCGAGCCCGCCTGGAAGATGCTGCTCTCCAACAAGGCGCTGCTCGCGATCCTCTGGGAGCTCTACCCGGGCCACCCGAACCTCCTGCCCTCCTATCTCGACGGGCCCCGCGAGCTGGCGTCGGAACGGGGCTACGTCGCCAAGCCGCTGCTCGGCCGCGAGGGCGCCGGGGTCACGGTGCACCCGGCGGGCGCTCCGGCCGCCGTACGCGAAGAAGCGTGCTGCTACCAGGAGTTGGCGCCGCTGCCCGACTTCGACGGCAACCGCGTGGTGCTCGGCGCGTGGGTCGTCGAGAACGAGGCGGCGGGGCTCGGCATCAGGGAGTCGTCGGGTCTCATCACGGACGAGTACGCCAGGTTCCTGCCGCACGTGATTCTCTGAGGCCGGGGTTGGGTCGGTGCTGAGGCCGGGGTTGCTGCCGGTGGCTTCAACTCGCCTGAGTACCCTGCGGATTGATCGATCCGATCACGTACGGAGGCGAACCGCATCATGGCCGACAGCAGGATCAACACCACCCAGCCGCACACGGCCCGCATCTGGAACTACTGGCTCGGCGGCAAGGACAACTACCCGGTCGACCAGGCGGCCGGGGACCAGATCCGTACGCTGCACCCCGGCATCGGCGAATACGCCCGCGCCGACCGGCTGTTCCTGGGGCGGGCGGTGAGCCACCTGGTCGAGGAGTGCGGCATCCGGCAGTTCCTCGACATAGGCACCGGCCTGCCGACCGCCGACAACACCCACGAGGTCGCGCAGCGTCTCGCCCCCGAGGCGCGCGTGGTCTACGTGGACAACGACCCGCTGGTGCTCACCCACGCGCGGGCCCTGCTCACCAGCGCGCCCGAGGGGAGGACCGACTACCTCGACGAGGACCTGCGCAACGTCGATGCCATCCTCGAACACGCCGCCAGGACCCTGGACTTCGACCAGCCGGTCGGGCTGATCCTCCTCGGAGTCGTCATCTTCATCGAGGACGACTCCGAGGCGTACGGCATCGTGCGCCGCCTGCTCGACGCGCTGCCGGCCGGCAGCCACCTGGTCCTCTCGCACACCATCACAAGCCCGGCGATGCCCGACGTGGACGAGGCCGTGGCGTTCTGGAACGAGAACGGCACACCGAAGCTCACCCAGCGCACCCCGGAGCGGGTCGCGGAGTTCTTCGAGGGGCTCGAACTCCTCGACCCGGGCGTGGTGTCGTGCAACCGCTGGCGCCCGGAGGCGGACGCGGCACCGGCCCTTGAGGACGTGGCCATGTTCGGCGGGGTGGGCCTCAAGCGCTGAGGCCGTGGGAATCCGGCGCCAGGTCGATGCCATCGACGACGGTCTGCTCGGTGCGCAGGGTGCGGCGCAGGGGCGCCTCATGGGTGGCGGCACGGAAGAGGTTGTTCGGACCCGGCGCGGGCTCGGTGGTGTTGTAGCCGCTGATGGCGCCCACCAGGGCGATACGGCCGCCGGTGCGGATGACGCCCCCCCACCGGAGGCTGGTGACTACGGGACCCGGCCCTTCCCCGGCGGGGGAGCGCCCCCCGCCAGGAACAGCGCCAGGGCGAACCTCGCCGAACTAGCTCAGCACCGCCCGAAGTTGATCGAGCCCCCAGTCCAGGTCCTCCTTACTGATCACCAGCGGCGGGGCGATCCTGATCGTCGACCCATGGGTGTCCTTGACCAGCACCCCCCGGTCCATCAGCTTCTGGGAGATCTCCCGGCCCGTGCCGTGCGACGGGTCGATGTCGACGCCCGCCCACAGCCCGCGGCCCCGCACCTGCGTCACCGCGCCCGTGCCGGCGAGCAGCCCCAGCTCGGAGTGCAGATGCTCGCCCAGCTCGGTGGCCCGCTGCTGGAACTCGCCCGTGGCCAGCATGGCGACGACCTCCAGCGCCACCGCGCACGCCAGCGGATTGCCGCCGAACGTCGAACCGTGCTCACCCGGCTTGAACACCCCCAGCACATCCGCGTCCGCCACCACCGCGGACACCGGCACGACACCCCCGCCGAGCGCCTTGCCCAGGATGTACACGTCCGGCACCACGCCCTCGTGCTCGCACGCGAACGTCCTGCCCGTCCTGCCGAGCCCCGACTGGATCTCGTCCGCCATGAAGAGCACGTTCCGCTCGCGCGTCAGCTCCCGCACGCCCGCCAGATATCCGGCCGGAGGCACCAGAACCCCGGCCTCGCCCTGGATCGGCTCGAGAAGCACCGCCACCGTGTTCTCCGTGACCGCGGCCCGCATCGCCGTCAGATCGCCGTACTGAACGATCTCGAAACCGGGCGTGTACGGGCCGAAGTCCGCCCGCGCCTCCAGGTCCGTCGAGAAGCTGACGATGGTCGTGGTCCGCCCATGGAAGTTGTTGCGCGCGACGACGATCTTCGCTCGCCCCTCGCGCACCCCCTTGACCTGGTACCCCCACTTCCTGGCGGTCTTCACGGCGGTCTCCACCGCCTCCGCGCCCGTGTTCATCGGCAGCACCATCTCCTTGCCGCACAGCTCCGCGAGCCGCGTACAGAACTCGGCGAACCGGTCGTGGTGGAAGGCCCGCGAGGTGAGCGTCACGCGCTCCAGCTGTGCCTTGGCGGCGTCGATCAGGCGGCGATTGCCGTGCCCGAAATTGAGCGCCGAGTAACCGGCCAGCATGTCGAGGAAGCGGCGTCCCTCGATGTCCGTCATCCACGCACCTTCCGCCGACGCGACCACGACGGGCAGCGGATGGTAGTTGTGCGCGCTGTGCGCTTCGGCCGAGGTGATGAACTCTTCGGTAGTCGACACGGGGTCTCCGATCGTCCTGCGGCATGGGGCGGGTGTGGCGCCCAATTTCTATCGTCGCTCGGATCGTGGACGAAGAAACCTGCCGTCCCGGCGCGCCAGCTAGGCTGGCCCTGACAGCACGGCGACTGGCGCGCGGGGAACGGACCCCGAGGAAGCCGTGCGAGGCAGAACCTTCGAGGTGCCGCCCGCCTGGGCACCCCGGGACCACGACCGGACACTCACCGCTCGCCCCGGAGGACGCCATGACCCACCCCTCTCCTTCGTCATCGCCTGTTTCGTCTTCGCCGAACACCCTCAGCCACCCCGCGCTCGCCGCGCAGGACCCCGAACTGGCCGCCCTCGTGGGCGCCGAGGAACAGCTCCAGGCCGACACCCTGCGCCTGATCCCCAGCGAGAACTACGTCTCCACGGCGGTCCTCGAAGCCTCCGGCACCGTCCTGCAGAACAAGTACAGCGAGGGCTACCCGGGCCGCCGCTACTACGAGGGCCAGCAGAACATCGACCCCGTCGAGCGCCTCGCCGTCGCCCGCGCCAAGTCCGTCTTCGGCGTCGAGCACGCCAACGTCCAGCCCTACTCCGGCTCCCCGGCCAACCTCGCCGTCTATCTGGCCTTCGCCGAGCCCGGCGACACCGTGATGGGCATGGCCCTGCCCATGGGCGGCCACCTCACCCACGGCTGGGGCGTCTCCGCCACCGGCAAGTGGTTCCGCGGTGTGCAGTACGGCGTCCGCCACGACACCGGCCTCATCGACTTCGACGAGGTACGCGACCTCGCCCTCAAAGAACGCCCCAAGTTGATCTTCTGCGGCGGCACCGCCCTTCCTCGCACCATCGACTTCGCCGCGTTCGCCGAGATCGCCCGCGAGGCCGGCTCCGTCCTGGTCGCCGACATCGCGCACATCGCCGGTCTGATCGCAGGCGGCGCCCACCCCTCACCGGTGCCGCACGCCGACGTGATCTCCACGACCACCCACAAGACCCTGCGCGGCCCGCGCGGCGCGATGCTGATGTCCCGCGAGGAGCACGCCAAGGCCATCGACAAGGCCGTCTTCCCCGGACTGCAGGGCGGCCCGCACAACCAGACCACCGCGGCCATCGCCGTCGCCCTCCACGAGGCGTCCCAGTCCTCCTTCCGTGACTACGCCCACGCCGTCGTCGCCAACGCCAGGGCCCTCGCCGAAGCGCTGCTCGCCCGCGGCTTCGACCTGGTCTCCGGCGGCACCGACAACCACCTGATCCTGATGGACCTCACCCCCAAGGACGTCCCCGGCAAGGTCGCCGCCAAGGCCCTCGACCGGGCCGGGATCGTCGTCAACTACAACACCGTGCCGTACGACCCGAGGAAGCCGTTCGACCCGTCCGGCGTCCGCATCGGCACCCCCTCGCTCACCTCCCGCGGTCTCGGCACGGAGCACATGCCGACCGTCGCCGACTGGATCGACCGCGGTGTCGCCGCCGCCCGCGCCGGTGACGAGGACGCCCTGACGAAGATCCGCTCCGAGGTCGCCGACCTGATGGCCGCCCATCCGGCCCCGGGCCTGCCGACCCACTGATCCCGGCACGTCCTGCCTCCTCCGCCGGTCACCTCACCGGCCGGGTGAGGCCGCACCCCTCACACATCCCGCAACTCCTGGCGCGGCCCCTCCTCATGGGGGCGCCGCGCCCGCAGCGACGCGAGCGGTGCCAGGCGCTCGGCCAACGGACCCCGCAGCAGCAGCGCACCCGCCGCCCCCACCGCGACGCCCGGTATCGCCCACCACCAGTCCATCCCACCATCGCCCGATGCGCCCCCGGCCGACTCGGAAGCCTGCCCGGCCCTCGCCTCTGAGCCGGCCGCCGACGTCGGCGGCGACGCCGGTGTGGGCGGTATGGGCCGGCGGCCGTCGTCCACCTCCGGGCCCATGACCCCGAGCTTCTCGAACAGCTTCGTCAGACGCGCCGGGTCCTGCGCCACGGCCTCACGTCATGGGCCATCCACGTCACATTGAGCTGACGGCTCTCCTGCCCGATGCCGAGCCCCGGCGGCCGCTCCCGGCTTCCCCTGTCCGCACGGATCCCCCCGAGACCCTCCTCAAGGCGGCGATAGTCCTTGTCGTCGATGGTCAGCGCCGCGCTCTCCCCGCTGATCGGCGAGACCACCAGGACGCTCGTCGGCCCGCCCGCCACCGCCCGCGGCGCCCCGAGGACCACCAGCGCCAGCGCCGCAGCCAGCCCCATCGCCGACCCGCACACTCCCCTTCCCGTCCGCATGTCCGATCCCCCAGCCGCTCGCCGGCACGACCCACTCCGGCCGATTCCGGTATCAGCGGCTCCGCCTCCGCCAGCGCGGCCTCCCGTCCGACGAGCGAGCGCTGCCGGACGGCCGAACGCACTGTGTTCCTCGTCTCATTGGCGACGATCGAAAGCAGCCACGGCTTGAACGCCGAGCCCTCCCCGAGCGCCGCGGCCACGACGGCCGGGACCGGGACGACCGGGACGACCGGATCGAGCGAAGGCTCGAAGCGGCGGATCACAAGATCGCGGCACACCCGTCACACGTCTGTTTCCGAGCAATGAGAGACACCTGAGAGAATGAGCCTCATGGCCTCTGACAGTCCTCGCGTGCTCTCCGGAATCCAGCCCACCGCGGGCTCGTTCCATCTCGGCAACTACCTCGGCGCGGTCCGCCAGTGGGTGGCGCTGCAGGAGTCCCACGACGCCTTCTACATGGTGGTGGACCTGCACGCGATCACGATGCCGCAGGATCCGGCCGAGCTGCGTGCCAACACCCGCCTTGCCGCCGCCCAGCTGCTCGCCGCGGGACTCGACCCGGAGCGCTGCACCCTCTTCGTCCAGAGCCATGTCCCCGAGCACGCCCAGCTCGCCTGGATCATGAACTGCCTCACCGGCTTCGGCGAGGCCTCGCGCATGACGCAGTTCAAGGACAAGTCCGCCAAGCAGGGTGCGGACCGCGCCTCCGTAGGCCTCTTCACGTACCCGGTCCTCCAGGTCGCGGACATCCTGCTCTACCAGGCCAACCAGGTCCCGGTCGGCGAGGACCAGCGCCAGCACATCGAGCTCACCCGTGACCTGGCCGAGCGCTTCAACGGCCGCTTCGGAGAGACGTTCACCGTTCCGGCGGCGTACATCCTCAAGGAGACGGCGAAGATCTACGACCTTCAGGACCCGTCGATCAAGATGAGCAAGTCGGCGTCCGCTCCCAAGGGCCTGATCAACCTCCTCGACGAGCCCAAGGCCACCGCCAAGAAGGTCAAGAGCGCGGTCACCGACACGGACACGGTCGTGCGCTACGACACCGAGAACAAGCCCGGTGTCAGCAACCTCCTGACCATCTACTCGACGCTCACGGGGACCGGTATTCCGGAACTGGAGCAGAAGTACGCCGGCAAGGGCTACGGTGCGCTGAAGACCGACCTCGCCGAGGTCATGGTCGAGTTCGTGACCCCCTTCCGGGACCGCACCCAGGCGTATCTGGACGACCCGGAGACGCTGGACTCGATCCTGGCCAAGGGCGCGGAGAAGGCGCGTGCCGTGGCCGCGGAGACTCTCGCCCAGGCGTACGACAAGGTGGGCTTCCTGCCCGCCAAGCACTGAGCCACACAATCCCCCTGTACCGAGCCAGGTACAGCAGCGCCCTCTGCCCGCCACCCGACCGACAGGAGTACGACGTGGGGACCGTAACGATCGGTGTGTCGATCGCGGTCCCGGAGCCACACGGCAGCCTGCTCCAGGAGCGGCGCGCGGGCTTCGGGGACCCCGCGGCGCACGGCATTCCCACCCACGTCACGCTGCTCCCGCCGACCGAGGTGGACGCAGCGGCGCTGCCCGCGGTCGAGGCGCACCTGGTGGCCGTCGCGGCCGCCGGGCGCCCCTTCCCGATGCGGCTCTCCGGGACGGGTACGTTCCGTCCGCTGTCGCCCGTCGTCTTCATCCAGGTGGTGGCGGGCGGCTCGGCCTGCGGATGGCTCCAGGAGCGCGTCAGGGACGCCTCCGGGCCCATCGAGCGCGAGCTGCAGTTCCCGTACCACCCGCATGTCACGGTGGCGCACGGCATCTCCGAAGAGGCCATGGACCGGGCGTACACGGAGCTCGCCGACTACGAGGCCGAGTGGCCCTGCACCGGGTTCGCGCTCTACGAGCAGGGCGCCGACGGGGTGTGGCGCAAGCTGCGCGAGTTCGTCTTCGGAGGGGGCGGCCCGGTCGTGCCTCCGCAGGCGGCGGCCCCGGCCGCGCACGGCACGCTGCCCGCCCGCTGACCTCCCCCTAGGAGGTGCCTCACCGCAGAAACAGGAGAGGCACCTCACACCGGAAGCCGCCGGAACACCGTCCGCGGCACATGCCGCAGCGCCGACATGACCACGCGCAGCGCCCCGGGCACCCACACCGTCTCCGAGCGCCTGCGCAGGCCCGTCTCGATGGCCTCAGCGACCGCCTCCGGAGTGGTCGCCATCGGGGCCTCTTCGAGGCCCGCCGTCATCTTCGAACGTACGAAGCCGGGGCGCACGACCATCACGTGCACGCCCGTTCCGTGCAGCGCGTCGCCCAGGCCCTGGGCGAAGGCGTCGAGGCCCGCCTTGCTCGACCCGTAGATGAAGTTGGAGCGCCGCGCCCGCTCGCCCGCGACGGACGAGAGGACCACCAGGGAGCCGTGCCCCTGGGACTGCAGCGCCCGCGCGCACACCAGGCCCGCGGAGACCGCCCCGGTGTAGTTCGTCTGCGCGACACGCACCGCCGACAGCGGCTCGTCCTCGTCGCGTGCCTGGTCGCCGAGGATGCCGAACGCGAGCAGGACCATGTCGATGTCGCCCTCGGTGAAGATCTTGCCGAGGGTGTTCTCGTGGGACTCCGAGTCGAGCGCGTCGAAGGCCACGGTGCGGACGTCCGCACCCAAGTCGCGCAGGCCCGCTGCGGCCTTCTCCAGGCCCGGGGAAGGCCGCCCGGCCAGCCACACCGTGCGGGTGCGCCGCGCGACCAGACGGCGGGCGGTGGCGAGGCCGATCTCGGAGGTGCCGCCGAGCACGAGCAGCGACTGGGGGGTGCCGAAGGCGTCCTTCATGGGACCAACTCCTGGAGGTGCTAGAGGGCGAGGCGGCGCGAGAGGTCCGAGCGGAACAGGCCGCGCGGGTCGAGATCGGCCCGCAGCGCGCGAAAGTCGTCGAGCCGCGGATACATCGCGGCGAGTGTCTCGGGCCGCAGGCGGGAGTCCTTGGCCAGGTAGACGCGGCCGTCGGACGTGGCCACTTCCTCGTCCAGTTCGTCGAGGAAAGCGCCGAGTCCCGGCAGATTCGCCGGGATGTCCAGGGCCAGCGTCCAGCCGGGCATCGGGAAGGAGAGCCAGCCCGGATCGCCCTCTCCGAAGCGCTTCAGTACGGCGAGGAAGGACGGGCAGCCGCGCTCCGAGATGCGCCGCACGATGCGCCGCAGGGCTTCTTCCTTGCCGTGTCCGACGACGAATTGGTACTGCACGAAACCGCTGCGTCCGTAGATGCGGTTCCAGTGCGGGACGCCGTCCAGGGGGTGGAAGAACGTGGAGATCTTCTGGAGCTCGCCCACGCGGGAGCGGGGTGCCCTGCGGTACCAGAGCTCGTTGAAGAGGCCCACCGACTTCCGGCCGAGGAGCCCTTCGGGCAGGAAGCGCGGGGCGGGCGGCAGTTGGCCCGGGCGGAACGTCAGCGGGGCTCTACGCGCGCGTGCAGGAAGGGCGGCCAGGGGAGCGTGGTCGCCGCGCGTGAGCACCGAGCGGCCCATCGACTTGCCGCGCGCGAGGAGGTCGATCCAGGCGACCGAGTAGCGGTAGCGGTGGTCGGTGGCGGTGAGGCGGGCCATCAAGTCGTCCAGATCGGCAGTGCGTTCCGTGTCCACCGTCATCAAGGAGGTCTCGACCGGCTGCAGTCGGATGGTCGCCGCGAGGATCACGCCGGTCAGGCCCATGCCGCCGGCCGTCGCGTCGAACAGGGCGGTGCCGCGCTCGAAGGACCGCACCGTGCCGTCGGCGGTGAGCAGCTCGATGGCGTCGACATGGCGCGAGAACGAACCGGAGCCGTGGTGGTTCTTGCCGTGGATGTCCGCGCCGATCGCGCCGCCGACCGTCACGTACCGGGTCCCCGGGGTCACCGGCACGAACCAGCCGAGCGGGAGCAGGACTTCCATCAGGCGGTGCAGCGAGACGCCGGCGTCGCACAGGACGGTGCCCGCGTCGGCGTCGATGGCGTGCACACGGTCCATCCCGGTCATGTCGATGACCGCGCCGCCCGCGTTCTGCGCGGCGTCCCCGTAGGCCCGTCCCAGGCCCCTGGCGATGCCGCCGCGCTCGTCGCACGCGCGGAGGGCCGCGGCGGCCTCCTCGGGCGAACGGGGGCGGATCAGCCGGGCGGTGGTGGGTGCGGTGCGCCCCCAGCCGGACACGGACACAGCCTCGGACGTCGTCACGGAAGGGGATGCGGAGTCGGCAGGCATGGGATCGACCGTATCGCCCATGCATGGGCAGTTTGTCATGAATCATCAGAGCTCTCACCGAAATGGGTGATTGATGGAGTGTCGTCCGATATTGACGTAAATATTGAGAGATCGCCTAGAAGAGTCGGGAGGCGAGGTTCCTGGAGTCCTCGAAGTCTCCGGAGCCGGAGTCCCTGAAGTCCCCGGAAAGGGAGGCCACATGCACGACATGGACCACCGGCTGCTGTCGGCCCTGCGCGACTGCGGCTCCGACCAGCGCGTGGCCGCGGCCGCGCGCGCCCTCTCCTGGACCGGTGAGCACGGGGCGCTCTGGCTCGTCGCGGGTCTGGCTGCCGCCGTGGTCGACCGTGAGCGGCGCGGCGCGTGGCTGCGCGGCACGGCGCTCACCGCGGCGGCCCACCTGGCCAGCATGGGCGTCAAACGGGTCGTACGGCGCCCGCGGCCCGGCGCGGACACCGGAGCCGAGCCCCTCGTCAGGACCGCGGGACGGCACTCCTTTCCCAGCTCGCACGCCACTTCGGCCGCCGCGGCGACCGTCGCCTACGGAGCGCTGAGCCCCGCGGGCGCCCGCCTCGTCCCGCCGGTCGCCGCCGCTATGTGCGTCTCCAGGATGGTCATCGGCGTCCACTACCCGAGCGACGTGGCCGCAGGGGCGGCTCTGGGCGCCCTCACCGCGCGCGTGGGCGCCGCCTGGATGCACGGAGGCCGCAGCGATGGCTGAACGCGCCGCCCTGCTCGAACGCCCCGGCCGGCCCCAGCCGTCGGGCCCCCGTCCGCTCGCCCTGCCGCTCGGCCTCCTGAAGACCGCGCGCCCCCGCCAGTGGGTCAAGAACGTCCTGGTCGTCGCGGCCCCCGCCGCGGCGGGCGAGCTCTTCTCACGCCACTCGCTCAGCCAACTCACCATCGTCTTCGCGCTGTTCACGGCCGCCGCGTCCGCCGTCTACCTCATCAACGACGCACGCGACGCCGACGCCGACCGCGCCCACCCCACCAAGTGCCGCAGACCGGTCGCGGCCGGGCAGGTCCCCGTGCCTGTCGCGTACGCGGTCGGGGGACTGCTCGCCGTCCTCGCGCCCACGGCCGCCGCCGCGCTCTGCACACCGCTGACCGCGGCACTGCTCGCCGCCTACGTAGTGATGCAACTCGCCTACTGCGTCAGCCTCAAGCACGTCCTCGTCGTCGATCTCGCCGTCGTCACCACGGGCTTCCTGATGCGCGCCATGATCGGCGGCCTCGCCCTCGGCATCCCGCTCTCGCGGTGGTTCCTCATCACCACCGGCTTCGGCGCGCTCTTCATGGTCTCCGCCAAGCGCTACTCCGAAGCCGTCCAGATGTCGGAGAGCGCCGAGGAACTGGGCGCCACGCGCGCGTTGCTCACCGAATACACCACCGGGTACCTGCGCTTCGTGTGGCAGCTGGCCGCCGGGGTCGCCGTCCTCGCGTACTGCCTGTGGGCCATGGAGAGCGGCGGCACCGCCAACGGCAGCCTGCTGCCCTGGCGGCAGCTGTCGATGGCCGCCTTCGTCCTCGCGGTCCTGCGGTACGCCGTGTTCGCCGACCGGGGCACCGCGGGCGAGCCCGAGGACGTCGTCCTGCGCGACCGGGCGCTCGCCGTCATCGGCGTGGTGTGGCTGGCGATGTACGGACTCGCGGTCGCCGACTGGTGAGCGCCCTCAGGGAGCGGCTGCGGGCCATGGGCCCCGAACTGCTCGGCTTCGCCGCCGCCGGGATCTGCGCGTACGCCGCCGACCTCGGCCTCTTCATCTGGCTGCGCGGCCCCGTCGGCCTCGACCCGCTGACCGCCAAGGCGCTGTCCTTCGTGGCCGGTTGCGCCGTCGCGTACGCGGGCAACGCGCTCGGCACCTACCGGCGCGAGCAGGCCAGGGTGTCGCGCCTCCGCCAGTACGGGATCTTCTTCGCCGTCAACATCGCGGGCGCCGTGGTGCAGTTGCTCTGCATCGCCGTGTCCCACTACGGCCTCGGCCTCACCTCACAGCGCGCGGACACCGTCTCCGGGGCGGGAGTCGGTATGGCACTCGCCACTGTGCTGCGTTTCTGGGGTACCCGGACCTTGGTCTTCCGCACAGCGGGCAGGGAGGCATCATGGACTGGCTGAAAAAGCTCCCCGGAATCGGGCCCCTGGTGGAGCGGGTGATGCGCACGCACGCGTGGAGCGCGTACGAGCGGCTCGACAGTGTGCACTGGACCCGGCTCGCGGCCGCGATGACGTTCATCAGCTTCCTTGCGCTCTTCCCGCTGATCACCGTCGCCGCCGCGATCGCCGCCGCGACGCTCTCCAAGAGCCAGCAGGAGAAGCTCGAGGACACCATCTCGAAGCAGGTCCCCGGCATCTCCGACCAGCTGAACCTGGACGCCCTGGTCGCCAACGCGGGCACCATCGGGCTCATCGCGGGCGCCCTGCTGCTCTTCACCGGCATCGGCTGGGTCGGCTCGATAAGGGAGTGCCTGCGGGTCGTCTGGGAGCTGGAGGACGAGGAGGAGAACCCCGTCCTGCGCAAGGTCAAGGACGCCGGGGTGCTCGTCGGGCTCGGCGGCGCAGGACTCGCGTCCGTCGTCGCCTCGACCCTCGCGTCGACCGCCGTCGGCTGGAGCGCCGACCTCCTCGGCGTCTCCAGGGACGGCTGGGGCGGGCTGCTGCTGCAGGCGATCGCGTTCGCCATCGCGGTCCTCGCGGACTTCCTGCTGCTGCTCTACGTCCTGACGCTGCTGCCGGGGGTCCAGCCGCCGCGCCGTCACCTGATCACCGCGGGTCTGATCGGCGCGGCCGGGTTCGAGCTGCTCAAGCTGCTGCTCGGCGGCTACATGAAGGGCGTCGCAGCGAAGAACATGTACGGCGCCTTCGGAGTGCCCGTCGCGCTGCTCCTGTGGATCAACTTCACCGCGAAACTCCTGCTGTTCTGCGCCGCCTGGACGGCGACGCGGAAGCAGGGACGTACAGAAGAAGAGCCGGCAGAAGACGACCAGGAGGACGCCCAGAACGACGAGGCGCCCTCCGGAGACGTCAGTGACGGCCCTTCCGGCGCACCAGGTCCGGCAGCGGCAGCCGGCGGCTGATCACGAACCACCCGGCGGCCACGAGCACCAGCACACCACCCACGACGCCGAGCGCGACGCCGACGCCACCACCCGAGTCCTTCTCGGCGGCGTGCGCCACGTTCTTGGACGAGCCCGACTTGCCCTTGCCCGCGCCCGGAGCGCCCTTGCCGCTGCCCGTGGCGGCACCCTTCGGAGGGACCAGTTCGCCCACCGGGTCGACCTTGCCCGAGGCCTGGAAGCCCCAGTCCAGAAGGCGTTCCGTCTCCTTGTAGACGGCGTGCTGCTCCTCGGAGTCAGGGTTCATGACGGTGACGAGCAGCACCTTGCCGTCGCGCTCGGCGACACCGGTGAAGGTGGTGCCGGCGTTCGTGGTGCTGCCGTTCTTGACGCCCGCGATGCCCTTGTAGGGGTCGAGACCGACGTCTCCAGTAAGGAGTCGGTTGGTGTTCTGGATCTCGAAGGACTCGCGCTTCTTCTTGCCCTTGTCCTTGCCCTTCGTGACCTTCTTGGTCTCACCGGGGAACTTGGCGGTGGCCGTCGAGCAGTACTCGCGGAAGTCCTTCTTCTGCAGCCCGGAGCGGGCGAACAGCGTCAGGTCGTACGCGGAGGAGACCTGCTTGGGGGCGTCGTAGCCGTCGGGGCTGACCACGTGGGTGTCCAGGGCCTGCAGTTCCTCGGCGTGGGACTGCATGTCCTTGACGGTCTGCGGGACGCCGCCGTTCATCGACGACAGGACGTGCACCGCGTCGTTGCCCGACCGCAGGAAGACGCCTAGCCACAGGTCGTGGACCGAGTACGTCTCGTCCTCCTTGACGCCGACCATGCTGCTGCCCGCGCCGATGCCCGCCAGGTCCGAGAGCTCGACCTTGTGCTTCTGCGTCTTGGGGAACTTCGGCAGGACCGTGTCCGCGAAGAGCATCTTCAGGGTGCTCGCCGGGGGCAGCTTCCAGTGCGCGTTGTGCGAGGCGAGCACGTCGCCGGACTCGGCGTCCGAGACGATCCAGGAGCGTGCCGACAGGTCCTTGGGGAGCACCGGCGCGCCCGCCTTCAGGCTGACCTGGGTGCCTGCCTCGCCGAGCTTGGCGCCGCCGACCGTCGACATGGAGGACGGTGGCTTGGGCTTCTTGTCGCCTCCTGGCTTGCCGTCCGCCAGTGCGGGCGCTGCGGTCGAAAAGGTCAACAACGCGGCGGAAGTGACCAACAAGGCGGTCTTTTTTACGGCAGGCACGGACGAGAACGTACAGGGCGCCGCTGTGGAAGTCGCCGCCGAGGTGGCCTGTGCGTCGGGCTCCCCACCCCGGCGGCGGTGCGGAAGGGAGGCTCGCGATACTGAACGTATGAAGCTCAGCCGCCCGGTCTCCTGGTTCCTGCTCGCCTTCGGCGTGTGGAGCTGGTTCATCTGGATCACTTTCGTCAAGAACCTGTGGAAGGACGGCAGCGGGCTCGCCTTCGACGACGGCGACCCGACCGCGTACTTCTGGGTGCACCTGACGCTCGCCGTCACGTCCTTTGTCTTGGGGACGGTGGTGGGGACCATCGGGTTGCGTGGGGTGCGGGCTCTGCGCCGTACGTCATAGGCGTGATCATTCTCTTCGTGCTCATCGGCCTCGCCGTGCTCGGGGCCTTCGGCGGGCTGCAGTGGTATGCGTGGCGTCGCCTGGTGCGGGACACCACGAAGCGGCCCGGGTTCGTGCGGCGGGCCGGGGCGGTCGTCTTCACGGTGGGTCCGCTGCTGATGTTCGCGGCGGTCGCCAGTGAGCGGGCCGGTGCGCCGTTCTGGCTGCAGCAGGTGCTCGCCTGGCCGGGCTTCATGTGGATGGCCCTGTCGATCTACCTGGTCCTCGCGCTGCTCGCGGGCGAGCTCGTACGCGCTGTGCTGCTTCGCCGGCGACGCTCGGAAACGACTTCTACGGAGAGGGCGTCCACGGAGGCCACTCCTACGGAGACGACGTCTGCGGAGGCCACCCCTACGGAGACGACGCCTACGGAAGCCACTCCTACGGAGGACCCGGCTTCGACGGATGACGCCCCCGCCAGTGTCCAGGAAGCGCCACGGAAACCAGCCACTCCCTCGCGCCGCCTCTTCGTCTCACGGATCGTCGGCGGGACCGCCGCGGCCGTCGCCGTCGGAACGGTCGGCTACGGAACGTACGGCGTGCTGCGCGGCCCCCGGGTGAAGCGCGTCACCGTGCCGCTGGCCAAGCTGCCGCGCGCGGCGCACGGGTTCCGGATCGCCGTGGTGAGCGACATCCACCTGGGGCCGGTCCTCGGACGCGGCTTCGCCCAGCGCGTGGTCGACACGATCAACGGCACGCAGCCCGACCTCATCGCCGTCGTCGGTGATCTCGTCGACGGCGATGTCGAGAACCTCGGGCCCGCCGCGGCGCCGCTTGCGCAGCTGCGGGCCCGGCACGGCAGTTACTTCGTCACCGGCAACCACGAGTACTTCTCCGGCGCGGAGCAGTGGGTCGATCACGTACGCGAACTCGGCCTGCGCCCCCTGGTGAACGCGCGTGCCGAATTGCCCGCGTTCGACCTCGCGGGCGTGGACGACGTGGCGGGCGAGAGCGAGGGGCGCGGGCCCGACTTCGCCAAGGCCCTCGGCGACCGCGACCGGTCACGGGCGTCCGTGCTCCTCGCCCATCAGCCGGTCGTCATCCACGACGCGGTCAAGCACGGCGTCGACCTCCAGCTCTCCGGGCACACCCACGGCGGACAGCTCTGGCCAGGCAACTTCATCGCCGACCTGGCCAATCCGACCCTTGCGGGACTCGAGCGGTACGGCGACACCCAGCTGTACGTGACGCGCGGCGCCGGCGCGTGGGGGCCGCCGGTGCGGGTCGGGGCGCCGTCCGACATCACGGTCGTGGAACTGGCCTCCCGTCAGGCGTAATCGGCTGTCGGTTCGATTTGGTTCGGACTTGGCCGGATACTGCGGGGTCGCACGGTGACGGTGTGACACCGGGCGCTTCCTCTGCGCAGCATTTGGTGTCGGAAGTGTGTGCGGTTCCCGGTGCTTTGGTGTGCCGGAGGCTGACGGGGGGCCAAGGTTTGTTACGACGTCACGCGTTCCGGCTGCCACCGCATCCGGCGTCCGTCGCGCTCGCTCGCATTCGCGTTCGCGATCACTTGACGGCCTGGGGGCATACGGAGAAGAGCGGGGCGCGCCATGACGTCGTACTCCTGGTGTCGGAACTCGCCACCAACGCGGTCTGCCACGGCCTCGTCCTTGAGCGGGAGTTCGAGGTGGCGGTCACGGTGCTCGCCGACGGCGACTGCTTCATCGAGGTGTCCGACGAAAGCCCCATGGGCCCGGAGCTACGGGGCACCGGCACCTGGGAGGACGAGAACGGCCGGGGCCTGAGACTCCTTGACGCACTGGCCGAGGCGTGGGGCGTCTGGCAGCGCGGGAGACACGGCAAGACGGTGTGGGCGCTGGTGCGGGGCGCGGGGGACGCCAGGTGGCCCTGAGGCGGAGCCCCGTCGGCACGGCCGCGAGGCGGGCCTCAACCCGGGCGCTGCGCGGGCAAAGTGACCGTCACGGTGAGCCCCTTGCCCGGGCTCGTCTCCACGTCGACCTCGCCCCCGTGCGCGGTGACGACCCCCTGCACTATCGCCATGCCGAGGCCGCTGCCCGCGCCGCCGCCCGCGCGGAAGAAGCGGTCGAAGATGCGGGCCGCGTCCTCCGCCGCGAGACCGGGCCCCAGGTCCTCGACGCGCAGCCGCACCAGGCCGTCCGCCCGCTCCACGCCCAGCGTGACCGGCGCGTCGGCGGGGGTGTGGACGCGTACGTTGCCCAGCAGATTGCCGAGCACCTTGCGCAGCCCCGACTCGTCCGCGCGGATCAGCAGGGCGCCATCGGCGCGGACGGTGAGCGGGCGCTCCGGCTCCTGAACCCGCAGATCGTCGGCGGCGTCCCGCACCAGGCGGCTCAAGTCGACGTTCCTGAAGCGCAGTTCCGGCTGCTGGTCCAGGCGGGCCAGGGTCAGCAGCTCGTCGACCAGGCGCCCCATCCGGTCGGCCTCGGCGTTGACGCGGTCCCACGCGCGCGTGCGCTCCGCCGGGTCGCGGAGCATCCCCTTGTCGTACAGCTGGAGATAGCCGCGGATCGCCGACAGCGGCGTACGCAGCTCGTGCGAGGCGTCGGCGACGAAGCGGCGCAGCTGTGCCGAGCTGCGTTCGCGGGTTTCGAAGGCCGATTCGACCTGATGGAGCATGGAGTTGAGGGCGAGCCGCAGCTGCTCGGTCTCCATCACGGGGGTGCGGCGGCACCCGTCGCGTCAGGTCGCCGTCGGCGATCGCGGACGCGGTCTCGACCATGTCCTCCAGCGGGCGCAGACGGTGGTGCGCGGAGATCATCGTCAGGACGGCGAGCAGCCCCAACAGGGCCACTCCGAAGGCGGCGTCGACCTTCAGCGCCTTCTTGATGACCGAATGCAGGCTCTCCGTGGAGGTGGCCATCAGGACGGTCGTGCCGTCGTCGAGGCGGGCGCCCACGGTGCGGTAGGGGTCGCCGTCCAAGGTGACGTCGCGCGGCTGCGAGGCGCTGACCAGGGCGCCCGGGTCGTCCACCGCAGCGGCCAGGGCACGCTGGCGTGCTGTCGGCTCCAGCGAGCCGATGGGAACGGGCTTCCCGGAGGCGCCGATCGCGACGATGAGCGTGTCCGCGCGCGGGAGCCCACTTCGGTCGGTGTCGTCGGGGGAGAGGTTGTCGAGCGCCATGCCGAGCGCGCTGATGTATTCGATCTGCTCCATGGTCAGACCCATGCGGTGCAGCGATTCGCGCGACGAGTTCAGCTCCGCGTCGATGTTGTCGAGCAGGAAGTGCCGCATGCCCATGATGCTCACGGCCGTGGCGGTGACGATGCCGAGGGCGAGCAGCGCCACGTTGACCCAGGTGAGCTTGGCGCGCAGCGAGCGCATGCCGCGGTGCGCACGCCTCATGCGAGTCCGTATCCGACGCCCCGCCGGGTCGTGATCACCGGCGGGCCGATGGCGGCCAGCTTGCGCCGCAGATAGCTGATGTAGGTCTCGACGACGGTCGACTCCGCGGTGTGCTCGTAACTCCACACATGGCGCAGGAGCTGCTCCTTGGGCACGACGCGACCCGCGTTGCGCACCAGGAAGCGCAGCAGGGCGTACTCGGTCGGCGTGAGCTGCGCCGTGCGGTCCGCGCGGCGCACCACGTACGTCGCGTCGTCGAGCTCCAGGTCGCCGTAGCGCAGCGGCGGGCGCTGGGGGAGCACGTCGCCCGCCCTGGTGCGGCGCAGGACCGCCCCGATACGGGCGACGACCTCGTCGATGTTGAACGGCTTGGTGATGTAGTCGTCGCCGAAGCCGAGCGCGCCCACGACCTCCGACGGCGCGTCCCGCGCGGTCAGGAACACCAGGGCCAGTTCGGGGCGCCGGGCGCGCAGTTCCCTGCCGAGCGCGCGCCCGTCGCCGTCCGGCAGCATCACGTCCAGGAGTGCCACGTCGGGCCGGGTGCGCCCGTCGAGCGCGAGGGCCTCGCGCACGGTGCCCGCCACCATCACGTCGAAGCGGTGGTAGCGCAGGGCGATGGCCAGCACGTCGGCGATGCTCGGCTCGTCCTCGACGACGAGGACGGTCGCCGCCTCGCCCCGCGGCGTTCCGACATCTGTTCCCCGGCGGCCTTCGGCGTGGCTCATGCCCCCAGTATCGGCGCGGACGTTATACGAAGTCTCGGTCGGTGCTTTGGAGTTACTTGAGAATCATGGCCGCGCCGCGCCGCAGTGGCGCCGTGCCGCCGATGCTGAGGTCCGACGAGGCACGGACCTGGGGGGCTCGGCGACGCGGAGGAGGAACGGATCGTGACGGCATTGGCGCGGTGGTGCCATGCGCACCGCCTGGTGGTCCTTGTGCTGTGGGTGGGTGCTCTGTTCGGCCTGGGGGCGGCGGGGACCTCCGCGGGCACCGACTATTCGAATGTGCTCTCCCTGCCCGACACGGATTCCACGCGCGCGTACGACCTGATGACGAAGGCGTTCCCGGAGCGCTCGGGGGACACCGACACGGTGGTGTGGCGCGTCGACGAGGGCGCATCAGTGCGCGATGAGGACGTACGTTCCCGGATCGAGCCCGCGCTGAAGGACATCGCCGGCATGAAGGGCGTCGGCGAGGTGGTGGGCCCGTACGCATCCAAGAAGGCGGGTGCCTCTGAGAAGGCGGGTGCCTCCAAGGAGGCAGGCGCGGCCCAGATCAGCGAGAACGGGCGGATCGCCTACGCCCAGGTGACCTTCACCGAGCAGGCGAACTCCGTCCCCAAGGACCTCGTCCAGGACGTCGTGGACACGGCTCAGAACGCCGAACGCGGCGGCCTCCAGGTCGAACTCGGCGGCCAGGCGATCACCCGCATCCAGGAGCCGCCGACCGGCACCTCCGAACTCGTCGGCATCGCGGCCGCGGCCGTAGTCCTCTTCCTGGCCTTCGGATCGCTCTTCGCGATGGTCCTGCCGATCGTCATCGCCGTCTTCGGAGTGGGCCTCGGCATGCTCTCGACGATGCTGCTCAGCCATGTCACGGACATCCCCGAAGTGGCCCCGCTGCTCGGCTCCCTGATCGGCCTGGGCGTGGGCATCGATTACGCGCTCTTCATCGTGACCCGGCACCGGCGCGGCATCCTGCGCGGCATGGAGCCGCGGGACGCGGCGGCGCAGGCGCTGAACACCTCGGGCCGCGCCGTGCTGTTCGCCGGCGGCACCGTGTGCATCGCGCTCGCCGGGATGCTGGTGATGAACATGCGCTTCCTGGACGGCGTGGTCATCGCGGCCTCCCTGACGGTGATCCTGAGCGTCCTCGCGGCCGTCACCTTGCTGCCCGCGCTCCTCGGGCTGCTCGGCCCCCGGGTGCTCAGCCGCAGGCAGCGGCGGCGACTCGCGGCGACGGGGCCCGAGCCCGCCGAGCCGAGCGGCCTCGCGGCGCGCTGGTCGTCATACGTACAGAAGAGGCCGCGTCCGATCGCGGCACTCGCCTTCGTAGTGATGGCCTTCCTCGCCCTGCCGCTGCTCTCCCTGCGGCTCGGCGCGACCGACCAGGGCAACCACCAGGAGTTGACGACGACCCGGCAGGCGTACGACATGCTGGCCGACGGCTTCGGTCCGGGATTCAACGGCCCGCTCCAAGTAGTGGCCGAAGAAGGCGACACCTCAGGCCTGGTGGAGAGCGTCCGGGCGACGGAGGGCGTCGCGCAGGTGGCGGCGGCCCCACCGTCGGACGGCATCTCGGTCATCAACGTCGTCCCGACCACGTCCCCCCAGTCCGAGGAGACGGACCAGCTCATCGACCGGCTACGGGGAGACGTGATTCCGGAGGCCGGCGTCGAGGCGCACGTCGGCGGCGTGACGGCCGTCTTCAAGGACTTCGCCGCGGTGACGGGCGAGCGGCTGCCCTACTTCGTAGGAGCGATCATCGCGCTCGGCTTCCTCCTGCTGCTGATCGCGTTCCGCTCCCTGGTGGTGCCCCTGACGGCGGCCCTGATGAATCTGATCGCGGCGGCCGCGTCCTTCGGCGTACTCGTGGCGGTCTTCCAGTGGGGCTGGGGCACGGAGCTCCTCGGCGTCGGCAAGGAGGGACCGATCACGGCGTTCCTGCCCGTCATCATGCTGTCGCTGCTCTTCGGGCTCTCGATGGACTACCAGGTGTTCCTGGTGAGTCGCATGCACGAGGAATGGGTGCATACGAAGGACAACGCACGCGCGGTCCGTGTGGGCCTCGCCGAGACGAGCAGGGTCATCAACTGCGCGGCCCTGATCATGATCTGCGTCTTCTCCGCGTTCGTCCTGAGCGGCGACATGGAGGGCGCGATGGCGGGCATCGGCCTGGCGGCGGCGGTGGCCCTGGACGCGTTCATCCTGCGTACGGCGCTGGTCCCTGCGGCGATGCAGCTGCTCGGCCGCGCCAATTGGTGGCTCCCCGCGGGCCTGGAGAAGCGCCTGCCGCACCTGGCGGTTGAGCCACGGGAGGAGCCGGAGCAGGCCCCGTCCGAAACCGTCCCCCACGCGCGCGTGGAGTCCAACGGCTCGGGCCTGGCCTCCGTAGTGCACGGTTTCGTCCGCACCACGGAGGGCGAGCCGGTGGCCGACGCGACCCTGACGCTCCTGTCCAAGGGCGGCCGCCAACTGGACCGCGTGGCGTCACTGGCCGACGGCTCGTACATCGTGGCGGCCCCGTCGGCGGGTGCCTACCTGCTGGCCGCCACGGCCCCCGGCCACGCCTCACGCGCCCGCCACATCGTGATCGCGGACGAGCCGCTCATGTACGACGTGGAGCTGGCTCCGGGGGAGGTGGACGCGGGGGAGGTGGACGCGGTCAACTGACCCCGGCAGGGGGCTCAGACGGCCTTCCGCACCCGCGGAAGGCCGGTCACGGACATCACCAGCGAGTACAGCGAGGTCGTCGCCGCGATGAAGAGGCGGTTGTTCTTCGGACCGCCGAAGGCGATGTTGGCCACGGCCTCGGGGACCGTGATCCGCCCGATGAGGGTGCCGTCGGGGTCGTAGCAGTGCACCCCGTCGTCGAGGGCGGCCGCCCACAGCCTGCCCTCGTCGTCGAAGCGGATGTTGTCGAAGCCGGAGTCCTTCGACTCGGCGAAGACGGAGCCGTCCGACAGCGTCGTCCCGTCGGCACCGACATCGAAGACGCGGATTCTGGCGGCACGCGAGTCCGAGACGTACAACTGCCGCTCGTCGGGCGAGAAGACGAGCCCGTTGGGCCCCTCGAAGCCGTCGGCTACGATCCGCACGGCACCGGTCACGGGGTCGATCCGATAGACGTTGCAGGCGCCGATCTCGGCAGGCGCCCGGAACCCCTCGTAGTCACTGGTGATCCCGAAGTCCGGGTCGGAGAACCAGACCGACCCGTCGGAGCGGACCACCGCGTCGTTCGGGCTGTTGAACCGCTTGCCCTCGAAGCGGTCGGCGAGGACGGTGACGCGGCCGTCGTGCTCGGTGCGGGTGACACGGCGGTTGCCCTGCTCACAGCAGATCAACCGCCCCTCCCGGTCGAGGGTGTTGCCGTTGACGTGCCCGGCGGGCGTCCGGAAGACACCGACCGTGCCGGTCGCCTCGTCCCAGCGCAGCAGCCGGTCGTTGGGTATGTCGCTCCAGACGAGCTGGCGCCAGGCGGGCAGATACAGCGGCCCCTCGGCCCACCGGCAGTCGTCGTACAGCACTTCGAGCTTGCTGTCCCCGTTGGCGCACCGCCCCGTACGGAAGCGCTCGTCCAGAATCTCGTACGACGTCGGGTACTTCTGGGAAGACATGACGACACCATCCTGAGGCAGAATCGAATATCATTCAGCTCCAGGACGGTACAACAGTATGAGATACGGCGTAAGGAACGGGGAGCGAATGAGGGTGGACGACACCGACCGGGAGCTGCTGGCGCTGCTGCAACAGGACGCGGCCCGGTCCTACGCGAACCTGGGCAAGGCGGTGGGCCTCTCGGCGGGCGCGGCCCATGAACGCGTACGCAAGCTGCGCGAGCGCGGGGTGATCCGCCGCACGACGGTCGACGTCGACCCCGCGGCCGTGGACCGGGGCGTCCTGGCGTTCGTCATGGTCGACTCGACGGCGTGGATGGGGGACCGGGCGGAAGACTTCGCCGCGATCCCCGAGATCCAGGAGGCGCACGTCATCGCGGGGTCGGCGAGCGTGCTGGTCAAGGTCCGCACGTCCACGACGGAGCAGCTCCAGGACGTACTGCGGCGGCTCTACGCCATCGAAGGGGTGAGCGGCACTCAGGCGACGGTGTCCCTGGAGACGTTCTTCGAACGCCCGGTGTCGCCTTCGCAGTCCGGGGTGAACTGACCACTCCCACCCCCGACTTCACGAGGTGCACCCGCGCCGCCTGCCCTGAACCCGCGCACTCCCGGCGCCGCCGCCGTTCCCACGCACGCGACGCCCACCACGCAGGCCGCGATCCAGAGCGGCGCCGCCACGCCCCACGCGTCCGCCGCGAGGGGCGCGAGCACGTACCCGAGGGGCATCGCGGCCAACGAGAGCAGCCAGTCGTACGAGGTGACGCGGGCCAGCACGCCGGGCGGTATCGCCGCCTGGACCGATGTCTCCCACACAGGGCTGAGGAAGCCGAGGCCCGCCTGTGCGACGGCGTAGGCGCCGATGATGAGCGGGGCGGGGGCCTCGGCGGCCAGCAGGCCCAGGGGCAGGGCGTATGTCGCGAGGCCCAGGTTGGCCGTCAGGATTGGGCGCCGGGGCCGTGCCCGCCCCGCGAGCAGCGAGCCGAGCAGCAGCCCGATCGCGCCCGCCTGCAGGATGCCGATCCATACGTCCTCGCCGCCCAACTCCTTGACGGCGATGGCGGGTCCGAGGGTGGTGAGCACGGCGGCGGCGCCGTTCCACGCCGAGTGCGCGACGAGGCTGGTCCAGTACCAGTCCCGGCACCGCACCTCCTGCCATCCCTCGACCAGGTCCCTACGGAGTGAACGGCGCCCCTCCGGGGTGACCCGCCGTACGCGGATGGCGGCCAGCAGGCACGCGCTGACGGCGAAGGAGACCCCGTCGAGCACGAATGCCCAGCCGGGGCCCGCGTACGTGATCAGGAGCCCGGCGAGCGCGGGCCCGCCGACCACGGCGGTGCTCTTGACGATGCCGAGCGCGGAGTTGGCGGCGTGCCGTTCCTTCCCGTCGACGGTGCCGGTGATGAGGGTCGGCAGGGTGGGCATGGCGAACGCGGAGGCGGCGCCGCCGACCGCCGAGGCGAGGGCGATGTGCCCCAACTGGGGGTTGCCCCCCAGGAGTTCGACGCCTACGAAGAGCTGGGTCAGGCACCGCACGACGTCGGTGCCGAGCGCGACGGTACGGGCATTGAACCGGTCGCCGACGACCCCGCCGAGCGGAAGCAGCAGCAGCCTCGGGCCCATCGCGCAGCCGAGGACGAGGGCGAGCGCGGAGGCGGAGCCGGTGGCGCGGATGACGGCGAGGGAGAGGGCGGCGGGGATGACGGCGTCGCCGATGAGGGAGAGGGAGCGGCCGAGGAAGAGGAGCCGGAAGGGGCGGTTGCGCAACAGGGGGTGCGACGGCATGGGGAGGACTGTATTTCGGAACCGAATTATTCGTCAACGAAATATATGGAGCCGAAGTAGGCTGCGCTCCATGGCAGGCAAGCGCGACAGCACGACGGCGAGGGACGCGGGATCGGCGAGGGACGCGGGATCGGGGAACGTACCCGAGAAGGCCCACGAAGCCCACGAAGGAGCCCTCGAGCCGGCCGCCCGCGACTGGACCGACGGTCACGTCGAACGCTGGCTCCCCGTGCTCCCCGACCTCGACCCCGACATCGAGGGCGCCGTCACCCGCATGAAGAAGCTGACGGTGCACCTGCGCCGGATCCGCGAGCAGTCCCTGATCGACTTCGACCTGGAGCGCCCGGAGTTCGACACCCTCCACAAGCTGGCGGGCCGCGGCGGCCGGGCCACCCCCTCCGAACTGGCCGCCGACCTCGACCTCGCCCCCGCCTCCGTGACGGGCCGCCTGGACGGCCTGGAGGGCCGGGGCCTGATCCGCCGCACCCCCTCGAAGAAGGACCGGCGCCGGGTCGACGTGGAGCTGACGAAGTCCGGCCGCTCGATCTGGCTCGGCGCGATGGATGTCCTCGGCCACGAGGAGTACCGCGTCCTCGGCGTCCTCTCGAAGGACGAGCGGGCCCAGTTCTCGGACATGCTGCGCCGCATCATGCTGGTGGCGGAGGAGGGCGGCGGCGCGTCCTGGCGCTGACGCCCGCCCGACGCCACTGCTACCCCTTGCGGTTAACTCCGCGCCAGTTCGGGCCGCTTGCAGTAGTCGGTGAACCCGACGACGTTCCCCCACGGGTCGGCGACCTCGACGGTCCACCCGGTGGCCACGGAGAACGGCGGCGTGAGCAGCTTGACCCCTGCCGCGCCCAGCGCGCGCCCCGCGGCGCGCGCGTCGCGCACCTCGAGCCACACCCTGGGGGAGGCCCACGGCGGCGGCTGCCGCACGGCCTCGTCCTCCACCCGCAGCAGCACGCCGGGCATCTCCTTGCCCACCTTGAGAATGGCGAGCCCGATCTCGTCGATCCGGGCGGAGACGGGGAACCCGAGACGCTCGTAGAACCCGACGGCCTCGTCGAGGTCGCCCACGGGGAAGAGGACGT
Source organism: Streptomyces sp. NPDC086554 (assembly GCF_040686095.1). Lineage (NCBI taxonomy): Bacteria > Bacillati > Actinomycetota > Actinomycetes > Kitasatosporales > Streptomycetaceae > Streptomyces > Streptomyces sp. NPDC086554. The sequence continues at coordinate 131,973 of NZ_JBFBJK010000008.1, forward strand.
TGTCGAACCCGAGGAGATCGGTCGCCTGTCCGGCGGCGGCCCCGCCTGCGGACTGGCCGACGGACTGGTCAGCTGAAAGGCCGACCGACTGGTTGTCTGACATTCCGTCAGAGTAGGTCGGCCGGCCCGGATTCAGCCGCACTGCCACCGCGGAGCGCCCACATGGACGCGGACGTCACCCGGCTGGCGTGCAGGGCGGCTGCCGCCGCGGGTCAGCGGTTGATCGACTGGATCTCCTGGACCTCGACGTCCTGCGTCCCGTCGAACGTGCCGTTCGGCAGGTCGCCGCCCGCGCCGCCGGTGCCTTCCCAGGTGATCTCCCAGGTGATGGACGCCTTCAGCTGGAACGGCTTCCCGCCGGTGGCCCGCAGATAGGAGATGCCACACGGCGGGTCCTGCTTCGAGGACCCCTTCGTGTACGGGGTGCCGATGCTGTCGTCGTCGTTGGCCTTGCAGTCCCCGGAGGCCGGGAAGGTCTGCGCGTCCGCCGTACCGGGCTCCAGGTGGAGGCCGACCGGCTTGGCCGTTGTCTCGGCCCACAGGCCGGTGCCGGGCAGTTCGGCGCGGACCTTGACGTCCTCGAAGGTGCCCTTGTCCAGCCACACCCAGGTGGGCAGGTTCACCGTCGACTTGCCTTCCGGCTTCAGTTCGACCTTGGTGTCGGGGACCTTGATCTGGTCGTACGCGTAGGAGGCGAGGACCTTGGGCGTCGGGGCGTTGGCGATCTTCGGGATGACCCCGGCGTCCTGCCAGAAGAGGTTCTTCTCGCATTCGTACGCCGCCGGATCGTCCTCCATGTCCGGGTTGACGACGCCCCGCCAGAACTTGCCGTTCTTGCCGATGTTGAAGTTCTTGTAGCCCTCGGCGCCGTCGGACTGGGTCTTGCCCTTCTCGTAGTGATCGACCATCAGCTGCTCGCCCCAGCTGAGGCTGGGTGTGACCGGGACCAGGTTCTCGTTGGGGGTCTTCTTGAGCTGGTCCGTCGCGGCCTTCACCTCTTCGGACGTCGCCACGGGCTCGTACCAGCAGGCCGGGGGCTTCCAGTTGGGGTCCACCGGGACGACGGGCTTGTTGGACGAACCGCCCTTGCCGCCGCTGACCTGCTTGACCTCGATGCTGGTGGTCCCGGCTCCGGCCATGAGCGTCTTGCCGTTCGCGCCGCCCGAGGGGCCAGGGTTCTGGTTGTTCTTGTCCCCGATGGCGTACGCCGTCGAGGAGAGGCCCAGGGTGAGCGCCGCGGTGAGGAGGAAGGCCCCTGCCTTCGTGGTCGTACGCATCACTTGCACCCGCCCGGGACGGTCTCCAGGGAGACGGTCTGCCACACACCCTTGGGGGACTTGGTGAGCCTGGCCCGGTACTGCAGGACGGATTCCGGGGTGTCGGGGGTGGCCGTGACCTTCTTGGTCTTGCGGTTCTTCGTCGACGCCTTGCGCTCGTCGACGCAGTAGAAGAGCAGGCCCGCGCCGTTGTCGGCGATGTTGGCCTTGGCGTTGTACGCCTTGATCTCGCCGATCAGGCTGTCGTCGGTGTCGGTGAAGCCCTTGATCCACTTACGGGCGGTGGTGAGGGAGGTTCCCGAGTTGTAGAACGCCACCGCGTCCGACTCCGGGTCCCCCTCGATGATCGCCGCGTACTTCGCCCTCAGCTCTTCCCGTCCGTCGTCCAGGATCGCCCGCAGCTTCGGGTCGCTGTCCGTCCAGCCCGCGAACTCCGCCCGGAACTCGGCCGGAAGCTTGATCTCGGGCCGCTTGGCGCCCTCGGGCTCGGCGCTCGCGGAAGCCGAAGCCTTACCGCCGCCGTCACCCGCCCCCTCGATCTCGTCGGAGGACTTGTCATCGCCTCCCGATCCACACGCGGTCAACAGCAGGGCCGCAGACGCGGTCAGCGCGGCCGTCACGAGACGGATGGGGCGGTTCACTTCGGTCTCCTGGTGATGTGGAGGGATACGCAAGCGAACCAACGCTATCTGTGGGGCGCTTGGGAACGCACGTGGGCCCCGCTCCTCAAAAGGAGCGGGGCCCACAGTGACGTACGACCGGCGAACCGGAAGGACTCAGAAGCGGCGCGTGATCAGTGCGCGCTTCACTTCCTGGATCGCCTTCGTGACCTCGATGCCTCGCGGGCACGCGTCCGTGCAGTTGAACGTCGTGCGGCAACGCCACACGCCGTCCTTGTCGTTGAGGATCTCCAGGCGCTGCTCGCCCGCCTCGTCACGCGAATCGAAGATGAAACGGTGCGCGTTGACGATCGCGGCCGGGCCGAAGTACTGGCCGTCGTTCCAGAAGACCGGGCAGGACGACGTGCACGCGGCGCACAGGATGCACTTTGTGGTGTCGTCGAAGCGTTCGCGGTCCTCCGGCGACTGCAGGCGCTCGCGCGTCGGCTCGTTGCCCGTCGTGACCAGGAACGGCATCACGTCGCGGTACGCCTGGAAGAACGGGTCCATGTCGACGACCAGGTCCTTCAGGACCGTCAGACCCTTGATGGCCTCGACCGTGATCGGCTTCTCCGGGTTGAGGTCCTTGATCAGGGTCTTGCAGGCCAGGCGGTTGCGGCCGTTGATGCGCATGGCATCCGAGCCGCAGATGCCGTGGGCGCAGGAGCGACGGAAGGTCAGTGACCCGTCCAGGTCCCACTTGATCTTGTGGAGTGCGTCGAGGACACGCTCCTTGGGGTCGATCTCCACCTGGAAGTCTTCCCAGGTCGCGTCCGCCGAGATCTCCGGGTTGAAGCGGCGGATGCGGAACGTCACCGTGATGTACGGGGAGTCGGCGAAGCCGGCCTCGGGCTTGGCGTCTTCCTTGTCGAGGGTCGGGGTTGCCATCAGTACTTACGCTCCATCGGCTGGTAGCGGGTCTGGACGACCGGCTTGTAGTCGAGCCGGATCGAGTCCTTGCCGTCGTCGGCGACCTCGCGGTACGCCATGGTGTGGCGCATGAAGTTGACGTCGTCGCGGTTCGGGAAGTCCTCGCGGTAGTGACCGCCGCGCGACTCCTTGCGGGCCAGGGCCGACTGCGCCATGACCTCGGCCAGGTCGAGCAGGTTGCCCAGCTCGATGGCCTCAAGGAGGTCGGTGTTGAAGCGCTTGCCCTTGTCCTGGATCGAGACGTTGAGGTAGCGCTCGCGGAGCTCCGCGATCTTCTCCACCGCCGTCTTGATCGTCTGCTCCGTGCGGAACACCATGACGTTGGCGTCCATGGTCTCCTGCAGCTCCTTGCGGAGCTCGGCGACCCGCTCGTTGCCCGTGGCGTCGCGCAGGCGCTCGACCTGGGAGACGACGAGCTCCTCGGCGTTCTCGGGGAGCTCGACGAAGTCGTTCTTCGCCGAGTACTCCGCCGCCGCGATGCCCGCGCGACGGCCGAAGACGTTGATGTCCAGGAGCGAGTTGGTGCCCAGGCGGTTGGCACCGTGGACCGACACGCAGGCCACCTCGCCCGCCGCGTACAGACCCCGGACGACGCTGGTGTTGTCCGCGAGGACCTCGCCCTCGACGTTCGTCGGGATGCCGCCCATGGCGTAGTGCGCGGTCGGCTGGATCGGGATCGGGTCCGTGTAGGGCTCGATGCCGAGGTACGTACGCGCGAACTCCGTGATGTCCGGGAGCTTGGCGTCCAGCTGCTCCGGCGGAAGGTGCGTCAGGTCCAGGTACACATGGTCGCCCTCGGGGCCGCAGCCGCGGCCCTCACGGATCTCCGTGTAGATGGAGCGCGAGACGACGTCACGGGACGCGAGGTCCTTCATGACCGGCGCGTACTTCTCCATGAAGCGCTCGCCGTCCTTGTTGCGGAGGATGCCGCCCTCACCACGGGCGCCCTCCGTAAGAAGGATGCCCATGCGCCAGATGCCGGTCGGGTGGAACTGGAAGAACTCCATGTCCTCCAGCGGCAGACCGCGGCGGTAGCAGGCCGCCTGGCCGTCACCCGTCAGCGTGTGCGCGTTCGACGTCACCTTGAAGAACTTGCCGGTGCCGCCCGACGCGTAGACCACGGACTTCGCCTGGAAGATGTGGATCTCGCCGGTCGCGAGTTCGTAGGCGACGACGCCCGCGCTCTTCTTGACGCCGTCGACCTCCACGAGGAGCTGGTCGAGGACGTAGAACTCGTTGAAGAACTCCACGCCCTCCTTGATGCAGTTCTGGTACAGCGTCTGGAGGATCATGTGGCCGGTGCGGTCGCCCGAGTAGCAGGCACGGCGGACAGGAGCCTCACCGTGGTTGCGGGAGTGACCGCCGAAACGGCGCTGGTCGATCTCACCCTTGGGCGTACGGCCGAAGGGCAGGCCCATCTTCTCCAGGTCGAGGACCGCGTCGATGGCCTCCTTCGCCAGGATCTCGGCGGCGTCCTGGTCGACCAGGTAGTCGCCGCCCTTGATCGTGTCGAAGGTGTGCCACTCCCAGTTGTCCTCCTCCACGTTGGCGAGCGCGGCGGCCATGCCGCCCTGCGCCGCGCCCGTGTGGGAGCGGGTGGGGTAGAGCTTCGTCAGGACCGCGGTGCGGCTGCGCTTCGTCGACTCGATGGCCGCGCGCATGCCCGCGCCGCCGGCGCCGACGATGACAGTGTCGTACTTGTGAATCTTCACTGGGTTCGCCTCGGCTTTAGCGGATGTTCGGGTCGAAGGTGAAGATCACCAGCGTGCCCAGAAGGATGGTGAACACCGTGGCGGTGTACAGCAGGCCCTTGAGCCACAGGCGCGTGTTGGCGCGCTCCGCGTAGTCGTTGATGACCGTGCGCAGGCCGTTGGCCCCGTGCAGCATCGCGAGCCACAGCATCAGCAGATCCCAGACCTGCCAGAACGGGGACGCCCAGCGGCCCGCGACGAACGCGAAGCCGATCTTCGATACTCCGCCGTCGAGCACCAGCTGGATCAGCAGGTGGCCGAGGACCAGGACGACCAGGACGACACCGGACAGGCGCATGAAGAGCCATGCGGCCATCTCGAAGTTGCCGCGGGTCGAGCGCGGGGTCTTGGAGGTGCGCTTGCGCGGCGCCTCGATGACGGGTGCCGGGTTGTCGACGTCGTAGAGCGAGGCGCCTTCGACGGGGCCCACTCCGGACTTCTCAAGCGTGGTGTCAGACATGTCTGGCGTCAGCTCCCGAAGACTTCGCGGACGGCGTGGCCGAGGACCGGGTAGAGCGCCCCCACCATCAGGACGACCCAGATGCCGACGACGGTCCAGAGCATCTGCTTCTGGTAGCGCGGGCCCTTCGACCAGAAGTCGACGGCGATGACACGCAGGCCGTTCAGTGCGTGGAAGAGGATGGCGGCGACCAGGCCGTACTCAAGGAGTGCGACGAGGGGCGTCTTGTAGGTGCTGACGACATCGTCGTACGCCTCCGGGGAGACGCGGACGAGAGCGGTGTCCAGCACATGCACGAACAGGAAGAAGAAGATGAGGACGCCGGTGACTCGGTGAGCCACCCAGGACCACATTCCTTCCCGGCCGCGGTACAGCGTTCCAGCCGGCACGGCAGAACCCTCCGGGAGCGGGGATTGGGGCCAGCCGGCTTGGGTGGTCGGACGGGCCCGGCCGGGTACGGTCCACCGGCCGCTCGTCATCGTATCGACGAGTTGTCGGTTCGCTCGCGCGGGGTAGCCAGGTGTGATCAAACAGGCAATCAAACAGGCACGTACGGGCTATTCAGCTCGTGCACGAGCCGGGTGAGTCGCCCGCGGGCCAGCTTGCGGAGTTCCTCGGCGGCCAGGACGCGCTCTTCCTCCGGGTCGTTGCCCAGGCGCGTGCGGATTCCGGCGAGCAAATGATCCAGGGCCTCGCCCTGGGCGACGCCGTCCAGGCAGATCACGAATACGTGACCGAAGCGGCTCTCGTACGCGGCGGTCGCGGCGCTCAGTGCGGTGTGCGCGGCGGAGTACGTGCCCTGGCGCGGGATGCGAGGTTCGAGAGATTCGCTGGCCAGGGCCTCGGTGAGGTCCGCGGGTGGGAGGTCGTACGCCGCCTCGTCGGACGCGGCGAGCAGCGCGTCGAGGTCGGGGTAGGGCCGGTGGGCGACGAGGCGGCGGGCCCAGGCGTGACTGCCGCAGCAGGTGAGCAGGGCGGCTTCGGCTGTGCCGGGCGCCGCGGTGTTCAGCCGCTCCGGGGTGATCGGTGAACTGTGCGGGGACAGCGGGTGCTCCTGGTGCTCCTGGGCAGGGGGCATCGGTGAAGGAGGGGTGGGGGACGTGTCGTAACGCTAGCGAGGTGTGATGGGGACTGTCTGACAGATGCGTGAATTTCACCCGGATGGGAGAGTTTCGCTACGCGTGGTGGACGGTATGGCCGCGGGCCCCGTTTTAGCGTGGGCTCATGACTGGTGCCTTGTGCTGCTCGCCGGGTGTTTCCTGTGCCGCCGCTTCGCGGCGGATCTTTCCCGCCCTCCCCCAAGCTCCAAAGAGCAGGGGGTACCCCCTCCCCATGTGCCCCGCAGAGCGTCGCCCGACGCCCGGTGGTGACCAGTGATCTCCCGGCCGCTCGCCGTCGCCGCCGGCGTCGTTGCCGCCGGAGCCGTCGCCCTCACCGTTGCCGTCTGGCCCGAGGGCGGGGACGGGGGCGAGGCCACGCCGCCCCCCTCCGCCGGTAAATCCGCCGTCTCGCGGACCCCCACCCCCACCCCCTCGCCCACGAAGTCGTACCCCCTCTCCAAGGCCCCGGCCACCATCCCCGCGGTGCGTGAGCACACCGCCGCACGGGGGCCGGGGTGGCGCCCCGCCGCCGGTGGGCGCATCGTCATCGACGACGACGAGCTCGCGGACGAGGGCAAGCTCCTCGCGGGCGAGCTCAAGCTCGCGTACGCGGGTGACGACGACCCCCGCAAGGGAGACGTGGAGCTGGCGCTCACCGGCGAGGACCCCGACGCCGACGAGTCGTACACCCTCTCCGTGAAGGGGCAGCGCGTGAAGATCACCGCCCCCTCGGAAGCAGGCGTCTTCTACGGGACGCGCACGCTGAAGCAGGAGGTGAAGGGGGAGCGGACCGCGCCCGAGGGCGTCGTACGGGACCGGCCCGCCAAGCCCCAGCGCGGCTTCATGATCGACATCGCGCGCAAGCACTTCAGCGCGGAGTGGATCGAGGACCGTATCCGCGAACTCGGCGACCTCAAATACAACCAGCTCGGCCTGCACTTCTCCGACGACCAGGCGTTCCGCATCGAATCGGACTCGCACCCCGAGGTCGTATCGCCAGAGCACCTCACCAAGGCGCAGGTCCGCCGCATCCTCAAGCTCGCGGCCGCCCGGCACATCACGGTCGTGCCGGAGATCGACTCGCCGGGTCACCTCGGCGCGGTCATCAAGGCGCACCCCTCCGTGCAGCTCGTCGACACCCGCGGCGTCGCCGCGCGCGGCGCGGTGGACATCTCCAAGCCGCAGGCCGCCGAGATCGTCGACGATCTTCTGGAGGAGTTCGCCGATCTCTTCCCCGGGCGCTACTGGCACCTCGGCGCCGACGAGTACAGCGCCCTCATGGTCGACAACCCGGAGGCCTCCTATCCGCAGCTGGCCGCCGCGGCCCGCGAGCGGTACGGGCAGGGCGCCCGCGTCCAGGACCTCACCACGGGCTGGCTCAACGACCGGGCCGACACCTTGCGCCCGTACGAACGGCAACTCAAGGCGTGGAACGACGGGTTCTTCCGCGGCGGGGTCGAGGAGGCCGCCGACGATCTGGAAGTCGCGTACTGGACGGGCAAGGAGATCGGCGCGCGGGAGCCCGTCGAATATCTGAAGGCGGGCCGGAAGGTCGTCAATTACAACGACGAGTACCTCTATTACGTGCTCGGGCAGCCGAACGCCTTCGTCTATCCGACCGGACAGCGGATCTACGAGCAGTGGACCCCGCTGGTGATCCGCGGGACGAAACCGGTGAGCGCCGAGTACGACGACCAGATTCTCGGCGGCTCCTTCGCGGTCTGGTGCGATCTGGCCGGATCGCAGACCCCGGAACAGGTCGCGGCGGGGATCAGGCTGCCGCTGCGGGCGACGGTCCAGAAGCTGTGGGATCCGCGTAAGCCCGCGCTGCCGTGGGGCGACTTCGTGAAGCTGGCGGACGAGGTGGGATGACGCGGTGGGATGACGCGGGGTATAGGCCGCCGAGCAGGCTTGCCGTGTAGGTCGTAGGGATCCGTTTTCTGCTTTTTGGTGGCGAACTCGCGTAAGTCTGTGGTGTATTCGGCCAAAGCCGATCGCAGCCGTCGAGCGCAGTTGAGCAGAGTCGAACCACGGGGGGACGCGGGCATGGGGTACTGGGGTTACTACGTCGTGGGCAGGAGCGAGCGGCCGCTCGTGGAGCTCACGGCGGTGACGGGGGTGCGGGACGAGCTGAGCCTTCTCGTCCAGCGGGACGACGGCTGGCAGGTGTGGGAGGTGCCGGGCGGCGAGGGCACGCGCGACGTGGGCAGCATGAACACCCTCGCCCTGGAGACGGGCGCTCCCGCGCTCTTCGGATACGTCATGGACAGCAACTGCGTGGTCGTCGAGGCGGCCGCACCCGAGAGCGGGGCATGGACCACATGCCTGGCAAGGACCGCGATGGCGGGATACCTCGGTGACGACGGGCTCAGCCTCGACGACTACTTCCTCGAGCCGCGCGACGCGGCGGACCGGGCGGTGGCCTGGGCGGCGGAGGCGGGCAGGACGGTGCCCGCGGCGCCGATCCTCGACGTCCTGAACGCCGCCGCCGAGCCTTCGGCGGAGCAGCTCTTCTTCCGCTTTCTGGACCGTCTGGGCGTTGTGCCGCAGTGAACGGCGGGGCGCCCGTTCCGCTTCTCTGCCGTGACTGTTCCGTGACTGTGTGACGTTCCCGGCGGGCCGCACGCAGTAGAGGACGTGCAGAGTCCGCAACAGGAGGCGTACATCATGGGCGGCCCGAGTCTGGTCGAGCTGATAGCCGAGGCCGACGAGAGAGGTCTCGCGGCGAGCGGTCTCGCCTGCCTCGACCGGTGCCTACCGCTCCTCGGGGGCGGCGACGAGGTGCTCCGGCCGCTGTGGGGGAGCCTCGCGGAGGGCGGCGCGTGGGACGCGGCGCTCGCGGAGGCCAGGGCGGCGCTCACGGGTTCTTCGGGTTCCTCGGGTTCTTCGGAGGAGGCCGCCGGCGACGAGGCCGTCACGCTCGCGCACCGGATGCTCGGTGCGGTGCCGGCTGCGCGTTCCGCGGCCGAGCTGCGGGAATGGGCCGACGCCTGCTCGGTCGCCGCGCTGCAGATCCACCGGCTGCTCGACACCGCGCCGGACGGCGGCTCCCAGCGGGCGTCCGTGAGCGCGCGGCGCGAGGGGCGTACGGAGGGCATGTCGCCGCTGGTCGCCGCCGAGTTGCGCCGGCAGATCCGAATCCTCGAACTGCTCGCCAACCAGGGTGCTGGCGCGGGCGGCCTTCGCCAGGCCCTTGATGTGTCGACCGAGGGGCGGCGGGTGCTGCGGGCCGTGGTTTCGCGGCGGGAGCGGGGACGGGTGTAGCGCCCATCCGGCCCTGGAGCTCTGGCCCTGGAGCTCTGGGTCTGGAGCTCCGGGTCTGGAGACTTCCGGTGTCGCGTAGCAGGAGGGTCTCGCGGACATCGGCGTATCCGCGGGACCCTCCTGCGATCCCCTCCTGCGATCCCCTCTTCAGGCCCCCGGCCAGTTACTTCGCGCCGAAGATCGCCGCCAGGGGCTGCTTCTTCTTGAAGACGGTGGACGGCGCCGTCACATGCTCGCCGCCGATGTAGAGGCGCTCGCCCGCGAAGAGGATCCGTCGCTCCGTCGTGAACCTGGCCTCCATCTCCCAGCTGGCGGACGGGTTCTGCTGGAGCTTCGTCTTCTTGTACGTCGTCGGGTCCAGCTCCCAGACCGCGCCGCCCGCCTCGTCGACGACGCTTGCCTCCTGGTACGCGATGACCTTGCCGTCGTCGGCGACGCCGATCGGAGTCAGCGGGCCGCCTTCCACTCCCTCGGTCCTGCCCTTCTGCTTGCCGGTCTTCAGGTCGAGGGCGACCATGTCGTTGTCGGCGTCCGACGAGGCGCTCGCGGGCTCCGAAGTGCCCAGGAAGAGCGTGTCCTTGGTGACCGCGATCTGCTGGCAGCCGGTGACCTCGGTGGCCGGGCAGTCCAGCTTGTACTTCCCGTACTTGCCGCCCACCGTGCTGATCGTGCTCAGGAGCTTGCCCTGGGCCCCGCTGTCGTCGATCGTCAGGAACTCCGAGGCCCCGGAGGAGCCCTTCTTGGCGTCACCGCCGTCGGCACCCACGACCAGCGGGTCGGTGGAGACGACGTGGGCGTTCTCGGTGCCGGCGGGGAGTTTGTACGTCGACTTCACCGCCTTCGTCGCGGGGGCGACGGTCTGGAGCGTCAGCTGAGGGCTGTCGACCTCGCCGCAGTCGCGGAGCGCGATCAGCTTGTCGTCGCTGCCCGCGTAGCCCTCCACCGGGCACTTTTCGTCCGAGGGCTTCCAGAGCGGCTTGCCGCCCACCGTCCAGCCCGCGTCGGTGAGGCTGCCCGCCGCGGCGACCGTGCCGCCGCCGATGGTCACCTCGTCAAACATCTGCGCGGAGCCGTACTCGTCGGTCGCCTGCTTCTGCCACAGCAGCTTGCCCTTGTTCAGGTCGACGAGGCCGACCTCCGTACAGACGGAGGGGTCCTTCTTGGCGTCCTGGAAGAGCACGGCGACCAGGCCGTCCTTGGTGGGCTCCGGCGACGACCAGCAGATTTCACCGCCGAGCGGTACCGTCCACTCGGCCTTTCCGCCGCCGAGCGGATAGCCGACTATTTTGTTGAGATCGGCCTTCACGAAATTCTTGTCGGTCGTCCACATCCCCATGGCGCCGACCATGTCCTTCACCTTCGCCATGGGCACCTGGTTGAGCAACTTCGCCTCGACGGCGGCCGATTCGGACCCGCCGTCGGACCCGCTTCCGCTCCCGCCCGAACCGTCGTCGCTCTCGCCGCAGCCGCTGAGCAGGAGCGCGGCCGCGAGTAACGAGCCGAGGGCCGCCGCCTTGCGTGACATCTGAATCTCCTTGTGGGCATGGGTACTTGACCCACCGGTCAGCAATCGCCGACCGGTCGGCCAAGTGTTTTCGCTTGGATTGGCGATCCTTCCTTTTGGGTAAGGGAATTTCAACTCGGAATTCCTTATCTCTGCTTCAGTTGAAATGATCCCGGGGACATTTGGTGGAAATGAATAGGGGCGGGGTGGTGGGGGAGGAGCGGTGTCACCACCACGGGCCCGTGCTCCTGAGTGACGCTTGTGGTGCCCCATCCGCTTGGGAGTGTGGGGAGATTCCGAACACGGCTCCCCGGATTCCGGCAAAGGGTGGGGCACCATGCGTGAGGTCGAGGAGAAGGCGGCACCAGTGGCCGCCGCGATGCCGGAGCACGCCGCGCGGTTCGTCGCGCGGGCGAGCGCGCGCGGCCGGCTGCCGCTCGACTACAGCGTGGCCAGCCTCCGCATCGTCGACTCCCTCGTCGAGGGGCTCCGAGCGGGGAACCCGGAGCGCAACCGCGTCGAGGTGGTGCTCTTCGGGCTCGGTGCGTACGTGGGCGAGGTGCTCGTGCGGCGCGCCGGCGCCGTCTGGGTCGATCTCGACGACAGCCGGCGCGCCTGGTTCGGGCAGCCCGTGGGCGTACGGATGCGGGACGGCAGGATCTGGAACCCGCTCGGGAGGGTCGTCAACCGCTTCGAGCTCGGCCCCGACGAATCGCTGCAGACTTTCTATCTGACGCTGCACGGGCGGAAACGGGGCTAGTCCGCCATCGGGTTCCGGGCCGGTGGGTCACATTCCTGGAATTCCCGGTGCCGGGTGCTAGCCCATGGAGCCGGGCTCCGCCCACGCGATCTCCTTCGACGTCACACCCGGGTCCACGAGATTGACCTCAAGTCCCGGCTAAAGCGAGTGCGTACGACCGGCCGTGGGGGCAAAGGGTTGTACGTGTCAGGGCGCGAATCGGGGTGATATATCCCGCACTTCGAACCTGTGACATCTGGCCTGAGCATTGCGCTGGGTCACGTGACAGCTGTGAACGAGGAGTGTGGGTGGGGACCGTGGTTTCTGGGGCGAGGAAGGTTCTTGGCGTGGGCAGGCGGAGACGGTGGATGCGGGCGGCCGCCTGCTGTCTCATGCTCGGGGCGCTCACGTCCTGCGGGACGGAGGGGAAGATCTACGAGGGCATGGTCGAGCGGACGCCGGCGGAGCCGCCGATCCCCGCCGACGAGGTGCGCGGCGAGCGGCTGTCCGCGGAGGGCATGCGGCTCCTCAAGGACGCCGAATCCCTGCGCATCGGCGTCGAGATGACCGGTCCCGGCAAGCATCAGAAGATCTCCGTGCACATGGACCGTCACAACAAATGCATCGGAACCTTCGACGACGGGCCCATGAAGCGCGGCGACATCATCATGGTCAGCGCCGAAGAGGCCTACTTCCGGTTCTCGGACGAGGCGCTCGACGCGATCCGCGCCCAGGGCGTGACGCTCGGCCCGGAGGCCGCGGCAAAGTCCAGGGAGCGGACGGCGCTCGCTCGCGGGAAGTACCTGAGGATCCCGAACGAGCCCCAGGGGCCGAAGGGCGTCTCGCCCACGCAGATGTGCGACCTGGGCACAGCGCTCGGCGATCTGGGCGTCGGCTCGGCCGACGGCGCGCGTGCGCTGCCGGACAAGCAGTGGCACGGCCAACGAGTGACCCCGCTCGTCGAGAAGGACGGCGACCACGACATGACCGTCTATCTGGCGGCGGGCGACAAGCCGTACATCGTCGGCATGACACAGACGCGGGGCACCGAGCACATGGAGATGGAGATGTCCGACTACGACAAGCCGGTCGTCGCGCCGGCCCCCGACCCGTCCCTGGTCCTCGACCTCGCGGACGTCGGCCTGGGCGGCGGCTCGCTGTTCGCCGTCTGAACCGCCCGGACCGTCCGCACCTGTGACATTTCTGTGCGCACCGGCGCTGCTCAGCGTGGGGGCACGGACACGGTGAGCTGTGTCGCACCAGTACGAATGGGAAAGCGTGGGCCGAGGAGGAGAACCCCGTCGCGCGCAGGCGTACGACGAGGAGCTTGGCGCGGCTGTCGCGCGGGCACAGGAGGGCGACGAGGCGGCCTTCGCGGTCGCGTACCGCCTGGTGCAGCCGGGGATCCTCGGCTATCTGCGCGGCCTGGTCGGCCATGACGGTGAGACCGCGGAGGACGTCGCGGCCGAGGCCTGGCTGGAGATCGCCCGCGACCTGGGACGGTTCCGCGGTGACGGGGCGGGCTTCCGCGGCTGGACGGCGACCATCGCGCGGCACCGGGCGCTCGACCATCTGCGCCGCCAGAAGGCCCGGCCCCGGCCGTCCGCCCTGGAGCAGGACATGCTCGAACTCCCCGGACCGCACAGCACGTCGGGCCAGGCCCTGGAAGCGATCTCCACGGAGCAGGCGCTCGCGCTGATCGCCGGGCTTCCGCGCGACCAGGCGGAGGCGGTGCTGCTGCGGGTCGTCGTCGGCCTTGACGCCCCATCGGCGGCCCGGGTCCTCGGCAAACGCCCCGGCGCGGTGCGCACCGCGGCGTACCGCGGCCTGAAGCGGCTTGCCGAGCAGCTCGGCGACGCGCGGGGTGTGACGGATGACGGGCCCGGTCCGCTGGGGGAGTCGAGATGACCCGGGAGTCAGGATGGACGTGAACGAGAATTCCTCCGGGGGTGAGCGGGCCCTGGATGTGCTCCTTGCCGACGCCGTACGGGTCGGCGACGTCGACCCGGATTCGCAGAGCCGCGCGGTCACCGCGTTCCGCTGTGCGCGGGACGCGGGCGCGCACCGGACGCGTACCCGCCGCCGCGACGACTGGCGTCCCCGCGTACGCCGTCGCACCCTCGGCTCCCTGCGCGCGGCGACCGGCGCGGTCCTGGCCAGCCTGCTGCTGGGCGGGGTCGCCATCGCCTCCATCGGCACGTCCCACCAGGACACCCCGGCCCCGCCGAAGGAAAGCCCCCACCCGACCCCGGCAGCCCCGTCGCCACAGCCCTCTGCCCCGTCGAGCGCCCCCACCAAGCCGAGAGCCGAGCCGAGAGCCGAGCCGAGCGACAGACCGAGCAGCAAGCCAAAGGCCGACGACAAGGGCAAGAAGGACAGGGGCAAGAAGAAGGGCAAGCGCTCCAAGCACCCCCGGGGATCCCACGGCCGCCCGACTGACTTACCGCCGAAGGGCCCCAAGGCGCACGGCAAGCACTGAGACTCCGGGGAGACGCGCCCCTTCAGGGGCGCGGAACAAAAAACCCGGCGGCGAAAGCCGCAATCCAAGGACGCGGGGCAACCAAAACACCCGCCAGGCCCTCTGCCAAGGTGAGCGGCCGGGGTCGCCACCCCCCACAGGAGAGACCCCGGCCGTCACGCGGCACGGACCGCACGCGGCCCGTACTCCCTTCAGCGCCGCGCGTGCGTTTTCTGTCACACCGCGTTCTGTCACGCGCTAGTTGCACGTTGTACCAAACATGGACGTGAGCCCACTTCAGCCCGTAGCGTGCTGCTTCGCGCCAGGCTGCGGGGGCAGGACCGCAACCGGTGTAGGCGCATAGGGAGAAGTTGTGCTGGGGGACGACGCGGAACTGACCGCCGCGGTGCTTGCGGCACAGGACGGGGACGAGACCGCGTTCCGGACTGTGTACCGCGCTGTGCACCCGCGGCTGCTCGGCTACGTACGGACGCTGGTCGGAGACCCGGACGCGGAGGATGTCGCGTCCGAGGCCTGGCTGCAGATAGCCCGTGACCTGGACCGGTTCAGCGGTGACGCGGACCGGTTCCGCGGCTGGGCCGCGCGCATAGCGCGCAACCGCGCGCTCGATCACATCCGCATGCGGGGCCGCCGCCCCGCGATCGGCGGCGACGAGACCGAGCTGACCGGGAAGCCGGCCGACGCGGACACCGCGGGCGAGGCGATGGAGTCGCTCGCCACCGGTGACGCCATGGCCCTGATAGCGAAGCTGCCGCAGGACCAGGCCGAGGCGGTCGTCCTGCGCGTGGTCGTCGGGCTCGACGCCAAGAGCGCGGCCCAGACCCTCGGCAAGCGCCCAGGAGCGGTGCGCACGGCCGCGCACCGCGGCCTGAAGCGGCTCGCGGAGCTGCTCGGCGCGGACGGCCCGTTGAACCCGGACGCGTTGGACGCCGTGCCTCCGCAGCGAGAGCCGCGTGGGCGCGCGGTGACATCCGCCGGTGTGACGCAATCGCGTTCGCGGGCGCAGAAGGACATGTGATGGCCGACGAGGATTACAGGTGGCTGGACCGCGACGCGGCGGAGCGTTTGCTGAGCGGTGAGTCCTTCGACGGCGCCGACCATCACACGCGGGAGCAGGCCGAGCGGCTTGCCAAGACCTTGGGTTCGCTGACCGCCGACGAGCGGGTGCTCGCGGGTCCGCCCGGTGACCTCTCCGCCGAACTCCCTGGTGAAGCAGGTGCCCTCGCGGCTTTCCGGGAGGCTCGTGGCCTTTCCGCAGGGGCCTCTTCTACGCGCGTCGGAGCGGGGCAAACCGTACAGATCGCAAGCTCTGCCGACCCCCGGCGTCCGACCCGCTGGGGTCGCCCCGTGCGCTTCGGGCTCGCCGCCGTGCTCGCGGGCTGCATGATCGGCGGTGTCGCCGTCGCGGCCGGTACGGGCGTCCTGCCGTTCGGCGGCCGGGACGAGCAGGGCCCCGCGGCCTCCGCGTCGCCCGTCGCGCCGCCGCAGCCGCTGGAGTCGGCGTCGGGCGGGGCGAGCGGCGCACCGGACGTGGAGCCCGACGACGTACACACGACACCGGACGGCACCTCGCGCGAACCCGGCAGCAGCGCGCCGCCGACGTCGCCGGAGGCCTCCGGGGGCGCGTCCCGGGGCGGCTCCCAGCAGCCCGGCACCGGCGACGGACAGCGCGATGACGAGGCCACCGACTGGCGCCGCCAGGTGGTCACCGCCTGCCGCGACCACCGCAACGGCGACCTCAAGGGCGAGAAGAAGCGCCGCCTGGAGAAACTCCTCGGCGGCTCCGAGGGCATCACCGAGGCCTGCAACCGCGTGCTCGGCGACGGCGGTGACCGCGAGGGCGAAGGCGGCAGCGGCGGCAGCGGCGGTGACGACGACCGCGGCGACAACGACGGCGGCGGATCGTCCGGCGGCGGCAACGCCCCCGAGGGCAACGGCGGCGCCAACCCGGCCCCGCCGATCGAAGGGCCGACCAGCCCGCAGAAGCCCACCCCCACGGCGTCCTACAGCGCCGACCCGGTGCTGCCCTCGGCCTCCGCATCCGCCTCCGCGGAATCCTGATCAGCGGCGTCTTCCGCAGGGCGCCTGCCCGCTCTTTTCCCTGGTCGCACCCCTGATCCGTTGAAGGTGTGACGTTTTTTGAAGCAGTGACGCAGTAACAAGTGAGCCGACTGGTCATCGGCCCGCGCACGAGCCGGGGGTTCCCCCCGTACCTTCGGCTCTGTGCCACCAGCGTGGGCGGGAGACGTTCCCCCGATCCCGCCCACGCTGCCTAATCCTTCGCATCTTCCGCCCGTAGCGGGCTCACTTGTAGACGACGACCTTGTCGCCGTTCCTGACCTGCGCGAACAGGCTCGCGATCTTCTTCTCGTCGCGTACGTTCACACAGCCGTGCGAGGCGCCGTTGTAGCCCGTGGCCGCGAAGTCCGACGAGTAGTGCACGGCCTGGCCGCCGCTGAAGAACATCGCGTACGGCATGGCGGTGTCGTACAGCGTCGAGACATGGTGCCGGGACTTCCAGTACACCTCGAACGTGCCGTCGCGGGTCGGCGTGTACTGCGAGCCGAATCGCACGTCCATCGTCGACACGGCCTTGCCGTCGATCATCCAGGTCAGCGTGCGGCTGGCCTTGCTGATGCACAGGACGCGGCCGTTCAGACAGCGCGGATCGGGCTTCGACGGCGGGATGCCGCCCCCTGAGTAGAGCTCGAACTTGGTCGGCTTGTGCGTCATGCCGAGCAGCTTCTGCCAGGTCACGGTGTCCGTCGTCCCCGTGCGGGGCAGCCCGCGCTTGCCCTGGAAGCCCTTGACCGCGGTGGCGGTGGAGTCGCCGTACTTGTCCGAGGGATTCTCGAAGAACCAGGCGATCTGCCGCAGCCTTGCCTGCAGCTCCCGGACCTGGGGGCCGCTCGCGCCCCGGTCGAGGAGGGTCTTGGGCTGCGGCTTCGGCGCCGCGGCCGGGGTGTCAGCCCCGCCCGGCTTCTCGCCGCCTTTGTCGGATGTGTCGGAGCCGTTGTCGGCGCCCTTCTTGTCGCCGTCCCCGGGCTTCGTCGTGGAGATCCGCACGGGAGGCTGCGCCTTCCCGTCCGAATCGACCGCCTGTGCCTTACATCCGCTGACCAGGGCGGCCACGACCACGGCCCCCACGGCTATCGCACCCTTGCCCACAACGACCCCCGTGATCGATCGACGAACCCGCTGAGAGTGTTTCCCGCGAGTGACCACGCCTGAACGTTGCCGCATGCTGGAGGCAGCCCACCAGTAGGAGGCGTGGAGAGATGTCCCACGAGTCCCGCGAGTCCGAGTTCCGCGCGTCCGAGTCCGGACTGCCCATCGAGCCCGTGTACGGCCCGGAGGCCCTCGACGGCTGGGACCCCGCCCAGAAACTGGGCGCACCGGGCGCCTATCCCTACACGCGCGGCGTCTACCCCTCCATGTACACGGGCCGCCCCTGGACGATGCGCCAGTACGCGGGCTTCGGTACGGCCGTGGAGTCGAACGCCCGCTACCAGCAGCTGATCGCGAACGGCACGACGGGCCTCTCCGTCGCCTTCGACCTGCCCACCCAGATGGGCCACGACAGCGACGCGCCCCTCGCGCACGGCGAGGTCGGCAAGGTCGGCGTGGCCATCGACTCGGTCGAGGACATGCGGGTCCTGTTCGACGGCATCCCGCTGGACAAGGTCTCGACGTCGATGACGATCAACGCCCCCGCGGCCCTGCTGCTCCTGATGTACCAACTGGTCGGCGAGGAGCAGGGAGTCGATGCGGGCCGGCTGACGGGCACGATCCAGAACGACGTCCTGAAGGAGTACATCGCCCGCGGGACGTACATCTTCCCGCCCAAGCCGTCCTTGCGCCTGATCGCGGACATCTTCAAGTACTGCCGCGCCGAGATCCCGAAGTGGAACACCATCTCGATCTCCGGCTATCACATGGCGGAGGCGGGTGCGACGCCCGCGCAGGAGATCGCGTTCACGCTTGCCGACGGCATCGAGTACGTACGGACGGCGGTGGCGGCCGGCATGGACGTGGACGACTTCGCGCCGCGCCTGTCCTTCTTCTTCGTGGCGCGTACGACGTTTCTGGAGGAGGTCGCCAAGTTCCGTGCGGCCAGGCGTATTTGGGCCCATGTCATGCGCGAGGAGTTCGGCGCGAAGAACCCGAAGTCCCTGATGCTGCGCTTCCACACGCAGACCGCCGGCGTCCAGCTCACCGCCCAGCAGCCCGAGGTGAACCTGGTCCGGGTCGCGGTCCAGGGCCTGGGCGCGGTGCTCGGCGGCACCCAGTCCCTGCACACGAACTCCTTCGACGAGGCGATCGCCCTCCCCACCGACAAGTCGGCCCGCCTTGCCCTGCGTACCCAGCAGGTCCTGGCGTACGAGACGGACGTGACCGCCACGGTCGACCCGTTCGCCGGTTCGTACGTCGTCGAGAAGCTGACGGACGACGTGGAGGCGGCGGCGCTCGCGCTGATGGAACGGGTCGAGGACCTGGGTGGCGCGGTGGCCGCGATCGAGCACGGCTTCCAGAAGAACGAGATCGAGCGCAGCGCCTACCGCATCGCCCAGGAGACCGACTCCGGCGAGCGTGTCGTGGTCGGCGTCAACCGCTTCCAGCTGGACGAGGAGGAGCCCTACGAACCCCTCCGCGTCGACCCCGCCATCGAGGCCCGGCAGGCCGCCCGCCTGGCGAAGCTGCGGACGGACCGCGACCAGGCCGCGGTGGACGCGGCGCTCTCCTCGCTCCAGGAGGCGGCGAAGGGCGACGCGAACGTCCTCTACCCGATGAAGGACGCGCTGCGGGCGCGGGCGACGGTGGGCGAGGTGTGCAACGCGCTGCGGGAGGTGTGGGGGGTGCATGTGCCGGTGGACGTGTTCTGACCAGGAGGTTCCACGAATGGGTGATGTCCGGCCGAACGACGGCGGGGGCGGTTACGCTCATGAAGAGTGTTCCCGAAAGGAGGCTGCCATGGCCGTGATAATGCATGAGACGTCGCTTGCTGATGCTGCCGATCGCCTCTGGGAAGAGCTGCCCGGACACCGGGTGGAGATCCTCAACGGGAGCATTGTTGTGACACCGCCGCCGGATGGGCCGCATCAAGAGACGTGTTTCGAGGTCGCCTACGAGTTCAGGCAGGCAGGGGCCTGGGAGGCTGGCCTGAGGGCGGTTCCGGGGGTTGGATTGTGGCTGCCCACCGGCCGGGACGACTACGCCGTCCCGGATGTGTCTGTTGTCGATGCCGACTACAAGGACGCGCTGGTCGAGAAGAACTGCTACGCGCCGCACGTCTTCCACCTGGTCCTTGAGGTGACCTCCTCTAACCGGGCCAACGACACCGAGATCAAGCTCGGGACCTATGCCAGGGCACGCATTCCCGTGTACGTCGTCGTCGACCGAAAGCACGACGAGGTCCTGGTGTACTCGGACCCCAACGGCGACGAGTACGTGACCTGCTCACGCTACAAGCGTGGCCAGACCGTCCCCGTCCCCCCGTCCGTAGGCGTCACCCTCGACCTCTCCGTGGACACCCTCCTCGACGGCGACTGACTCAGTGGTGCCAGGCCTCGCCTCCCGAGTTGTGGATCATGCGCTGGAGGACCTTGAGGGTGCGGATGTACTCCTCGTCCGGGATGCCCTCGTGGATCTCCGCGCGCGTCTTCTGCTGGCGCGCGGCGGTGTCGTCCCGGAGCCTGCGGCCCTCGTCGGTGATGCGGAGTCGGCCGTCGGTGTCCTCGGTGAGCAGGGCGCGGTCGTGCAGGGCGCTGATGTTGTGGTGCAGGGAGTTGTCGCCCACGTTCAGGTAGCCGCGCAGGGTGGCCACCACCTCCGCCTTGTCACGGCCGTCATCGGTGGTGATCTGGTTCAGGATCCACCACTGGGGCTGGGTGAGCCCGGCCTCGGCCAGCATGGTGCGGATGTGGTGGACGACGGCCTCGCCCGCCGCCGATGCCCAGTAGCCGATGGGCTGGTTGATGAGTTCTTCGTCGCTGTGGGAGTACGTGAAAGTGGTCATGCCCAGAACGTAAAACCTCAAGTTTGATTGAGGTCAACTGTCTTTTGAGGTCAACTGCCTCTGTGGGTCAGCCTGAAGTAGTCCGTCAGGCCTGTCGTGTCCTCGCCCGCCCAGCCGACGTACCCGTCGGGGCGCACCAGGAAGAGGCCCTTGCCGTAGGGCGGGTAGGCGTCGATACGGAACGTGTGGACCAACTCCTCGTCGAGCAAAGGGAGTTCGGCATCCGTGCCGACTGCGAGGAGCGTGCAGTGCGGGCCCCTGAACGCGTCGAACAGCCTGCCCCCGGCGTACGGCCCGTCCGGTGCGCGGTCGCCCGCCCGCAGCGCCCCTTCCGCAAGCCCGGTGCGGGTCTCCGCCGTGAGTGAGCTTTCCCGGTAGCCGAGGCCCAGTTGCCGGGTGGCCGCGCCGCGCCGCTGCTCGCCCCGGTGGATGCGGGTGGAGAGGGCAAGGATCTGGGCGGCGTTGGGAAGGCGCTCCTCCTCGTAGGTGTCGAGGAGGGCCTCCGGTGCGGCGCCCCGCAGGACCGCGCCCAGCTTCCACCCCAGGTTGTAGGCGTCCTGGATGCTGGTGTTCAGGCCCTGCCCGCCCGCGGGGGAGTGCACATGTGCCGCGTCCCCGGCGAGGAACACCCGGCCTTCGCGGAAGCGGTCCGCCATCGCCGCGCGCGGCCGGAAGTCGGAGGCCCATCGCACCTCGGTCACGTCATCGGCGGCGAGGT
Source organism: Streptomyces sp. NPDC086554 (assembly GCF_040686095.1). NCBI lineage: Bacteria > Bacillati > Actinomycetota > Actinomycetes > Kitasatosporales > Streptomycetaceae > Streptomyces > Streptomyces sp. NPDC086554. The sequence continues at coordinate 152,870 of NZ_JBFBJK010000008.1, forward strand.
GGGTACGGGCCGCGACGACCGCGCGTACGCCGTCGAGCGAGGTGTCGGGGGCGGTCCCGTCCGTGAACTGGGCCGTCAGCTGGAAGTCCGGGGTACCCGGCAGCGGGCAGATCGCGAGGAACCCCGCGCCATCGGCGGTGGGCGGGAACATGTGCCAGTTGTCGCGGTCCAGGGCGGGGATGCGGACGTCGGCGACCAGGATCGGGTTCGGGTCCACTGTCTCGCCCGTCATGCCGATACCGAGCGCCGTCCGCACGGTGGAGCGGCCGCCGTCGGCCGCCACGGCGTAGGCGGCGCGGACGGTCCGCCCGTCCGAGAGGCGGGCGGTGACGCCCTCCCTGTCCTGCGTCAGATCGCTCAACTCGGCGCCGAACTCCACGTCCGGGCCGCCGAGTTCGCGCAGCCGTGCGTACAGGATCTCCTGGGTGCGCCACTGGGGGAGCAGCAGCGGGCTTGCGTACGGGGCGTCCGGCGTCGGCTCCGTCTCGTCGAACATCCGGTGCTCGCCCTGTCGCGCGCCGTCCTGCCAGATCATCCCGACCGGCGCGGGACCGCCCGTCGCGATGGCCGCGTCGATGATCCCGAGGTCGTCGAAGACTTCCTGGGTGCGCGGCTGGATGCCCTTGCCGCGCGAGCCGGGGAAGAGGGCGCCGGCCCGCTCGACGACGAGGGCGTGGACCCCGCGCCGGGCTAGATCGCAGGCGAGGGTCAGGCCGGTGGGCCCTGCGCCCACGATGAGTACGTCCACGGTCAGGGGGCTTTCCTCCAGTGGACTTTCCTTAACGCTGTTAAATGCCATGCCCCGAGCCTGCGCTTAACGGTGTTAAATTGTCAAGGTGGCTACGACACCGCTTGACCGGACCCGGGTGGCGCGCACCGCGCTGAAGCTCCTGAACGAGACGGGGCTCGACGGGCTCACCCTGCGCGCCATCGCCAAGGATCTTGACGTCAAGGCGCCCGCGCTGTACTGGCACTTCAAGGACAAGCAGGCGCTGCTCGACGAGATGGCGACGGAGATGCTGCGCCGCATGACCGAGGACCTCGCGGCGGACGCGGACGCCGCGCCGGACGCCGACTGGCGGACCGCCTTCACCACCGCGATGCGGGGCCTGCGGCGGCATCTGCTGATGTACCGGGACGGCGCGAAGGTCTACAGCGGCACGCGCTTCACCGACCTGTCGTACGCCGCCCCCATGGAGGCCCAGCTGCGCACGCTCACCGAGGCGGGGTTCACGCCGGGCGGCGCGGCCCGCGCCTGGCTCACGGCGTACAGCTACACCATCGGTTACGTCATCGAGGAGCAGGCCATGGGCCCGGACCCCGCGAAGGAGGCGGGCGGCTACGACCTGGCGGCCCGCGCCGAGCGCCTGGCCGCGTATCCCCTCGCGGCGGCCGCGGGGCAGGAGATGTTCCGGGACTACGACGCGGGGTTCGAGAAGGGGCTTGCCGCGTTGGTCACCGGGATCGGGGCGACGCTGCGGGACGCGTAGTTCTGGCTCATCGATGCAGGTCTTGGCCCACGTGGCGTCACTTCCGGGTCATGAGCCCGTTGCGGATCAGCGGCGTGAACCGCTCCTCCACGAAACGGTTCAGCAGCCACGCGAGAGTCAGCATCACCCCGATGGTGAGGGCGAACGTCGCGTACGACGGGAGGCCGAGCCCTCGGTGCAGCGCCGCCACCGTCACCCAGCCCAGGTGCTCGTGCACCAGGTAGAACGGGTACGTCAGCGCCCCCGCCACCGTCAGCCACTGCCAGTCCACGCGGTGCAGCGCGCCGAGCGCGATGAGCAGGACCGCCGCGAAGCCCGCCGTCACGACGGCGATGATGCCGAACGACGTGCGGTAGGAGAAGAAGTCCGGGTTCGGGGCGTGCCAGAGGCGGGAGACCGCGTAATGCTGGCCGATCAGCCAGCTCGCGCCCACGATGCCCCACGCCGTGAGGTCCTTGCGGTCGCGGTGGACGAGGTAGATGCCGATGCCGCCGATGAAGAAGGGCGCGTACTCGGGCATCAGGACGAGGTCGAGCAACGGCTCGTTGGCGCCCTCGGCGACCGCCGCCGCCAGGGTCCACACCGCGCAGAACAGGATCACGCGGGCCCTGTTCGCGCCAGGCAGGACCACGAACAGCGCGAAGAGGGCGTAGAAGCGCAGCTCGGCCCAGAGCGTCCAGCAGACCCCCAACACCCGGTCCACGCCCAGCGGTTGCTGGAGCATGGTGAGGTTCACCAGGGCGTCGCTCGGCGAGACCGCCTGATACGTCACCACGGGGAGTGCGAAGACCGCCGTCACCAAGATGATCGCGGCCCAGTACGACGGGAAGAGCCGGGAGACGCGCGACGCGAAGAAGGACCGCAGCGGACGGCCCCAGCCGCTCATGCAGATCACGAATCCGCTGATCACGAAGAAGATCTGCACGCCCAGACAGCCGTACGCGAACCAGTTGTGCGCCGTGGGGAACTGAAGCTGCGGCGAGCTGCCCCAGGCCTCGGTTATCTCACCGTCACGGCCGCCGTAGTGGTAGGCCGCGACCATCAGCGCCGCGACGAGCCGCAGCCCGTCGAGCGCTCTGAGACGTGGCCGCGCCCGCTTGGCCGCCGGGGCCGGGATCGTGCGCGAAAGGGTGTCTGTTGTGCCCGCCCCCGGAGAGTGCTTCGGGAGCGTCGTGGCGGGAGAACTCATCCGAGCGCGGTCCGCTTGATGGTGCGCTTGACCGAGCGGGCCCGCCGGGCGACCCGGCGTACGGCCGCGTTGCGCGGGATGAACGACAGCTGCGACGGCAGCGCGCCCGGCAGCGCGAGCGCCGTCAAGCGGCGCCGCTTGAAGTAGCGCCAGGTGTGCGGCGAGAGATGCTGCGAGAGATAGCGCTCGGCCGCGGTCCGCCGGCGCGGATAGATCTGCGGCTGCATGGCGAAGCCGACGGCGACGAGCAGCTCGCCCAACCGCGGTGTGGGCATGCCGGGTTGGCGCCCGGTGACCGCACCCTTGTCGGCGAGGTCGGGAAGCAGCGCGTCCACGATCGTGACCGGTACGCGATTGCTGTTCTGGTAGGGCGCGAGGCGCTCCAGGAGGGTCTCCGTGCCGGTGCGCGCGACGGGGAGGTTGTACAGCGCGGACGCGGTGAGCAGCCCGGTCGAGAAGCAGCCGATGACCAGCGCGGGGCGCATCCGCTGGTAGAGCACCTCGGCGAGCACCGGTGAGTCGAGGACGGTCAGCTCGACGCCGATCGCCTCCGCCTCCTTCTCCAGGAGCCGCGACCAGCGGGCGGGCGCGCTCGGGTGCGGCTTGAACACCACGCGGGTGTGGCCGAGTTCGGCGGCGCCGCGCACCATGCGTACATGCAGCTCCTCCTCTTCCTCGGCGGTCAGGATGCCGAGGGCGGAGAGGTACTGGCCGAGCAGCAGGGCCGGTTCGGCAATGTCTGGGATATCCGGGTTGCCCGTCTCGGTGTCGGCCAGCTGCCCGAGGACCTTCACGAAGGCTTCGGTCGGCACGATCTCCGGCGGTACGTCGAACTCGGTCAGGAGCAGCGGGGTCAGGCCCGGCACCAGGTCCAGGTGGAGGAGCCGCCGTACGCGCGTGCCGACCAGCGGGTCGATCTTGTTGCGGGTCGGGCCGTAGCTCATCAGGCCGTCCGCGTAGACGTCCACGGGCGCGCCCGTGAAGATCTGCGCGAGCGCAAGGGCCGGGTTGACCTGGATCGACTCGACGGCCAGCTCGATGTCGTCGTCACCGAGGTCCCACAGGAGCCGGACGTACCGCTCCCACATCGGGATGTCGTCCGACCGGGGTGACCAGCCGCCCGGATGAAAAGGGTGGATGGCCTCGTTCCAGGAACGCACCTCGTCGAACCGGTCGCGCAGCCGCGCGAACCCCGGCATCTCGTCCACGGCGACCGTCGTCTCCGGCGTCGCCGCGTTATTGCTGACCAGGAGGATCCGCCGGTCGGCGGGCCCGAACCGGTCGGCGTCGATCGCGGCGGCCAGCGTTGCCGTGCCGTACAGCGTGGACGCCATGAAGATCTGCGTCTTCGCCATTACGCGGCCACCTCCGCCGACACCGGACGCCGGCGCAGTCGGCGAAGCCGCGTCGCCCGCTGTATGTCCATGGAGTCGAGGGCGTCGTCCAGGACACCCTGCGGCATCCGCTTCAGCGCGGCCGCACTCATTGACTTCAATTTCCGCGCCACAGGTGGCTCGAACCTTTCGATGGATCCCAGATGGTGGGAAATGATCGCGCAGTAAGTACGGACGGCCTTGGGCAGGAGTTTGTCCGCGTCGCGGTCCTCGGCGGTTTCCCGTACGACCTGGTCGAATGCCCGGATGAAATCGAGCTGGCGTACGTCGCCGATCTGTGTCAGTGACGATGCGACGCCGCGCCGGTAGAACACACCGAGCAGACCCACCGCGGCGAACGATTCCGCCTCGCGGTGAAGGCGCCAGATCCACGGCCGGTCCTCCGCGGTGCGCAGGCCGTCCGTGAAGTGAAGGAGGCCGCGGTCGGCAAGGCGCCGGTGGTAGATGCCCGCCCAGGCGTACGCGTAGTCGACGGACGTCGAGCGGTCGGCGGGCAGGATCACATCGCGCGGCGACATCGCCACACCGCGCAGGCCGTGCGGGACGCGGTGGACGCTGCGCGCCCGCGCGGTGCACTGCACATGGTCGGTGCGCACGAAGTCGCACCCCAACTGCTCGATGGAGTCCACGAGTTGGGCGTAATAGCCGGGCGCGAGCCAGTCGTCACCGTCCAGGAAGGTGAGGTACTCGCCGCGTGCCGCGTCAAGGCCCGTGTTGCGGGCGGTCGCCAGACCGCCGTTCGTCTCATGTCTGAGATGGACGGCGCCGGGCAGCTCGCGCGCGGCACGCTCCAGAATCTCTGGAGTCTCATCCTTCGAACAGTCGTCGACGAGAATGAATTCGAAGTCGTCGCGTGCGTTCGCTCGCAGACTCTTCAAGGTGTCGGGCGCGTATTGCTGCACGTTGTAGAACGGCACGATGACGGAGAGCTTAACCACGTGGGTGACGTTAGGTGTCGGCCCGGCATTCGTCTTGACCGATGGTGGGATGTCAGGTGAACGAAGCATGGCGGAATGGTTAACCCGGCTGCTTACCAGCGGTTTCCCGGGCTGATTCGCCATTCGTCGGCATGCTGTTAACCGTTTGTTGCACCTGAGTTGGGCCGCGAATCGAAATGCCTTCCTAGCGTCCTTCCTGTGCCAGTAAGCAACAGCGGGACGACACGGATCACCGTGCTCGCCGACTCCGACACCCGGTGGAAATGGGGTGCGCTCACCGCGAGCCGCCTCACCGGCGGGGACCCGGACACGCGCCTCGACGGACGCCTCCTGAGGGGCCGGGCCACGCCCACCGTCCGTCAGCTCGAAGAGGTCGGGGTGCGCGCGGACTCGCTCCGCGAGGTCACCGCGGTCGAGTTCCTGCGTGAGGTCGAGCGCGATGCGCCCGACGTGATCGTGCTCGCCCTCGTGGGCGGCGCGGTCCAGGCGGTGCTCCACGGGCTCGCCCGTACAACGGAGGACGCCGCCGCGTCCGCCGGCTCCGGCAAGCGCCCCGTCGTCGTCACTGGCTATGTAGGTGTCGTCTACGAGAAGCTCGCCGACGGCCTGCTGCTCCGGCACGGCGCGGACATCGTCCTCGCCAACTCCCGGCAGGACGCGGAGCGTTTCCGAGCCGTGTACGAGGGTGTGGGCGCCGACGCGTCATCGGTGACGGAGGCCGCGCTGCCGTTTCTCGGCGGATCGGCCTACGAGCGACACGACCCGTACACCGTGGTGTTCGCCGCGCAGCCCTCCGTGCCGGAGAGCCGCGAGCAGCGCACCTATCTGTTGCGCCGCATGGTCGAGCACGCACGCCTGCACCCGGACCGCGAGGTCCTGATCAAGCTGCGCAGCAAGCCCGGCGAGCACACCACGCACATCGAGGAACTGCCCTACCAGAAGCTCGCCAAGGGCGAGAACCTGCCGCCCAACTGCCGTCTCGTGTACGGGAACATGGGCGAGGTACTCGACCGCACCGACTTGCTCGTCACGGTCAGCTCCACCGCCGCGCTCGAATCCCTGCACCGTCGCATCCCCACCGCGGTCCTCACCGACCTCGGGGTGCGCGAGGCGCTCGGCAACCACCACTTCATCGGCTCCGGGTGCCTCACGTCCTGGGACGAGATCGACGCGGGGCACAGCCCCGAGGCCGCCCCGGAGTGGGTCGCACGGCAGGGCGTCGCGCCCGACGGGACGTACGAGAAGGCCTTCGACGAAGCGCGGGACCGGGTCACCGCGCTCCTGGCTCAGCACCAACTCCCCGCGATTGCCCCGTACTACAGCCTCACCACCGCCCCCGGATACCTCCCCGGCATCCTGGCCCGCCATCACCTCGGCCCGGACGGCGCCCCGCTGCCCGGTGCACCCGCCGCGGACCGCGAGCCGGGACCGGTGCGCCAGGCGGTCCGCAGCGCGGCGCGCGGCGCCTACCGGCACGGGGTGCAGCGCGTGGCCCCCGTCATCCGGCGGATGGGCGAGCTGTGATTCCCCACCCCTCTCAAGGAGCCCTCATGTCCAACCCCGCCCCAGGGAGCGCGCCAACCCGCCGTGTCCTCGCCGTCATCCCGGCCCGCGGCGGCTCCAAGGGCGTACCCGCCAAGAACCTCGCCCCGGTCGGCGGTGTGCCGCTGGTGGCGCGCGCCATCCGTGAGTGCCTGGCGGCGCGGCTCGTCACGGACGTCGTGGTCTCCACGGACGACCACGTGATCGCCGAGGCGGCACGGTCCGCCGGCGCCGAGGTGGTCCTGCGCCCCGCCGCGATCGCGGGGGACACCGCGACCAGCGAGGCGGCGGTCCTGCACGCGATGGACGCGCACGAGGCGCAGCACGGCGCGACCGTGGACGTGGTCCTCCTCGTGCAGTGCACCAGCCCCTTCATCGTCCGCGAGGACGTCGACGGTGTGGTCGGCTCGATCATCGACGGCGGCGCGGACACGGCGCTGACCGTGGCGCCCTTCCACGGCTTCGTCTGGCGGGACGCCGACGACGAGCCCGCCGCCCTCGGCGCACAGCGCACCGGCGAGCTGGGCGGCACCACCAAGGTCGCCAACTCCACCGCCACCGACGGCGGTTACGGCGTCAACCACGACAAGTCCTTCCGGCCGCGCCGCCAGGACCGCCCCCAGGACCTCCTGGAGACCGGCGCGGTCTACGCCATGGACGTGGCGGGCTTCCGAGAGCACAAGCACCGCTTCTTCGGCCGCACCGAGCTCGTCCGTACGGACCCGGCGCGCGTCCTGGAGATCGACGACCCGCACGACCTCGCCCGGGCCCGCGCGCTCGCCCCGCTCTTCGACGCCGACCGGGCCGACGCCCTTCCGACCCGCGACGACATCGACGCGGTCGTACTCGACTTCGACGGCACCCAGACCGACGACAGGGTGCTGATCGACTCCGAAGGACGGGAGTTCGTCTCCGTGCACCGCGGGGACGGACTCGGCATCGCGGCCCTGCGTGACGCGGGCCTGCCGCTGCTGATCCTGTCCACGGAACAGAACCCGGTCGTCGCCGCACGGGCCCGGAAGCTCAAGATTCCGGTCCTGCACGGCATCGACCGCAAGGACCTCGCACTCAAGCAGTGGTGCGAGGAGCAGGGCATCGCTCCCGAGCGCGTGCTCTACGTCGGCAATGACGTCAATGACCTCCCGTGCTTCGGCCTTGTCGGCTGGCCCGTGGCGGTCGCGAGCGCCCACGACGTCGTACGCGGCGCCGCACGCGCGGTCACCGCTCTCCCCGGTGGTGACGGCGCGATCCGAGAGATCGCCGCATGGATCCTCGGCCCCTCCCTCAACAAGTAAGGAAAGTTCCTGCCATGAGCTCCAACTCCCGTCTGCGCACCTTCGGTTCGAAGACCGCCGGTCCCGGCCGCCCCGTCTACATCACCGGCGAGATCGGCATCAACCACAACGGCGACCTCGAGAACGCGCTCGCGCTGATCGACGTGGCCGCCGACGCCGGCTGCGACGCGGTCAAGTTCCAGAAGCGCACCCCGGAGATCTGCACCCCGCGCGACCAGTGGGACATCGAGCGCGACACCCCCTGGGGCCGGATGACGTACATCGACTACCGCCACCGCGTGGAGTTCGGCGAGTCCGAGTACCAGGCCATCACCGAGCACTGCGCCAAGCGCGGCATCGACTGGTTCGCATCCCCGTGGGACACCGAGGCCGTCGCCTTCCTGGAGAAGTTCGACGTCCCGGCCCACAAGGTCGCTTCCGCCTCCCTGACGGACGACGAGCTGCTCCGCGCCCTGCGCGCCACGGGCCGCACGGTCATCCTCTCGACCGGCATGTCGACCCCGAAGCAGATCCGCCACGCGGTCGAGGTCCTCGGCTCGGACAACATCCTTCTCTGCCACGCCACTTCGACGTACCCGGCGAAGGCGGAGGAGCTGAACCTGCGCGTCATCAACACCCTCCAGCAGGAGTTCCCGAACGTCCCGATCGGCTACTCCGGCCACGAGACGGGCCTGCAGACCACGCTCGCCGCGGTCGCCCTCGGCGCTACCTTCGTCGAGCGTCACATCACCCTCGACCGCGCCATGTGGGGCTCGGACCAGGCCGCTTCGGTCGAGCCGCAGGGCCTGACCCGCCTCGTCCGCGACATCCGCACCATCGAGGCCTCCCTCGGTGACGGCGTCAAGAAGGTCTACGAGTCGGAGCTCGGCCCGATGAAGAAGCTGCGCCGCGTCGCGGGCGTCGTCGCCGAGGCCGAGGCGGGCGAGCGCGAGCCGGTCGCGGTCTGAGCGCGCGGCCGCTCTTACCGGGACCTTTCACCAGGCCCCCGGGACTCCTTACAACCGGGACTCCTTACAACAAGGACAGGACACGGTCATACGACGATGAGCCCCCGACCCGGGCCGATGGCCCCCACCGCTGCGGCGCCCACCACGCTGGCGTTCGTAGAGAGCCCTGTGCAGCTCCTCAACGTCCTCGAGTGGGCGCATACGGCGGGTGCGACCGGCCCGGCCGGGGGACTCACCGTCGTCGTCCTCTCCCCGAACGACCCCATGACCCGCGGCCAGTTGCGCCGCATGGCCCAACTCGCCCGCGACGAGGGCCTCAACGTCCGCTGGGAGGAGGCGCGCGGCGGCCCGGCCGCACCCTTCCACACGATCGGCGGCCTGACGGGCGCGCTGCGATCGGCGGACCGGATAGTGATCGGCGACCCGTTCTCGCGCTACGTACAACTGCTCCTGACGATCACGCGGGCGCGCTCGCTGGTCGTCGTGGACGACGGCACAGCCACGATGGAGTTCATCTCCCAACTGGCCGCCGGTGAACGGCTTGTGCGCTGGCACCGCCGTGGCGGCCGTCCCGGCGTACGAGACCTGGCCTTCACCCCGATCTCTGCCTCGGCGCGCCGCCGCCTGACGCCGGGCGGCAAGCGCACGGTGGAGGTCTTCTCCTCGATGCCGATAGACGCGGCGCCGGCGGGGGTCGTCATCACGGCGAACACCTTCTCCTGGACCCGTGAACGCTTCGGCCCGCCGCGGGTGTCGAAGGGCGCGGACCTGGTCGGCACGTCCCTCGTGGAGACGGGCGTGGTGGACCCGGACCGCTACTTGGAAGCGGTCCGCTCCTTGGCCCGCGCACACGGCGCAACACGCTACTTCGCACACCGCCGCGAAAGCTCCGAGAAACTCCACCGCCTGGCGGTGGAGACGGGCCTGCAGGTGGTCCGCCCGGACCTCCCCCTGGAACTGATCGCCCGCCGGGGCCCGATCGGCCGCACGATCCTGAGCTTCCCCTCGACGGTGGTCCACACGCTTCCCCTAGCCCTGGCGGGTACGGAGGTCAGGGTCGCGGTCTGCGACATCGACCCGGCCTGGCTGACGGAAAACGCGTCGCCACGGGCCCAGGGCTTCCTCTCCGGTGTCACGGGAACGGCCCGCGACGTCCACCGCCTGGCTTCGATGGCTTCGGCGGGAGCTACGGCTACGGTGTGACGCCCGGCGTTGTGTTCGTACCGGGGCCGCCCGGTTGTCCCGAGAGTGGCGGTTCCGGGCTGGGTGTAAAGGGCGCTCCGCTGCGCTGCGCGTCGGCTGCGCCGATTGCGCTTCGCTTCACCCTTGACACCCAGCCCTCCACCGCGAGAAGCGTGATGACCGGGCGGCCCTGGAAGCGGGGCTCACGGGGACTGGGGGTTGGGTCATCCGGCTTCACGGCCGGGTGCGGACTAGTTCGTTTCACGTGCCGTCCGTCCGGCTGGAGGGGTGCGCGGTCGGCTCGGGGATGGGTGCCAGTCTCGTCAAGCGTGTGCGGACCGGATCTTCTGGGGCGGGCGGGCGTCAGAGGCGCAACTGACCGCACCCGACGGCCAGTTACTCCGCAGTGGCGGACTGGTCAGGGGGGTGTGGGGGACCTACTTTGGCAAAGTTGCGTTTCGAATTCCGCGCGCCCCCCTTGTGCCAGAACACAACTTTCCCAAAGTAGGTCCCGGACCCCCGCACTCGTGACGCGAGACGGTCACCTCGGAGGGTCCGGACGATCCGGTCGGTAGACGCTTGACGAAGCCGGGACCCATCCCCGGAGCGGCCGCGCGCCCCGCCTGCGATGCGGCGCGCTGCTCCGAACCAGTCCGCACCCGGCCGCGAAGCCGGGTGGCCCGCCGGGTGGTCCCCGTGAGCCCCGCTTCCAGGGCCGCCCGGTCATCTCCTCCGTGCGGTGGAGGGGTGGGTGTCAAGGGTGAAGCGAAGCGGAATCGGCGAAGCCGACGCGACGAAGGAGCGCCCTTGACTCCCGGCCCGGAACCGCCAACCTCCGGCCAACCGGGCGGCCCCGGTACGAACACAACGCCGGGTCACCCCCGAACCCAGGCAGACCAGGTCGTCGCCGCGCGGAGGCTCGCGGTCCGCTCGAGAAGCGGTGGAGTTTACCCAGCTCAACCAGGAGCCATGCGCCACGCGGCCACTTTTTCTTACCCTATCGGGCTGAACTTTTGTTGATCGTGGGTCAGTTGGCCCCTGCCTCGCCCTACCCTTCAAAGGGTGAACCAACTGATGTCACGAGAGTCCGAGGCCGATCTGCCCGGGGAAGCAGGCGGCGTCGCCGGGGAAGCCATGCTCCCCGGTGCGCTTCCCGACGATCTGCGTGCCGAACTCATTGCCTTCCGACGCGACTTGCACATGCACCCGGAGCTCGGCAACCAGGAGTTCCGTACCACCGCCGCCCTCAAGGCCCGGCTCGAACTCGCGGGTCTCAAGCCCCGCGTACTCGACATCGGTACGGGACTCGTATGTGACATCGGTATTGAACAGATCGGTGAGCGGGAGAGCGGCGGCGCGCGGTCCATGCTCGCCCTGCGTGCCGACATCGACGCGCTGCCCATCCCTGACACCAAGCTCGGTTCCCCGTATCGGTCCACCGTGCCCGATCGCGCCCATGCCTGCGGGCACGACGTGCACACCACCGTGGTCCTCGGGGCAGGTCTCGTCCTCGCCGAGCTGGCGAAGCAAGGTCAACTGCCGTGTCCTGTACGGCTGATCTTCCAGCCTGCGGAGGAAGTCCTGCCGGGTGGTGCGCCCGATGCCATCGAGTCGGGCGTGCTCGAAGGGGTCGGGCGGATCATCGGCGTGCACTGTGATCCCCGGGTCGACGCGGGGCGGATCGGGCTGCGGCACGGCGCCATCACCTCCGCCTGCGATCGGTTGGAGGTCTCGCTCGACGGGGCGGGGGGTCACACCGCCCGGCCGCACCTCACCACCGATCTCGTCACCGCCGCCGCCAAGATCGTGACGGACGTACCGGCGCTTGTCGCTCGTCGGATCGACGCCCGGTCCGGTCTTGCCGTGACCTGGGGGCGGATCGAGTCCGGGCATGCCTGCAACGTCATCCCGCAGCATGCGGAGCTGTCCGGGACCGTCCGGTGTCTGGATCTGAAAGCCTGGCGGCAGGCGCCCGATCTCGTGCACGGCGCCATCCAGGAGATCGCCGATCTCTACCGCGCCAAGTCCGAGGTGAATTACATCCGCGGTGTCCCGCCCGTCGTCAACGACCCTGATGTGACCGACCTGTTGAGGGACGCCATGGAGCAGCGGCGCGGGACGCACTCCGTGGAGGACACCGAACAGAGCCTGGGGGGAGAGGACTTCAGCTGGTATCTGGAGCACGTGCCCGGCGCCATGGCCCGCCTCGGCGTCCGTACGCCCGGCGAGCGCACCGTCCGCGATCTCCATCAAGGCGACTTCGACGCGGACGAGTCGGCGATCACGGTGGGCGTCGAGCTCTTCACCGCCGCCGCGCTCCTCGACGCGGCGCGGTAGCCGAGGGCCGCCGCGGGCCCGCTATGGGCCGGTTGCGCCGGGCCCGTTCATCCGGACGTAACCGGCCCTCGGCACGAATAGGTAACGGCAGTGCGAAACCCCGTTCCCCTCCCTTTCTACGCGCGTTACTGTGCGCCGCAATCAGCGCCGTCAACGGCGCGTCGGGGAACGTAAGGGGTGCGTCCTATGCGTTTGCGTCGTGGATCAAGGATTTCCCAACTGGCCGTCGTCGTGGCGTCTTTCGCCCTCGCGGCATCGGCATGCGGCAAGACCAGCAACGAGGCCTCGGAGGACGACGGGGGCGACACCAAGAGTGGCTCGTCCTCGGAATACAAGGGCAAGGGCATAGGTCTTGCCTACGACATCGGCGGCCAGGGCGACCAGTCGTTCAACGACGCGGCGTACTCCGGCTACACGAAGGCCCGCAAGGACTTCAAGATCGGCGGCGTGGACATGGAGCCGGGCGACGGCGAGTCCAGTGCCGACAAGACCCAGCGCCTTGAACAGCTCGCGCGGCAGGGCTACAACCCCGTCATCGGCGTCGGGTTCGTCTACGCGCCCGCCGTGAAGGAAGCCGCCAAGAAGTTTCCCAAGGTTACGTTTGGGATCATCGATGACAACACGGTGAAGGCCGACAATGTCGCCGATCTTGTGTTCCACGAGGAACAGGGGTCCTATCTCGCCGGTGTCGCCGCCGCCAAGGCGACCAAGGTCGATCACGTCGGATTCATCGGCGGTGTGGACATCAACCTCATCCACAAGTTCGAAGCCGGCTTCGTGCAGGGCGTGAAGTCCGTCGACCCGAAGATCAAGATCGAGAAGCGGTATCTGACGGAGAAGCCCGAGGAGGGCGGCTTCGCAAGCCCCGACAAGGGGCAGAACGCGGCGAGCGGCCAGATCGAGGCGGGCGCCGATGTGCTGTACCACGCGGCGGGGCTCTCGGGGCAGGGCGTGATCCAGGAGGCCGGCTCGCAGAAGGTGTGGGCGATCGGTGTCGACTCCGACCAGTACAAGCAGAAGGCCCTCGCCAAGTACAAGGACTACATCCTCGGGTCCGCCCTCAAGGACGTCGGCGGCGCCGTGTACGACCTGACGAAGTCGGTCGTCGAGGGCAAGCCGATGCATGGCGAGCAGCGCTACGACCTGAAGTCGGGACGTGTCGGGTTCGCCGACTCGAATCCGAAGTACACGGCGATGAAGGACGTGGTCGCCGCCGTGGAGAAGGCCAAGAAGGACATCGTCGACGGCAAGGTCACCGTCGAGACCGTCCCGTAACCCGCGGACGGTACGAAGGGCAGGGAGCCCCGCAGGCCGGAGCGGCCGGGGAACCCTGCCCTTTGTCATGCCGCCGCAACGCCCTGTGCATGGCCCCGCAACCTCGCGGCCACAGCTCGATAACGGACGGGACAGAAGGGTTCTTATGTCAGGTCTACGCGCGTTACGCTGCGGCGAAATCAGCGCCAGGTGAGGCGCTCGTACGTGCTTGTGCTTGCTTGTACAAAGGAGTTCCTCTCTATGCGCCGGGTTTCCAAGATCGCAGCCGCGAGCGTCGCGACCGCCGCCCTCGCCCTCTCCGCCACCGCCTGCGGCGGCACGTCCAGCGACGCCGCCGGCTCCAAGAGCGACGGCAAGGGCAAGGGCGTAGCCATCGCGTACGACGTCGGCGGCAAGGGCGACCAGTCCTTCAACGACGCCGCGACCGCCGGCATGGACAAGGCCGCCAAGGACCTGAAGGTCGGCTCCAAGGCTGTCGAGCCGACCGACGGCGAGGGCGACGCGGACAAGGCGCAGCGCCTCACCGAGCTGGCCAAGCAGGGCTACAACCCGGTGATCGGCATCGGCTACGCGTACGCGCCCGCCGTGAAGGAGGTCGCCGAGCAGTTCCCGAAGGTCACCTTCGGCATCGTCGACGACGAGACCATCAAGGCGGACAACGTCTCCGACCTGGTCTTCAACGAGGAGCAGTCCTCGTACCTGGCGGGCGTCGCTGCGGCCAAGGCCACCAAGACCAAGACCGTCGGCTTCATCGGCGGCGTGAACAACAACCTGATCCGCAAGTTCGAGGCCGGTTTCGTCCAGGGCGTCCAGGCCACCGACAAGTCGGTCAAGATCAAGCGCCAGTTCCTCACCGAGAAGGCCGAGGACGGCGGCTTCTCCAGCCCGGACAAGGGCAAGGAAGGCGCCAGCGGCCAGATCGAGGACGGCGCCGACGTGGTCTACCACGCGGCCGGCCTCTCGGGTCAGGGCGTCATCGAGGCCGCCGCCGCCAAGAAGGTGTGGGCGATCGGTGTCGACTCCGACCAGTACAAGCAGAAGGCCCTGGCCAAGTACAAGAAGTACATCCTGACGTCGGCGACCAAGGACGTCGCAGGGGCGGTGTACAACCTGACCAAGTCGGTCCAGGATGGCAACGCCAAGGGCGGCGTGGTCCGTGCGGACCTGAAGTCCGGCGGCGTCGCGCTCGCCGACTCGAACCCCGAGTTCAAGAAGATGAAGGACCTGCAGGCCGAGCTGAAGAAGGCCGAGCAGGGCATCATCAGCGGCAAGATCAAGGTCAAGATCACGCTGTAACAACAGACCGCGCTGCCACAGCAGCCCGCGCTGTTACAGCGAAGTCACTGCCGCGGAACGGGGTGTGGGGGACGATGGTTCCCCCGCGCCCCGTTCGCGCGGCCGACACCTCAACTCCCGTTGAACCAGGGGCGCTACGCGCGTAGGTGGCCCCTTTCCTTAAGACTCCCGAGGACTCCCGAGGAGAGTGCGCCATCGACGCGTCCACTAGTCCCGACAAGGGCAAGACCACCGCCCAGGCCGCTGCCGTCGAGCTCGTCGGCATCACCAAGCGCTTCCCGGGTGTCGTGGCCAACCATGACATCCGCCTGAGTGTCCGCAAGGGCACCGTGCACGCCCTCGTCGGCGAGAACGGCGCGGGCAAGTCGACCCTGATGAAGATCCTCTACGGCATGCAGAAGCCGGACGAGGGCACCATCACGGTCGACGGCGAACAGGTCAGTTTCGGCAGCCCCGCCGACGCCATCGTGCGCGGCATCGGCATGGTGCACCAGCACTTCATGCTCGCCGACCAGCTGACCGTCCTGGAGAACATCGTTCTCGGCAGCGAGAAGCTGCACGGCATCGGCGGCGCGGCCCGCCGCAAGATCGTAGAGATATCCGAGCGGTACGGCCTCGGGGTGCGCCCCGACGCGATGGTCGAGGACCTCGGTGTCGCCGACCGGCAGCGCGTGGAGATCCTCAAGGTCCTCTACCGCGGCGCCACCACGCTGATCCTCGACGAGCCCACGGCCGTGCTCGTGCCGCAGGAGGTCGACGCGCTCTTCGACAACCTGCGCGAGCTGAAGTCCGAGGGCCTGTCCGTCATCTTCATCTCCCACAAGCTGGGCGAGGTCCTCTCCGTCGCCGACGACATCACCGTCATCCGGCGCGGTACGACGGTGGGCACGGCGATCCCGTCCGAGACGACGCCGCGCCAGCTCGCCGAGCTGATGGTCGGCAGCGAACTGCCCACCCCCGAGACCGCCGAGTCGACGGTCACCGACCGCCCGATGATCCAGGTCGAGAGCCTCAAGCTGCTCGCCGACGGCGAATCGGGCCGCGCGCTGCTCGACGACATCTCCTTCACCATCCACGAGGGCGAGGTCCTCGGCCTCGCGGGCGTCGAGGGCAACGGCCAGACCGAGCTGATCGACGCGCTCATCGGCCTCAAGCACGCCGACTCCGGAGTGATCCGGATGGCCGGCCAGGACATCACCGCCGAACCGACGCGCAAGCGCCGCGAGGACGGCATCGGGTACATCCCCGAGGACCGCCACCGCCACGGCCTCCTCCTGGAGTCGCCGCTGTGGGAGAACCGCATCCTCGGCCACGTCACCGAAAAGCCCAATACTCGCGGCAAACTGGGATTCTGGCTCGACCCCAAGGGCGCCCAGGCCGACACCCGTCGCATCGTCGAGGCGTACGACGTCCGTACGCCCGGCATCGACGTCACCGCGGCCTCCCTCTCCGGCGGCAACCAGCAGAAGCTGATCGTCGGCCGCGAGATGAGCCACAAGCCGCGCTTCCTGATCGCCGCCCACCCCACCCGCGGTGTGGACGTCGGCGCGCAGGCCCAGATCTGGGACCAGATCCGCGAGGCGCGGCGTGAGGGACTCGCCGTACTCCTGATCTCGGCGGACCTCGACGAGCTGATCGGCCTCTCCGACACCCTCCGCGTGATCTACCGCGGACGGCTCGTCGCGGACGCCGATCCGGCCACCATCACGCCGGAGGAGCTGGGTTCGGCGATGACCGGTGCCGCGTCGGGCCACCTGGAACACATAGAAGAAGGCCCCGAAGTGCCGGAGGACGAGGCCCGATGAAGAAGTTCGACAAGGAGCGCGTGCTCCTCGCGGTGGCCGGACCGGTCATCGCGCTCATCGCGGCCGTGGCGCTGACCTCGGTCGTGCTGCTCGCGTCGGGCAAGAGCCCGATCGAGCCGTACACCCTGATGTTCGAGCAGGCCACCTTCTCCGACATTCAGGTCCTGATCATCAACCAGGCCGGCATGTACTACCTGGCCGCGCTCGCGGTCGCCGTCGGCTTCCGGATGAACCTCTTCAACATCGGTGTGGACGGCCAGTACCGCCTCGCCGCGATGGCCACGGCGGTCGTCGGAGCGCATGTCGCCCTCCCCGCGCCCCTCCAGATCCCGCTCCTCATCCTGGTCGCCATGCTCACCGGCGCCTTCTGGGCGGGCATCGCGGGCATCCTCAAGACCACCCGCGGGGTCAGCGAGGTCGTCGCGACGATCATGCTCAACGCCATCGCGACGAGTGTCATCGGCTACCTGACCCTCACCGAGAACTTCGGCGTCCCGGTCGGCAACAACCAGACCACCGGCGAGATGTCCAAGTCCGGCTGGTTCCCCGGCATCGACATGGGCGACTCCGGCGAGATCTACGGCTTCGTCGTCATTGCCGCACTCGCCGGCGTCCTGTACTGGCTGATCCTCAACCGCACCCGTTTCGGCTTCGACCTGCGCGCCACCGGCGCCTCCGAGTCGGCCGCCGCGGCCTCCGGTGTGAACGCCAAGCGCATGGTGCTCAGCGCCATGCTGATCTCCGGTGCGGTCGCGGGCCTCGCGGGCATGCCGATCCTGCTCGGCGACGTCCACACCTACAGCCTCAGCTTCCCCACAGGACTCGGCTTCACCGGCATCACCATCGCCCTGCTCGGCCGCAACAACCCGGTCGGCATCGCCTTCGCCGCGCTGCTCATCGCCTTCCTCGACAAGGCGTCGCCCGCTCTCGACTACGCCACTCCGGTCGCGTACGACAAGGAGATCGCGGTGATCATGCAGGGCCTCATCGTGATCGCGGTCGTCGTCTCCTACGAGGCCGTACGCCGCTGGGGGCTCCGCCGCCAGCAGCAGCGCGTCGGTGAGGAACTGGCCGCAGCAGCCCGCGCCAAGGGCAAGGGCAAGGGCAACGGAAACAACGACACCGTGAAGGAGGTGGCTGCCCGATGAGCTCGGCAACCGTAGCCAAGCCCCCGGCCAAGCAGCCCGCGCCGGGCCGCCGCCGCATCTCGCTCCCCATACTCCTGCTGGTCATCGCGGGTGTGCTCGTCCTGACGTCCGTGGTCCGCATGATCACCGACGCCGACGGCATCACCTCCACCGGCCAGATGTCCACGGCCCTGCGCCTTGCGGTGCCGATCGGCCTCGCGGGCCTCGGCGGCCTCTGGGCCGAGCGCGCGGGCGTCGTCAACATCGGCCTTGAGGGCATGCTCATCCTCGGCACCTGGTTCGGCGCGTTCGCCGGCTACCAGTGGGGCCCGTGGGTCGGCATCCTCTTCGGCATCCTCGGCGGCGCGCTCGGCGGTCTGCTGCACGCGATCGTCACGGTCACCTTCAACGTCAACCACATCGTCTCCGGTGTGGCCCTCAACATCCTCGCCCTGGGCGCGACGCGCTACCTCTCCACCTTCGCCTTCGAGGGCAAGGAGGGCGGTACGTCCAAGCAGTCGCCGCCCGTCGAATCGCTCGGCAGCTTCTCCGTGCCGGGCCTCTCCGACTGGCTGCAGGACCTCAACGAGAAGCACTGGTTCCTGGTCTCCGACCTCGCGGGCCTGCTCGGCGGCCTGTTCACCGACCTCTCGCCGCTCACCGTCATCGCCGTCGCGATGGTGCCGCTGAGCTGGTGGGTCCTGTGGCGTACGTCGTTCGGCCTGCGCCTGCGGTCCTGCGGCGAGAACCCGGTGGCCGCCGAGTCCCTCGGCGTGAACGTCTACAAGTACAAGTACCTTGCCGTGATCATCTCGGGTGGTCTGGCGGGCCTGGGCGGCGCGTTCCTGTCCCTGGTCGCCTCGAACATCTACCTCGAAGGCCAGACCGGCGGCCGCGGCTACATCGGCCTCGCCGCGATGATCTTCGGCAACTGGATGCCGGGCGGACTCGCGCTCGGCGCCGGCCTGTTCGGTTACACCGACAGCCTGAAGCTCCGGGGCGGCGGCACGAACGTCCACGCCCTGCTCCTGCTGCTCGCGATCCTGCTGGTCATCGGCGCGATCTACCTCGTCTGGCGCAAGCGCTACATCCCCGCGGTGATCACCGCGGCCGTCTCGGCGCTGATGTTCGCGTGGTACGGCTTGACCGACGAGGTGCCCAACCAGGTTGTCACCGCGACGCCGTACGTCGTCACGCTGCTCGTGCTCTCGCTCTCCGCCCAGCGCCTGCGGATGCCGAAGGCGGACGGCCAGCCCTACCGAAAGGGACAAGGAACGTGACCGAGACCGACTGGGACGCGCTGCGGGATGCTGCGCGCGAGGCCATGTCCCGTGCGTACGCGCCCTACTCAGGCTTCCCGGTCGGTGCCGCGGCCCTCGTGGACGACGGCCGCACGGTGTCGGGCTGCAACGTGGAGAACGCGTCGTACGGCCTCGGCCTGTGCGCGGAGTGCGGCCTGGTGTCGCAGCTCCAACTCACCGGTGGCGGCCGTCTGACGCACTTCACGTGCGTGGACGGCAAGGGCGAGATCCTGATGCCGTGCGGCCGCTGCCGCCAGCTGCTCTACGAGTTCGGCGGCGCGACGCTCCTCCTGGAGACGGCCGCAGGTGTCCGGACCCTGGGGGAGATGCTGCCGGACCCGTTCGGCCCGCAGCACCTCAACTGACATACGGCCCCTGCCTGTTGCCCGACGGCGGGCGGGGGCCGTCTTCACTCGGTGACTCTATGCGCGTAGAGTCACTCAATCTCAAGCTCACGCTCACCGTTTTAGGCGCAAAGGGGTTATGCCATGGACGTCATCTCTGTCATCCGTACGAAGCGGGACCGCGGTGAATTGAGCGACGAGCAGATCGACTGGGTCATCGACGCGTACACGCGAGGCGTGGTCGCCGATGAGCAGATGTCGGCTCTCGCCATGGCGATCCTCCTGAACGGCATGAACCGCCGCGAGATCGCCCGCTGGACGGCCGCGATGATCGCGAGCGGCGAGCGCATGGACTTCTCGTCCCTCTCCCGCCCGACGTCGGACAAGCACTCCACCGGCGGCGTCGGCGACAAGATCACGCTGCCGCTCGCGCCGCTGGTCGCGGCGTGCGGCGCGGCGGTCCCGCAGCTGTCGGGCCGGGGCCTCGGCCACACCGGCGGCACCTTGGACAAGCTGGAGTCGATCCCCGGCTGGCGCGCCCTCCTCTCGAACGAGGAGATGCTCTCGGTCCTGGACGGCGTGGGTTCCGTGATCTGCGCGGCGGGCGACGGCCTCGCCCCGGCGGACAAGAAGCTGTACGCGCTGCGGGACGTGACGGGCACGGTGGAAGCAATCCCCCTGATCGCCTCCTCCATCATGTCGAAGAAGATCGCCGAGGGTACGGGCTCGCTGGTCCTGGACGTGAAGGTGGGCACAGGCGCCTTCATGAAGAACCTCTCCGACGCCCGCGAACTGGCCTCGACGATGGTCGAGTTGGGCACCGACAGCGGCGTACGCACGGTCGCTCTGCTCACGGACATGTCCACGCCGCTCGGCCTGACGGCGGGCAACGCGCTTGAGGTCCGCGAGTCGGTGGAGGTCCTCGCGGGCGGCGGCCCCTCGGACGTCGTCGACCTGACCCTCGCGCTCGCGCGGGAGATGCTGGACGCGGCGGGGCTGCCGGACGCGGACCCGGCGAAGGCCCTCGCCGACGGTTCGGCGATGGACGTATGGCGCCGGATGATCGCGGCTCAGGGCGGCGACCCGGACGCCACTCTCCCCGTGGCCCGGGAGACGCACGTCGTGACGGCACCGTCGTCGGGCGTCCTGACCCGACTCGACGCGTACGAGGTCGGCGTCGCGGCGTGGCGTCTGGGCGCAGGGCGTGCGCGCAAGGAGGACGTGGTGCAGGCGGGCGCGGGCGTTGAACTGCACGCCAAGCCGGGCGCGACGGTGCGGGCGGGCGAGCCTTTGCTGACCCTCCACACGGACACTCCGGAGCGCTTCGAGTACGCGTTGCAGGCGCTGACAGGGGCGTACGACATCGCGGCTGCGGGCACGGAGTTCACCCCGTCGCCGATCGTCCTGGACCGCATCGCGTAGCCCCACCCTCAGACCCCGGCCGGGCTGGATACGTCCAGCCCGGCCGCCGTCATTCAGCCCTACCGATGAGTTCCGGCGCCCCGCACGGTCATCCCAACGTGAACCCGAAGACGCCGCCGGACCTCACCCTCACCGGCACCCTCGACCGAGAGGCCACGCAGCGCCTCTGCGAGGAAGTCCGCGCCACGCTGCAAGCGACCGACGCGGACGTCCTCGTATGCGACGTGGCCGACCTCGGCCCACCCGTCCTCGCCGCAATAGACGCCCTCGCCCGCCTGCAGCTCACCGCCCGCCGCGCAGGCGGCAGGATCCGGCTGCGGAATCCGGCCCCGGACCTGCGCGAGCTACTGCACCTCGTCGGGCTCCCCATTGAGATCGAGATGGGCCGGCGCACCGAAGAGCGGGAACCACCGCGGCGTGTCCAGGAAGCAGTGGAAGCCCGCGATCCGCCCCTCGCCTGAGATCTCGATGACCTGGATCGCCCACGGCATGAACCCGCCCTTGTCGGGATCGGGCTTGTACTGGGCGAAGCCCGGTGTGCCGTTGACGTCGACCGGGAGCAGCCTGCCGTTCGCACACGTCGCGCCCATCGTGGACATGAAGCCCGTGATGTCCGACGTGCCCCGCAGCCACAGGTCGAACGGGGGCATCGTCATGATGGCGTCTTCGTGCAGCAGTGCCGTCAGCGCCGCCATGTCGTAGCCCTCGAAGGCGGCGACGTACCGCTCGAGGAGCTTCTGCTGCTCGTCGTCCAGGGGATCGGATACGGCGGTGTCGTCGGCAGGCCCCTCGGCCAGCGTCGCCCGCGCCCGCTGCAGCGCGCTGTTGACGGAGGCCACCGAGGTGTCGAGGAGCTCGGCGGCCTCGCTGGCCTTCCACGCGAGGACCTCACGCAGGATCAGCACCGCCCGCTGCTTGGGCGGCAGTTGCTGCAGGGCGGCGACGAAGGCGAGGCGCACCGACTCCTTGGCCACGGCGGCCTCGGCCGGATCGCTGACGGACGGCAGCATCCGCGCGTCCGGCATCGGCTCCAGCCACACATTGTCCGGGCGGGGCGTCAGCGCGGCCTGGGCCAGCGGGGCCGCCGCGGTGAGGTCCATGGGGCGCGCGCGGCGGTTGCCCGCGTTCAGCATGTCCAGGCAGACGTTCGTCGCGATGCGGTACAGCCAGGAGCGGATGCTGGAGCGCCCCTCGAACTTCTCGAAGCTGCGCCAGGCGCGCACCATCGTGTCCTGCACCGCGTCCTCGGCCTCGAAGGACGAGCCCAGCATGCGATAGCAGTACCCGGTCAGCTCGACCCGGTGCTTCTCCAGCGTGACGTCCAGTTCCGACGTCGTTCCTGCGGTTCCACTCATAACCGACCCACCCCTGCGGCTGCCACGAAAGTCCCAGCACTCCGTAAGCTACCGAAGCCCACTGACAACGGCCCCCGGAGTGGGAAAACCCGCAGGTGGGAGGGCTCCTCTGAGGGGTCCTTCACGGGGCGCTCAGTGCGCCGCCACGAGCCCCCGGCGCTCCTGGGCCCGGCGTTCCTGCGCCCGCGCCGCGTGCGATCCCCAGAGGGTGATCGAGACGACGCCGGACACCGCGAGGAGCCCCAGGGCCACCGTCCCGGCCCAGCCGCCCGTGTGGAAGGCGATCGCGCCGAGCGTGCCGCCCGCGCTGGAGCCCAGGTAGTACGCGGACTGGTAGAGCGCCGAAGCCTGCGCCCGGCCCGTGGTGGCCGTACGGCTCACGGACGAGGAGGCGACGGCGTGCCCCGCGAAGAAGCCCGCGGTGATCAGGACGAGACCGAGCAGGACCATGACGATCGAGTCGGAGAGGGAGAGCAGCAGCCCGCCCGCCGTCGTGCTCACCGCCAGGTACAGCGCCCCGCGCCGGCCGAGCCGGGCGACCAGCTTCCCTGCGGCGGCCGACGAGACCGTACCGACGAGATAGACGAGGAAGATCGAGCCGATGATGCCCTGGGGCAGCGAGAACGGCGCATCGGTGAGGCGGTAGCCGATCACCGTGTAGACCGCGCCGAACACGGTCATGAACAGCGCGCCGATCGCGTACAGCCTGCAGAGCAGCGGGTTCGAGAGGTGCGAACGGATCGTCCTGCCAAGGGCCTTGGGGTTGAGCGAGCCCGGCGTGAAGTGGCGCGGCGCGGGCAGCAGCGCGCGGAAGGCGAGCGCGCACAGCACGGCGATGACGCCGACGACGGCGAGCGCCCAGCGCCAGCCCCAGGCCTGCGCGACCCAGCCGGTGATGATGCGCCCGCTCATGCCGCCGATGGAGTTGCCCGCCACGAACATGCCGATCGCGGCGACCAGCGCCTTGGGCCGCACCTCCTCCGCGAGGAAGGCCATCGCGGAAGCCGGGAGCCCGGCGAGCGCCGCGCCCTGGACGGCCCGCAGCGCGATGAGTGCGCCGATGGACGGCGCGAAGGGAATGAGCAGTCCCACGGTCACCGCGACCGTCAGGGAGACCGTCATGAGGGTCCGCCGCCCGAAGCGCTCGCTGAGCGCGCTCAGGGGCAGCACGAAGAGGGCCAGTGCGCCCGTGGCCGCCGAGACCGTCCAGCTCGCCGTGCTCGCGCTGACGCCGAAGTCGGCGGAGACGAGGGGGAGCAGCGCCTGCGTGGAGTAGAGGAGGGCGAAGGTCGCGATACCCGCGAGGAAGAGGGCGAAGCTCATCCGGCGGTAGCCGGGGCCGCCGGGGGTGAGGCGCGTGTCGGTGGAATCGGTGGCAGGGGACGACGGGGTGAGGGCGACCGCGTGGGTGGCGGACGCCCCGCTACTGGCAGGAGGCATGTGTCGAACGTAGGCACCGGCCACTCATCCGTCCAATGCATGAACTGGCCATAATCGATCCCATGGTGCATGAGAGCAGTTCAGCGGGTCGTCTGTCGCAGAGTAGTTACGCAAAGGACATCGGAAGGAGCGGCGGCCGGGAGGCGGCGGTGCCGCCCGCCGAGCTCACGCCGGGCTCCTGGTCGGCCCTGCTCTCACCGCGGCTCGCGTACTTCGCGGGGGTCGCCCGCACCGAACACGTCACGCGGGCCGCGCAGGAGATGCAGGTGCCGCAGTCCACCCTCTCCCGTGCGCTGGTACGTCTCGAACAGGACCTGGGGGTCGACCTGTTCGCCCGGCACGGCCGTACGGTGTCGCTCACTCCGGCGGGGCGTACCTTCCTCGCCTCGGTCGAGCGGGCGCTCGGGGAGGTGGAGCGGGCCGCGGAGTCCGTGCGGGCGGACGCGGACCCGGCGTCGGGCAAGGTGGCCTTCGGGTTCCTCCACACGATGGGGTCGGAGACCGTGCCCGGCCTGATCCGGGCCTTCCGCGCGGACCATCCGCGGATCCGGTTCAGCCTCGTCCAGAACTACGGGGAGGCGATGATCGAGCGGCTGCGGGCGGGCGATCTTGACCTCTGCCTCACCTCACCCGTACCGGACGCCCCGGATCTCGTGGCCCGCCGCCTGGACGAGCAGCGGCTGCACCTCGTAGTGCCCGATGATCACCGCCTCGCTGCCCGCAAGCGCGTCCGCCTCTCGGAAGCGGCGGACGAGGCGTTCGTGACCCTGGAGCCCGGCTACGGCCTGCGCCGCATCACGGACGACCTCTGCCAGGAGGCGGGCTTCAAGCCGCGGGTGGCATTCGAGGGCGAGGAGGCGGAGACCCTGCGGGGCCTGGTGGCAGCGGGCCTTGGCGTAGCCCTCCTGCCCCCACCGGCCGTCCCCCGCCCGGGAGTTGTGGAGCTGACGGTGACGGGCCAGCGTGCGGTACGAGAGATCGGCGTGGCCTGGCTGGACGGCCACCCGGACACGCCGCCGGTGGCGGCGTTCAAAAAGTTCCTGCTGAGCCGGAGGGGGAGGCTGTTGCCGGAGTAGATGCCGGGCGATCGGGTGGGTGGGCGGGAAAGATCCGCCGCGAAGCGGCGGGCTCGAATTCAATGCCGCAACGACGCCCCGAAGCCTGCAGCCAACGGCATGCGTAGACCCAGCGGCGGCGGAGCCGCCAAGGCGTCCTCCAGGGGGCGCGCGTATGCGTGGCCGAAGAGGGAGCCGAGGACGAAGTCCGATGCCAGGGCCAGGACCTCGGCCTGGTGCTGATGCAACCGGTGCCCGTCCGAGTGGACTTCGAACCGGCAGACATCCCGGTTCGCCTTCTTCGCCCGCCCCGCAAACCGGAACGAAAGCTCAGGATCGGTCCGCTCATCGTTCGTGCCGTGCACGATGAGCACCCGCCGCCCCGCCAGCTGCTTCACCGGTTCGGGTGACGCCGCGACATCGTCCTCGGGGAGCCAAGGGGCCAGCGCGAGGACGGAGTTCACCGCGTCGTGCCCGCAGGACCGCAGCGCCGCCCGCCCGCCCATGTCCACGCCGACCAGGCAGATGGACACGTCGCCGTAGCGGCGGATGATCTCGTCCGCGGCCCAACTCGCGTCGGCAGCGAGCTCCGCCTGCGCGCCGTTCCACCCGCGGTAGCGATACCGCACGAGGTGCACCGCGAGCCCCTCGTCCCGCCCGTCACGGGCCAGCCTGCGGCCGAGCGCGCGCACCACGCTCGCGGCGATCGGGGGCGGTTTGCGGGCCGAGGTCTCGTGGCCGCCGGGAAGCAGCAGCACCGCGCCGCTGACCGCCGAAGGCCGCGTACCGATCACGCGTCCGAGCCTGGCCTCGCGCGCGGAATCGGGCGTCGCTTGCTGTGCCATGACAGAACAGTGTCAGAAGCGATGGTGTACGCCACCCGTCCGCGGGGTCACTGTTGCGTATCGACCCGTGAGATCCACCCGGCGATCTACGCGCGTAGGCGCTAGAGTGCCGAGATGACGAGCCAGACCACCAAAGCCGGTCAGACGGACCGCGAAACACCCAGCGCCGAACAGATCCGCCGCGCCCCCAAGGTGCTCCTCCACGACCACCTGGACGGCGGCCTGCGCCCCGGCACGATCGTCGACCTCGCCCGCGAGGCGGGGTACGAGTCGCTGCCCGAGACCGACCCCGACAAGCTGGGGATCTGGTTCCGGGAGGCCGCCGACTCCGGTTCGCTGCCGCGCTACCTGGAGACCTTCGCCCACACCTGCGCCGTGATGCAGACGAAGGACGCCCTCAAGCGTGTGGCCGCCGAGTGCGCCGAGGACCTCGCCGAGGACGGCGTCGTCTACGCCGAGATCCGCTACGCCCCCGAGCAGCACCTGGAGCAGGGCCTCACCCTCGAAGAGGTCGTCGAGGCCGTCAACGAAGGCTTCCGGGAGGGCGAGCGGCGCGCGAAGGCCAACGGCCACCGCATCCGCGTGGGCGCGCTCCTGACCGCGATGCGGCACGCCGCCCGCGCCCTGGAGATCGCCGAACTCGCCAACCGCTACCGCGATCTGGGCGTCGTCGGCTTCGACATCGCGGGCGCCGAGGCGGGCTTCCCGCCCACCCGTCACCTCGACGCGTTCGAGTACCTCAAGCGCGAGAACAACCACTTCACCATCCACGCCGGCGAGGCTTTCGGCCTGCCCTCCATCTGGCAGGCCCTGCAGTGGTGCGGCGCCGACCGCCTCGGCCACGGCGTGCGGATCATCGACGACATCCAGATCGCCGACGACGGCACCGTGAAGCTCGGCCGCCTCGCCAGCTACGTACGCGACAAGCGCATCCCCCTGGAGATGTGCCCCAGCTCCAACCTCCAGACGGGCGCCGCGACCTCCTACGCCGAGCACCCCATCGGGCTGCTCCGCAAGCTGCACTTCCGGGCGACGGTGAACACCGACAACCGCCTCATGTCCGGCACCAGTATGAGCCGTGAATTCGACCACCTGGTCGATGCTTTCGGCTACACGCTCGACGACATGCAGTGGTTCACAGTCAATGCGATGAAATCAGCGTTCATTCCTTTCGATGAACGCCTAGCGATGATCAATGACGTGATCAAGCCCGGTTATGCCGAGCTGAAGTCCGAATGGCTGTTCCGTCAGACCGCTTCGACCAGCGCTTCTGTCGGGTCCTAGCAGTAATTCGAGCATTGTGGGCGCGGCCGGGAACATTAATTCCCGGCCGCGCTTTTCGCCGTTTCGCTGTTTGCAGACCGCCGCTTCACATGTT
This sequence comes from Streptomyces sp. NPDC086554, assembly GCF_040686095.1. Taxonomy (NCBI): domain Bacteria; kingdom Bacillati; phylum Actinomycetota; class Actinomycetes; order Kitasatosporales; family Streptomycetaceae; genus Streptomyces; species Streptomyces sp. NPDC086554. The sequence continues at coordinate 179,827 of NZ_JBFBJK010000008.1, forward strand.
TACGGTCTTGGGCCGCTCAAAAGTCCCCGTCATCAAGGACGCATTGAAGATGAAGCAGTCTGCTGCCAAGACCCTCGGTGTCGCCGCTCTCGGTGCCGCCTTCGCCGCCGCCGGCGCGGGTGCCGCCAACGCCGCCCCGTCGGTGCCGGACGCCACGGCCGCCCTCGGCTCCGCCACCTCGACGCTGCCCGTCGGCCAGGCCACCGAGACCCTGCCCGCCGGTGGCCCGCACGCCGTGGCCGCCGGCCAGCACGCGCTCGGCACCGCCATGCAGGCCACCGCGCCGACCATGAACCAGCTCGCCAACGGCGGCCAGCGCGCCAAGAGCGAGGTTCAGCCCCAGGCTGAGGCCCTGCCGACCGCCGCCCTGCCGACCGCCGCCGAGCCGACCGCCGCCAAGCCGACCGCCGCCAACCCGCTCTCGGGCCTGCTCGGCGGCCTGCCGGTCGCGGGCCCGTCCACCTCGGGCCTGCCGGTGCAGGGTCTGCCGATTGGCTGACCCTCGCGCACATCCGCGTACGCCGATGGGGCGCACCCTTTCGCAAGGGTGCGCCCCATCGGCGTACGTATACAGGCCTCTCACCAGGCTGCCTGCTGGGTCTTGCCCTCCGAGGGGAGCAGCACCCACAGCGCTATGTAGAGGAGGAACTGCGGTCCGGGCAGCAGGCAGGAGAGGACGAAGATCACGCGCATCGTCGTCGCCGACGTGCCGAAGCGCTTGGCGAGGGCGGCACACACTCCGCCGATCATCCGGCCGTTCGTGGGGCGGGCAAGGGCGGTCATGGTGGCTCCTTCGTGAACCGTCGGTGTGCGGGCTATGAGGTCCGGGGGCGTTTCCCCGATGACTCAAAGCTACGTTCACGAAGCGGGCAAAGCGTCGCTCTACGGTGCGATACCGACCCTGGGAATCGTCGGGGTCGCACCCTGAGAAGCGTCCTCCCGCAGGAGGGCGGCCCGGTCCACCAGATCAGTACGGCGGCGGAGCCTGGCCCTGACGGCCGGCACCACGGCGAGATGCGCGAGGGCCACTCCCACGGTGTTCAGGAGCAGCGAGTCGATGTCGACGACCTGTCCCGGCACCCCGGTCTGCAGCAGTTCGATGCCCAGCGAGAGCAGTGCTCCCGCCGCGATCGTGCGGACCAGCGAACCCAGCGGCGACACATGGACCCGCCCGCCGGCGAGCGGAAGGAGCACACCGAGCGGCGCAAGGAGCAGCAGGCTGCCGCCTATCTGCCGGGCGGCCTGCAGGGGACCGAGCGCCAGATCCGCCTTGATGCCGGCGAACGGCTGCAGATTCGCCGCGCTGACCCAGGGCACGTCCAGTGGACGCAGCGTGAACCAGCCGACGAGCAGAAGGTGCGCGACGAGGAGGAATCCTCCCGCCGCGCGGAAGCGGATGGCGGCCCCGTGGCCGCCCGAGCCTTGACGCACGTCCCCCTAGACGCGCCGAGCGGCAGGATCGGTTCCGCGTATCTCATCCCGGTACGGGGCGCTGTCCTGATCGCACGCGGTGGCTGTCTCAATCGCGGGTGATGTGACGCTCCGCCGTCACTTGGGGGTCACTTCAGCGTCTCCGTCGGCGGTGCCTCCGTGCCGGGGCGCTGCCTGACGGCCTGCGTGCATTCGTAGCGGCGCAGCGGGGCGTCGCCGGGGCCACCCAGGATCACCGAGCCCTCGCCTGCCGCCGCCGCGCTGTCCGCGTAGGTGCACACGATCTGTGCGAGGGCGAAGGCCGACAGGTCCTCCGGCGGCGTGCTGAACCGCAGCGCGTCGTCCGGATCCCCCTCGCGGGGACCGCTGACGACCGTGCCGCCGCGTACGTCCGTGGCGAAGCCCGCCTGCTTCTCCGGGTCCGACGGTGGCTGCGCCAGCTCGTCGAGGAGCGCCTGCGCGATGCGTACGCGGTCGGTCGTCGCCTTTTCGGTGGGGATCCGCACCGTGCGGTCGACGGTCACCAGCTGTGCCGCGCACACCAGGAAGACCTGCACCGGGACGCCGCTCGACGACTGCGACGCGATGCTCGACCCGGACATCACACACGGCACCCGCGAGGGCCCCGGGCCGAAGTCGGTCGGCACCTCCGTCGACCGGATGCCGCACCCGGCGAGCGTCGCGGTCAGCGCGGCGGCAAGGAGCGCGGCCCGCAGCCGTCGCCGGTTCATCGCTTCTCTCCCTTGCCCGCAACGTCCGCGCCCTTGCCGGTGTCGTCGGTGTCGTCGTCCGGTTCTTCCTCCACCAGCGGCCTGGGATCGCGCGGCAGCCACAGCGTGAACACCGCGCCGCCCTTGGGGGAGTTGGCGGCCGTGATCTCGCCGCCGTGGATGTGCGCGTTCTCCAGGGCGATGGAGAGCCCGAGCCCGCTGCCCTCCGAACGCGGCCTCGACGCGCTCGCCTTGTAGAAGCGGTCGAAGACATGCGGCAGTACGTCCTCGGGGATGCCGGGGCCCCCGTCGCGCACCGCGATGACCAGCTTCTCGCCCGCGAGCCGCACCGACACCTTCACCGGGGAGCCGCCGTGCTTGAGGGCGTTGCCGATGAGGTTGGCCAGGATCACGTCGAGGCGGCGCGGGTCGAGCCGCACCGTGATGCCGCGCTCCGCGTCCAGTTCGACCGCGTCGAGCCAGGCGCGGGCGTCGATGCACGCCGTGATCTGGTCGGCGATGTCGACGTCGTCCAGGACGAGCCGGGCCGTGCCCGCGTCGAAGCGGGTGACCTCCATCAGGTTCTCCACCAGGTCGTTGAGCCGGCGGGTCTCGCTGACGACGAGCCGCACCGCGGGCTCGATCATCGGGTCGACGGACCCGGTCTCCGCGTCCAGCTCCTCTTCCAGGACCTCCGTCACCGCGGTGATCGCGGTCAGCGGCGTCCGCAGCTCGTGCGACATGTCGGCGACGAAGCGGCGCGAGGCCTCGTCACGGGCGCTCATGTCGTCGACCTTCTTCTCCAGGCTCTCCGCGGTCCGGTTGAACGTCCGTGACAGATCGGCCAGTTCATCCGTGCCCGACACCCTCAGGCGGGTGTCGAGCTTGCCCTCGCCGAGCCGCCGCGCGGCCACGCCGAGCCGGTGCACCGGCTTGAGCACGGTGGTCGCCGCGGCCTGCGCGAGCAGCGCGGAACCGATCAGCGCGAGCCCCGTGGCGATCGCGAGCGACCAGCCGAGCGAACTGAGGTCCTTCGCCTCCGGTTCAAGGGACTTGAGCATGTAACCGGTGGGCCCGCCGCCGATGACCTTCGCGCCGCCCACCAGGTACGGGGTGCCGTCGTCGACGGTCCGCTGCCAATACAGGTGGTACGGGCTCTTGTTGCTGGAGGTGAGCGGCTGCTCTTTGTTCACCGTCACCCGCAGCGACTTGGGAACGTCGGCGAGCGTGAAGGCGTCCAGGTCGGAGTAGCCGACGACGGTGTCACCGTCGCCGTTCTCACCGATCAGCAGCACGCTGTAGCGCTGGCTGCTGTTCGCCATCGCCCCGGCGGCCTGCTGCAGTTCGTCCTGCGTCGGACGGGGCGGCAGCGCGCCCGCGCGGGTCTGCATCTCCTGCTGGAAGTCCTTCAGCGCCGCGTCCTGCGCACGGGTCAGTACCGCCTCGCGGTTCAGCCAGTACGCGATTCCGGACGCCGAGACGGCGGCGGTCAGCGCCACCAGGCCGAACACCACGACGAGCCGGAGCCGCAGGCTCGTGAAACGCAGCCCCGCCAGTATCGCCTTGCGCGCCGCGGCCCAACCGCGGAGCCTGTCCTGCGGTTTGGTCACTGAGGAGTGTCCAGCCGGTAGCCGACCCCACGCACCGTACGGATCAGTGTCGGAGAGGACGGGACGTCCTCCACCTTCGCGCGAAGCCGCTGCACACACGCGTCGACGAGTCGGGAGTCCCCGAGGTAGTCGTGCTCCCACACCAGACGCAGCAACTGCTGCCGCGACAGGGCCTGTCCGGGCCTGCGGCTCAGCTCCAGGAGCAGCCGCAGCTCGGTCGGCGTGAGCTGCAGATCCTCGCCGTTCTTCGTCACGGTCATCGCGGCGCGGTCGATGACGAGCGAACCGAACGTCGCCGCGTCATTGGCCTCGCGCTCACCACGCCGGAGCACCGCACGGATCCGGGCGTCGAGCACCCGTCCCTGCACGGGTTTCACGACATAGTCGTCGGCGCCGGACTCGAGCCCGACCACCACGTCGATGTCGTCACTGCGCGCGGTAAGGAGGATGATCGGCAACTGGTCGGTGCGCCGGATGCGACGGCACACCTCGAACCCGTCGATGCCCGGCAGCATCACATCCAGCACGATCAGGTCCGGCCGCTGCTCTGCGAGCAGTTTCAGGCCGTCCTCGCCGGTGGCAGCAGTAGCCACCCGATGCCCTTGGCGAGTGAGCGAAAGCTCAAGGGCTGTACGGATGGCGTCGTCGTCCTCGATCAGCAACAGGGAAGGCACGGACGTCATTCTGTCCCATGGTGCGGCCACAGTTCGACTGTTGGGAGCCCTCCCACACTTCTCCCCTACACACATGAGGGCTGTTGCAGGCCTGTGACAGTCGGCGGACACCGTCATGAAGTGGCTCGGGCAGAGTTTTGGTCACACGGAAGAAGCCAGACTCCACCGACGGGGGGCGCGAGATGAACACGCTGCACAGCACCAGCTCAAGCGCAGTTGTCACGCGTCTCCACGACGTGGCTCGGACTGCCGAGAGGCACGAGAAGTCCGGTGCCGTGAGCGGGCGGGGGTGCGCTCGCGGCACCGGGCGTCAGCACACCGCGTACATGACGGTGGTTGACGTACTCCCGGGGGTAATCGGGGGAACTGGCGGGGGAGCTCACGGGGGAGCCGCGTACAGGGAGGACACGGGGGAGCGGGCATCGGCGTCGGAGGCGGAGTTCACCGCCTACGTCCAGGAGCGCCGCGCCTCCCTGTACGCAACCGCCTACCACCTGACCGGTGACCGTTTCGAGGCCGAGGATCTGCTGCAGAGCGCCCTCTTCTCGACGTACCGGGCCTGGGACAGGATCAGCGACAAGGCCGCGGTCGGCGGTTATCTCCGCCGCACCATGACCAATCTGCACATCAGCGCGTGGCGCCGCCGCAAGCTGAACGAATACCCGACCGAGGAGCTGCCGGAGACGGCGGGCGACACGGACGCGATGCGGGGCACAGAACTCCGCGCGGTTCTCTGGCAGGCCCTGGCCCGCCTCCCCGAACTGCAGCGGACGATGCTGGTCCTGCGCTACTACGAGGGCCGCACGGACCCCGAGATCGCGGACATCCTCGACATCAGCGTGGGCACGGTGAAGTCCAGCATCTGGCGCTCCCTGCGTCGGCTGCGCGAGGACGAGGTCCTCAGCTTCGGCCGTGACCAGGAGGAGTCCTTCGGCGAGCTGGTCGCCTGAGGGATCACGGGGGCCGCCGCTCCTAGGGGGGAAGCGGCGGGAAGTATCGGGGGGACCACGGGGGAAACGGGGTCACGGGGGACCACGGGGGAAAGAAGCAGCAGGACCGGAAGGCCGGGGGGTCTTTCCGGTCCTTCTGCTTTTAATTGATGGTTGCGGAGTTCCTGGCCTTCACACAGCGCCCGGCCGCGGCAGCGGCAACCCGCCCCAGCGCTTCCTCTCGCCCGCAGGGATGCGCACCCAACGCACTCTGCCGCGCAACGATCGCCCGCTCGGCCCGCATCAGCCGCCACCCCCTCCGGAGGAGAAACGGCACGGACTTGCGCCCCTCGCGAAGGTCCCGCAGCAGCCGCCGCCGGAACGTGGTGGACGGCCGCCCCCGAAGACAGATCGCGTCGGCGAGCACGCCGATCTCCCGGCACCGCTCCACGATGTCCGCGGCGAAGATCCCCTCCGCGATGAACAGGGGTGTGCGTTCGATGCCCATCGAGGTTTCCCCGGTGCGCGCGCTCGTGGCGATGTCGTACACAGGAACGCTCGTACGCCCCGTACGGCACAGCCGCTCGATCGCGGCGACGGCGGCTTCGGAGTCCCAGGACTGAGGCGAGTCCCAGTCGATGTCCGGGCTGCCGGGGACCTGCGGCAGCGTCACGTCGTCGCCCTCCTTGTAGAAGTCGTCGAGGCACAGCACCGGCAGTCCGGAGCGGGCGGCGAACGACGACTTGCCTGAGCCGGAGGGGCCGGCGAGCAACACGACGCGGGTGGGTATCGGGGGATGGGAACTCACGAGAGACCAGTGTGCGGCATCGAGCCGCTCAGGCGACCCCGTGGGTCGGCTTTGCCCGGATAGTCCGGTGCGGTATCTGCGCCCCGTAAGGGGCGCGGGGAACTGCGCGACCAGCCCCCACCGGCCCGCAGGCCTGTCACGTCACTTCCGCAGTGGAACGTCCCGTACCAGCCACGCCACCGCGAAGGCCACGGCGCCAAGGAGTGCCGTCCCGAGCGCCACTCCGTGCAGCCCGCCGGTGACGGCCGTACGCACGGTCTCGCGCACCCCGTCGGGCATCCCCTGGACGGCTTCGGGCGTCCAGGAAGTGCCGCCCTCCGGCATGCCGCCCGAGGCGAGCCTGCTGGAGTAGACCGCGCCGAGCACCGCGACGCCGAGCGAGCCGCCGATCGTGCGAAGCAGCGTCGCGGTGCCGGTGGCGGCGCCCATGTCGCGCGGCTCGGCGCTGTTGATGGTGATCAGCAGGGTGCTCTGCATGAGGAAGCCCATGCCGGTGCCGAGTACGAGGGTCAGCGCGGAGGTCACGGCCGTCGGGGTGTCCGCCCCGACCGCGAGGAACGCGAGGCCGCCGACGGCCGTCAGAGCGCCGCCGATGATGGTGTAGGCGCGGTAGCCGCCTCCCTTGGACGTGATCCGGCCCAGCAGGAGCTGCGCGCCGAACATGCCCGCCATCAGCGGAAGCAGCAGCATCCCGCTGGCCGTCGACGATGCGCCGCGTACGAACTGCATGTACTGCGGCAGATAGCTGGACGCCCCGAGCATGGCCCCGCCCACCAGGAAGCAGAGGATCTGGGCGAGCGTGAAGTTGCGGTCGGCGAAAAGCCGGGGCGGGATGATCGGCTCGGCGGCCCGCCGCTCGACCCGGGCGAACCAGACCAGGGCGCCGGCGCCGAGCACGCCGAGCCCCAGGATCTGCGGCGACGCCCAGCCGTACGTGGTGCCGCCCCAACTGCCGAGCAGGGTGAGGGCGAGGATGCCCGCGGAGAGCAGCGCCGCTCCCTGGTAGTCGATCCGGGCCTTGACGCGCTCGGTGTGCAGGCGAAGGCGCAGGACGATGATGAGCAGGGCGATCGCGCCGATGGGCACGTTGACGTAGAAGACCCAGCGCCAGTCGAGCCGGTCGGTGAGGAAGCCGCCGAGCAGCGGACCGCCGACGAGCGCGACGGGCATCATCGCGCCGATCATCGACTGCGAGCGGCCCGCCTGTGACGGCGGCAGCATGACGCCGATGATCGAGATGGCGCCGACCATGAGGCCGCCCGCGCCGAGACCCTGTACGGCGCGGAAGGCGATGAGCTGCCCCATGTCCTGGGCGAGTCCGGAGAGCACGGAGCCGGCGAGGAACACCGCGATCGACCAGACGAAGCTGCCCTTGCGTCCGTACAGGTCGCCGAGCTTGCCCCAGATGGGGGTGGAGACGGACGCGGTGAGCAGATAGGCCGTCACCACCCAGGAGAGGTGGTCGAGGCCGCCCAGGTCGCCGACGATCGTGGGCAGGGCGGTGCCCACGATCGTGCCGTCGAGCAGGCCGAGCATCAGGCCGAGCAGCAGCCCGAAGAGGACGAGCTTGGACGGGCCGCCCTCGTCGGCCGGTTGTGCTGCTCCGTCCGGCGTCGGTGGGATGCCCGTCTCTTCCGTGCGTTGACTCATGGTTTCCCCAAGGGATGTGACGGGAAGTCAGGCGGCGTACGGGCGGACGGACTTGGCGTCGCGCAGTGCGTGCGCCCACCAGGCGAGCTGGTCGAGCAGGGCATCGGCCGCGGTGTCCACGGCCGGGTCGTCGACGGTGCCGTCCTCGCCGAACTTTCCGTACGCGTTGTGGAAGCTGACCGTGTTGCGGATGGTCATGGCGTTCAACTCGGCCATGACGACGCGGAGTTGCTCGACCGCGCGCAGGCCTCCGGAGAGACCGCCGTAGGAGACGAAGGCGATCGGCTTGCCGTGCCACTCCTTGCCGTGCCAGTCGATGGCGTTCTTCAGGGAGGCCGGGAAGCTGTGGTTGTACTCCGGTGTGACGAAGACGAACGCGTCAGCGGCGTCGAGGCGCGGTGAGACCACGGCGAGCGCCTCCTCGGTGCCGGGTGCGAGCGGGCCGCCGAAGGCGGGGAGCGCGGTGGGCAGTTCCGTCTCGGCGAGGTCGACGACGTCGGCCTTCATGTCGTCGCGCCGGTCGAGGTGCCCCGTCAGCCATCGGGTGACGACGGGTGCGAAGCGGCCCTCGCGGGTGCTGCCGATGACGACGGCGATCTGGAGCGGCCGATCGGTGCTGCTGGGCATGGGGTCCCCCCTGGGAGTGGTGAATGTGTACGGCGTATCGATGCGCGTACAACGTACACGTCAGTGTGTACAGCGTCTACTGAGGGATACGTTGTACGCTGAGCGCTCGACGGAGAGGAGCCCGGTTGTGGCTGGTCGGAAGAGGGACGGCAAGGCGGCGCCGGACATGTCGCTCTGGCAGCGCCTGGAGCAGCCTGCCGCGCCCCGCGCCTCGCTGACCCTGGAGCGGATCGGGGCCGTCGCGGTGGAGGTCGCCGACGCGGAGGGCTTCGCCGCCGTCACCATGCGCAGGCTCGCCACGGAGCTGGGGGTCGCGCCGATGGCCGCGTACCGCCATGTCTCGGGCAAGGACGATCTGTGGGCGCTGATGGCCGAGCGGGTGGCGGCCGAGATGGTGGTCCCCGAGGAGCTGGCCGGGTGGCGCGAGGTGCTGCGGGCCTTCGCCCTGCTGACCCGCGAGGCGACGCTGCGTCACCCGTGGGTGGGCGAGCTGCCCACCGCGCTCTTCGTCCTCACACCGGGGCGGTTGGCCATCGCCGAGCGGCAGTTGGCCGCGCTCGACGGGCTCGGCCTCGACGAGGACACGATGATGGTGGCGTTCCGTACCGTCAGCGCCTACGCGCACGGCGCGGCCTCGTCCGAAGTGGCCCTGCGGGAGTGGACGGAGGCCGAGGGCTGGTCGTCCGGCGCCGAGACCCGGATGGGCCTCGCGCCGCAGATGACGTACCTGATGGAGACGGGCCGCTATCCCACGTTTGAGCGCCACGGACTGCGGGCGACCCGTAAGGACGATCCGACCTGGGCGTTCGAGACGGGCCTCGACTGCGTGCTCGACGGGATCGCGGCGCGGTTCGGCATCTGAGGCCGATGAGCTGTTGAAAGGGCGAAGCCCCGGCCCTCCTGGACGGAGGAGGGCCGGGGCTTCGCCGCGGGGAGATGGCTCAGTCAGTAGGAGGAGCCGGACGCGCCAAGGGAACCCGTGGGGTGCCAGACGGTCTTGGTCTCCAGGAAGGCCGTCAGGCGGTGCGTGCCGGGGTCGGCCGACCAGTCCACAGCCTGTGGACGGACGACGCGCTTGAGGTTGTCGGCGGCCGCGACCTCGAGCTCCTTCGCCAGTACGCCGTCCTCGACGCCCGCCAGGTCGATCGCGTTCACGTCCTGGTGCGCGGCGAGCGACGGGGTGATCTCCGCCGTACGGCCGGACAGGATGTTCACGACGCCGCCCGGCAGGTCGGAGGTGGCGAGCACCTCGCCCAGCGAGAGCGCCGGGAGCGGGGAGTCCTCGCTGGCGATCACCACGGCCGTGTTGCCGGTGGCGATCACCGGGGCGATGACGGAGACCAGGCCCAGGAACGACGACTTCTGCGGGGCGACGACCGTCACCACGCCCGTCGGCTCCGGCGATGAAAGGTTGAAGAAGGGCCCGGCGACCGGGTTACCGCCGCCCACGAGCTGGGCGATCTTGTCGGTCCAGCCCGCGTACCAGACCCAGCGGTCGATCGCCGCGTCCACGACCGCGGCCGCCTTCGACTTGGAAAGGCCCTCCGCGTCGGCGACTTCCCGGACGAACTGGTCCTTGCGGCCCTCCAGCATCTCCGCGACGCGGTAGAGGATCTGCCCGCGCAGGTAGGCCGTCTTGCCGGCCCAGCCGCCCTGCGCCTTGCGCGCGGCGACGACCGCGTCACGGGCGTCCTTGCGGGACGACAGCGGGGCGTTGGCCAGCCACTTGCCCTTGGAGTCCGTCACCTCGTACACCCGGCCGCTCTCGGAACGCGGGAACTTCCCGCCGACGTACAGCTTGTAGGTCTTCAGGACCGTGAGTCGCTCAGACATTGAGGTACGCCTCCAGGCCGTGGCGGCCGCCCTCGCGGCCGTAACCCGATTCCTTGTAGCCGCCGAACGGCGAGGTCGGGTCGAACTTGTTGAACGTGTTGGCCCAGATGACGCCCGCGCGCAGGCGCTCGGCGACCGCGAGGATGCGGGAGCCCTTCTCCGTCCAGATGCCGGCGGAGAGGCCGTACTGGGTGTTGTTGGCCTTGGCGACGGCCTCTTCCGGCGTACGGAAGGTGAGCACCGAGAGCACCGGGCCGAAGATCTCGTCGCGGGCGACGGTGTGCGCCTGCGTGACGTTCGTGAAGAGCGTCGGCGCGAACCAGTAGCCGGAGGAGGGCAGTTCGCACGGGGCGGACCAGCGCTCGGCGCCCTCCGCCTCGCCGGTCTCGGTCAGGGCCTTGATCCGGGCGAGCTGCTCCGCGGAGTTGATCGCGCCGATGTCGGTGTTCTTGTCGAGCGGGTCGCCGAGACGGAGCGTCGTCAGGCGCCGCTTGAGCGCGTCGAGCACCTCGTCCTGGACCGACTCCTGCACGAGGAGGCGCGAGCCCGCGCAGCAGACCTGGCCCTGGTTGAAGAAGATGCCGGTGACGATGCCCTCGACGGCCTGGTCGATGGGGGCGTCGTCGAAGACGATGTTCGCGCCCTTGCCGCCCAGTTCGAGCGTGACCTTCTTGTCCGTGCCCGCGACCTGGCGTGCGATGGCCTTGCCGACGGCGGTCGAGCCGGTGAAGGCGACCTTGTCGACGTCGGGGTGGGCGGTCAGGGCCGCGCCCGCGTCGCCGTATCCCGGAAGGATGTTGACAACGCCCTTGGGCAGGCCCGCCTGGCGGCAGATGTCCGCGAAGAACAGGGCACTCAGGGGAGTGGTCTCGGCGGGCTTCAGGACGACCGTGTTGCCCGTCGCGAGCGCCGGGGCGATCTTCCAGGCCAGCATCAGGAGCGGGAAGTTCCAGGGGATGACCTGGCCCGCGACACCGAGCGGCTGCGGGTTCGCGCCGTAGCCCGCGTGGTCGAGCTTGTCGGCCCAGCCCGCGTAGTAGAAGAAGTGCGCGGCGACCAGCGGGAGGTCCGCGTCGCGGGTCTCCTTGATGGGCTTTCCGTTGTCGAGGGTCTCCAGGACGGCCAGCTCGCGGCTGCGCTCCTGGATGATCCGGGCGATGCGGAAGAGGTACTTGGCGCGCTCGGCGCCCGGCAGCGCCGACCACTTCTCGAAGGCCTTGCGGGCGGCCTTCACCGCGCGGTCGACGTCTTCGGAGGAGGCCTGCGCGACTTCGGAGAGGACCTCTTCGGTGGACGGCGAGACGGTCTTGAAGACCTTGCCGTCGGCGGCCTCGACGAACTCGCCGTCGATGAACAGGCCGTACGACGGCGCGATGTCGACGACGGAGCGGGACTCCGGTGCGGGGGCGTACTCAAAAGCTGTGGAAGTCATGGGTCAGTCCACCGTCACGTAGTCGGGGCCGGAGTAGCGGCCCGTGGCCAGCTTCTGGCGCTGCATCAGCAGGTCGTTGAGGAGCGATGAGGCGCCGAAGCGGAACCAGTGGTTGTCCAGCCAGTCCGCGCCCGCGGTCTCGTTCACCAGGACGAGGAACTTGATCGCGTCCTTGGTGGTACGGATGCCGCCGGCGGGCTTCACTCCGATCTGTACCCCGGTCTGCGCGCGGAAGTCGCGTACGGCTTCCAGCATCAGGAGGGTGTTGGCGGGGGTGGCGTTGACGCCGACCTTGCCGGTCGATGTCTTGATGAAGTCGGCGCCCGCGAGCATGCCGATCCAGGAGGCGCGACGGATGTTGTCGTACGTCGAGAGCTCACCGGTCTCGAAGATGACCTTGAGCCGGGCCTCGCCGCAGGCTTCCTTCACGGCGCGGATCTGCTCGAACACCGTCATGTAGTCGCCGGCGAGGAAGGCGCCGCGGTCGATGACCATGTCGATCTCGTCGGCGCCGGCCGCGACCGCCTCGCGCACGTCACCGAGCTTCACGTCGATGGCGGCGCGGCCCGCGGGGAAGGCGGTGGCCACGGAGGCGACCTTCACGCCGCTGCCCGCGACGGCTTCCCTGGCGGTGGCCACCATGTCCGGATAGACGCAGACCGCGGCGGTCCTCGGGGTGCCGCGGTCGGTCGGATCCGGGTTGACCGCCTTCGCGCCGAGCGCCCGGACCTTGCCCGGGGTGTCGGCGCCCTCCAAGGTCGTCAGGTCGATCATCGAGATGGCCAGGTCGATGGCGTACGCCTTCGCCGTGGTCTTGATCGAACGGGTGCCGAGCGCCGCGGCGCGCGCCTCCAGGCCGACCGTGTCGACGCCGGGCAGCCCGTGGAGGAAGCGGCGCAGCGTGCCGGCCGACGCGGTGGCGTCGGCGAGTGCGTGTGCAGTTGCGGGAGCAGTGGGCATGGTCACGAGGGGAGCATATCTACGCGCGTAGCGGCTGTACAGGGGGCGGGTTGCTTGCCCTGTGGCGGGGAGGGGTGTTGCCCCCCTCAAGGCCGCCGCTTCGCGGCGGATCTTTCCCGCCCGCCCACCCGTTTACCCCGCATCGAAGTGCTCGGGCAGAATCGACCCATGAGTGAGCCCCAGCACCCCACGGCGGAGCCCGAGTACAAGGACCGGACGTTTCGGTCGTCCGGCGGTATCGCCGGCGGCGTCCTGCTGCTCGCCATCGGCGGCTGGCTCGGCATCGACGCCGTGATCCAGGGGGAGGGCCGCACCCCGTGGCTCGCGCTCGCCGGGCTGATCTTCGCGGTGCCGGTCGTCGTCGCCTTCACCGTGCGCCCCGCCGTGTACGCCAACGAGGACCGGCTGCGCGTCAGGAACCCCTTCCGGACGATCACGCTGCCGTGGGCGTCCGTCTCGGGCCTCCGCTCCGGTTACTCGAACGAGGTCTTCACCCAGTCGGGCACCAAGTACCAGCTCTGGGCCATCCCGGTCTCTCTGCGCGGCCGCAAGAAGGCCGCCCGCAGGCAGTCGCAGGGTGCGGCGGCCGGAGACCCGAGCGTCGGCTCCGGGCCCACCCGCCGTCCCGGCCACGCGGACCCCTTGCGCGCACCCGGCGACCAGATCATGGATGACCTGCGCGAGATCTCCGAGCGCCGCGCCTCCGCCGAGTCGGCGCAGGGGGAGCCGTTGGTGCGCTGGAGCTACGAGATCCTCGCGCCGGTGGTTGCGGGCGCGGTGCTGCTTGCCGTGCTGCTGATCGTCGGATAGGCGCCGCTGAGCGCTCCGCGGGAAGGTCGCGCCCACGCGGCGGAGCCGCACATGTCACAGCCCCGCGCCCCTTCGGGGCGCTGCCACACCCCAGCACCGCTCACGGCGGCCCCAGCCACGCAAGGAGCATGTGGCCGCCGAATGCCGCCGATGTCACTGCCGCCGACACCAGCACCGTCACGGCGACATGCGTGCGTGCACGCGCCAACGCCACCGCCACCGGCAGCAGCAGCGGGAAGCCGGGCATCAGGAAGCGGGCCCGCGGGAAGTAGACGCCCTTGCTGCCGAGCACGATCGCGAGCAGCAGTCCGCTGAAGACGAGGAGCGGCAGGGGCTGCCGGTCGCCCACCGACAGGACGAACAGCGCCGCCGCCGCGAGCAGTGTCGCCGTCACCATCGTCAGGAACAGTTGAGGCCGTGTGACGGAGAGAAGGTCGTACATCGTGCGCAGCGTCCCGACGCCGCCGTCCCACTCGTTGTGCCACAGCTTCTGTACGGCGAAATAGCCGTCCCAGCGGCCCAGCCTGAGCCCCACCCAGGCGACGTACGCGAGCCAGCCGAGCGGCGCCAGGAGGGCCCCCAGGAGGGCGCGCAGGGGGAAGTGTCCTGCTGTCCTGCGGCGCAGGGTGAGCAGCGCCGTCAGGGAGACGGCCGCGGCGAGGGCCACACCGGTCGGGCGTGTGAGCCCCGCGAGCGCGGCCAGGGTGCCCGCCCACACCCAGCGGCCGGTGAGCACGGCGTACAGCGCCCACGCGGTGAGCGCCGTGAAGAGGGACTCCGTGTAGCCCATCCACTGCACGAGAGCGACGGGGAGCGAGCCCCAGAGGGTGGCGAGGACGATGCCGGCCCTGCGTCCGTAGAGGCGGTCGCCGACCGCGAAGATCCCCCACGCGGCGAGGAACGAGCACCCTACGGAGATCGCGAGTCCGACCGCGCCGCGCGGCTCGGGTGCGACGGCCTCGCCCGCCCTGACGAGCAGCGGGTAGAGCGGGAAGAACGCCAGGTTGTTCGCGTCGAACTGGGTGCCCAGGGTGTGCGCGTACCCGTTGCCGGCGATCTTCAGATACCAGTCGCAGTCCCAGGACTCCGCGAGGAGGTGCCAGACCCCGCGGTGTTCCCTGCGGGCCCAGAGGGCGAAGACGAGGGCACCGATGACGCGTACGGCCGCGTAGGCGAGGAGCGCCGGGGAGGCGTGGCGCAGGGCGCGGGCCGCCCGTGCGGGAAAGCGGGGCGAGGGGTGTGCGGCGGTGCGGGGGCTCCGGGACGCCGGGACCCGTGACGGGGCGGTGGACGCCGATGGGGTCGGGGTCTCGGGGGTCGGTCCGTACGGCACTGCGGCAGCTCCGGGAACGTGATCGTGCGCTACCGGTCGACCCTTCCTGGGGGACCGGCAGCGCACCGGATCACTGCGTCAGCTGCCGTACGGGAACCACTCGGACGGGTGGCCCGGGGTGGTTCAGATGCCCGCGGCCGCCGAGAGGTCGCGCTTGATCGCGGCGAGGAGCTCCGCCGCCTTGGCGCGGGCACCCGGCAGGGCGGACGTGTCCGTCACCGGAACGACCACCTCCAGGTAGCACTTGAGCTTCGGCTCGGTGCCGCTGGGCCGGACGATGACGCGCGCGCCGTCCAGCGTGTAGCGCAGGCCGTCCGTGGGCGGCAGCCTGTCCGTGCCCTGCGTCAGGTCCTCCGCCTTCGTCACGGGCAGGCCCGCGAGCGCCGTCGGCGGCTGTTCGCGCAGCCGCCGCATCGCGTTCGCGATCAGGGAGAGGTCCTCCACGCGCACCGAGAGCTGGTCCGTGGCGTGCAGTCCGTGCTCCACGGCCAGGTCGTCGAGGAGGTCGAGCAGGGTGCGGCCCGCCTCCTTGAGTTCCGACGCGAGCTCGGTGAGGAGCAGCGCCGCCGTGATGCCGTCCTTGTCGCGTACGCCATCGGGGTCCACGCAGTAGCCGAGCGCCTCCTCGTAGCCGTACCGCAGGTCCTCCACGCGGGCGATCCACTTGAAGCCGGTGAGGGTCTCTTCGTAAGGAAGACCCGCCTTCTCGGCGATACGGCCCAGGAGCGAGGACGACACGATCGACTCGGCGAAGGTGCCGCGGGCGCCCCGTCGTACGAGATGGGCCGCCAGGAGAGCGCCCACCTCGTCGCCCCGGAGCATGCGCCAGTCAGCGCTGTTGGGGCCCTCCTTGACGGCGGCCGCGCAGCGGTCGGCGTCCGGGTCGTTGGCGATGATCAGGTCCGGGTCCGTCTCGCGGGCCTTCGCGAAGGCGAGGTCCATCGCGCCCGGCTCCTCCGGGTTCGGGAACGCGACCGTCGGGAAGTCCGGGTCCGGCTCGGCCTGCTCGGCGACGAGGACCGGGGCGGGGAAGCCGGCCCGGGCGAACGCCGCGAGGAGCGTGTCCTTGCCGACGCCGTGCATCGCCGTGTAGACGGTGCGGGCGGTGCGGGGGGAGCCGGGGGCCAGGACCGCGTCCGTACGCGCCAGATAGGCGTTCAGGACGTCGTCCGCGAGGGTCTCCCAGCCGGTGTCGGGCCGGGGCACGTCGTGCAGGCTCGCGATCGCGTCGATCTCCGCCGCGATCTCCGCGTCCGCGGGCGGGACGATCTGGGAGCCGTCGCCGAGGTAGACCTTGTAGCCGTTGTCGCGCGGCGGGTTGTGGCTGGCCGTGACCTCCACACCGGCGACCGCACCGAGGTGCCTTATGGCGAAGGCGAGCACGGGGGTGGGCAGGGGGCGCGGCAGGACGGCCGCCTTGAGGCCGGCGCCCGTCATCACGGCCGCGGTGTCGCGCGCGAAGTCCGCGGACTTGTAGCGGGCGTCGTAGCCGATGACTACTAGACCGTCGGTTTGATTCTTGGACTTGAGATACGCGGCGAGTCCCGCTGCCGCGCGGATGACCACGGAGCGGTTCATCCGCATGGGGCCCGCGCCGAGCTCGCCGCGGAGGCCTGCCGTGCCGAACTGGAGAGTGCCGCTGAAGCGGGCGGCCAGCTCTTCGGTGTCCCCGGCTTCGATGAGCTTGGCGAGCTCGTCGCGGGTGTCGGGGTCCGGGTCCTCGGCCAGCCAGGCCTGGGCTCGCGCGATGAGTTCAGAGTCGTCCGGCACGTTTCTTCAGCCTCTCGTGTGCGGAGTTGTGCGGCGGGTCCGGGTATCCCTACCCGGGGTCCGGCCCGCCGCTGCGCGGCGGGTGCCCCCGCCCGCCCGATTGCCCGGAAGCGGCTTCCGGGCGGCGGATGAACGGGTGCCCGTGCGGGCGCGTTCCTGTCCCACCGCTTCGCGGCGGACATCCCCCGCCCACCCACCCGTTCACCCGGGGTAATCGGGTGGGTGGGCGGGAAGGTTCGTGCGTCCAGGGGGCGCTGCGGGGTGATCGGGCGGGTGGGCGGGAAAGCCCGTGCGGCGGCCACCAGCGCACCCGTCCGGCACAGATCCCCCACCGGCAAAGGCGCCCCCGTCAGGCAAGGCGCCCCCGTCAGTTAAATCCGGCCCAGGACCTGACCAAGCAGCTCGCCCATGCGGGTGGCGCTGTCGCGGCCCGCCTGGAGGACCTCCTCGTGGTTCAGGGGCTCGCCCGTCATGCCGGCGGCGAGGTTCGTCACCAGGGAGATGCCGAGGACCTCCGCACCCGCCTCGCGCGCGGCGATCGCCTCGAGGACGGTGGACATGCCCACCAGGTCCGCGCCGATCGTGCGGGCCATGCGGATCTCCGCAGGCGTCTCGTAGTGCGGGCCGGGGAACTGCGCGTACACGCCCTCTTCGAGGGAGGGGTCGATCTCCTTGCAGAGCGCCCGCAGCCGCGGCGAGTACAGGTCCGTCAGGTCCACGAAGTTCGCGCCGACGATCGGCGACGTGGCCGTCAGGTTGAGGTGGTCGCTGATCAGGACCGGCTGGCCGGGGCGCATGCCCTCGCGCAGGCCACCGCAGCCGTTGGTCAGCACGATCGTCTTGCAGCCCGCGGCCACGGCCGTACGCACACCGTGCGCGACGGCGGCGACGCCACGGCCCTCGTAGTAGTGGGTGCGGCCCAGGAAGACCAGGGCGCGCTTGTCACCGACCTTGAAGGAGCGGATGCGGCCGCCGTGTCCCGCAACCGCCGGCGGCGGGAAGCCGGGCAGTTCCGTGACCGGGAACTCGGCCTCGGGCGCGCCGAGCGCGTCCACGGCCGGTGCCCAGCCGGAGCCCATCACAAGGGCTACGTCGTGGGTCTCGGCGCCCGTCAGCTCACGCAGGCGCGCGGCGGCGGCGTCGGCGGCGGCGTAGGGGTCGCCCTGGATGTCGTCCGGAATAACTGAAGCGTTCACGCCGACGAGAGTAGCCGCTCGGAGCCTACGCGCGTAGATGACGATGCTCACGGGATTCGGATCGTTGCCTTGTCGTTTCCGACAAGAGGGGAGGGTGAGCGTCCCGGGAGGCCGCTAACAGGGGCGTTTGCGGAGTTCCATCACGTAGTCGTGCGGCGCCCCCGCGGACTCCGCCGCGTCGGCCAGCTCGCCCAGGTACCGCGCGGACGGCAGGCCGCCCTCGTACCCGTTGAGGACGTACACCCACGCCGGTTCCTCGCCGTCCAGGGTGTGCACACGGACCCGCATGCGGCGGTAGACGTCCAGGCCCACGCCCTCCCACCGGTCCATGGAGTCCTCGTCCATGGGCGCGATGTCGTAGAGGGCGACGAAGACCTGGGAGCGGGGGGCCTCCACGATCGTGGCCAGGGCGCCCTCCCAGCCCATCTGCTCCCCGCCGAAGGTCAGCCGCCAGCCGTTCAGCCAGCCGGTCTGGCGCAGCGGCGAGTGCGGGGCGCGGCGTGACATGAGCCGCGGATCCAGATTGCCGGCGTACGCGGCGTAGAGCGACATGTGGTCGAGGGTACGGCAGCGACGAGGTGTGTCCCTCCCGTAACAGAAGTGCTCCGGAGGGCCCCGGGGCGAAGCACCTTGAAGCGTGCGGGACAATGGAGTACGTGACTCGGATCGTGATCATTGGTGGCGGACCCGGCGGATATGAGGCGGCCCTCGTGGCGGCCCAGCTCGGCGCGGAGGTGACCGTCGTCGACTGCGACGGTCTGGGCGGGGCGTCGGTGCTCACCGACTGCGTTCCGTCGAAGACTCTGATCGCGACGGCCGAGGTGATGACCACCTTCGATTCGTCGTACGAAGAGCTCGGCATCATCGTCGCGGACGACACCCCGCACATCGACACCCCCGCGCGCGTGGTGGGCGTCGACCTGGGCAAGGTCAACCGCCGTGTGAAGCGCCTCGCGCTCGCCCAGTCGCACGACATCACCGCCTCCGTCACGCGTGCGGGCGCGCGCGTGCTGCGCGGCCGTGGCCGGCTCGAGGGCCAGCAGGACATCGACGGTTCGCGCAAGGTCGTGGTGCGGGCGGCGGACGGGAGCGAGGAGACCCTCGTCGCCGACGCCGTGCTCATCGCCACCGGCGGTCACCCGCGCGAGGTCCCCGATGCCCTGCCCGACGGCGAGCGGATCCTGAACTGGACCCAGGTGTACGACCTGGACGAGCTCCCTGAGGAGCTCATCGTGGTCGGTTCCGGTGTCACGGGCGCCGAGTTCGCCGGTGCCTACCAGGCACTCGGGTCGAATGTCACCCTCGTATCGAGCCGTGACCGCGTGCTGCCCGGAGAGGACCCGGACGCCGCCGCGGTCCTCGAGGACGTCTTCCGCCGCCGCGGCATGAACGTCATGTCGCGCTCCCGCGCCGCTTCCGCCAAGCGGGTGGGCGACCGCGTCGAGGTGACGCTGGCCGACGGCCGTGTCATCTCCGGTACGCACTGTCTGATGGCCGTCGGTGCCATCCCCAACAGCAGCGGGATGGGCCTGGAGGAGGCCGGGGTCAAGCTCAAGGACTCCGGGCACATCTGGACCGACAAGGTGTCCAGGACGTCCGCTCCCGGTGTGTACGCCGCCGGTGACGTGACCGGGATCTTCGCGCTTGCCTCCGTCGCCGCCATGCAGGGCCGCATCGCGATGTACCACTTCCTGGGCGACGCGGTGACGCCGCTGAACCTGAAGACCGTCTCGTCGAACGTCTTCACCGACCCCGAGATTGCGACCGTCGGCTACAGCCAGGCCGACGTCGACGCCGGCAAGATCGACGCCCGCGTCGTGAAGCTGCCGCTCCTTCGCAACCCGCGCGCGAAGATGCAGGGCATCCGCGACGGCTTCGTCAAGATCTTCTGCCGTCCGGGTACGGGGATCGTGGTCGGCGGAGTGGTCGTCGCGCCGCGCGCTTCGGAACTGATCCACCCCATCTCGATCGCGGTCGACAACAATCTGACGGTTGAACAGATCGCGAACGCTTTCACCGTGTACCCATCTCTTTCGGGGTCGATCGCCGAGGTCGCGCGTCAACTTCACACGCGAAAGACGGCCGGCGAGGCCTGAGCGAGGCCCCGGAGGAGTGCGTCGTGGATGAGGCGGCGCTCGCCGGGGTATCAACTCTCCGCAGGTCACGCACTGTTGCGGAGCATTCGCGGGGCATAGGCGGGGTGGGTAGGCGCGTATACCACTTCCGGTGTTGCCGTGCGAACAACTTCTGTAATTCGGCGCAAACTGCTGAAAGCAGACGGTCGTTGGGGTTACTGTCAGTTTCGTGTTCGCTGCAGAACGTCGCCAATTGATCCTCGAAATGGTGCGGGCCAACGGAGCGGTATCGCTCCGCGAGCTCGCCCGCGTCGTCCAGACCTCCGAAGTGACCGTACGGCGGGACGTGCGCGCGCTGGAGGCAGAAGGACTCCTCGACCGCCGACATGGCGGTGCGGTATTGCCGGGCGGATTCACGCGGGAGTCCGGCTTTCCGCAGAAATCACATCTCGCGACCGCCGAGAAGACGGCCATCGCCGATCTCGCGGCGGGTCTCGTCGAAGAGGGCGAAGCCATCGTCGTCGGGGCGGGTACGACCACGCAGGAGCTGGCCCGCCGGCTCGCGCGGGTGCCCGGCCTGACCGTCGTCACCAACTCCCTTCTGGTGGCACAGGCGTTGGCGCATGCCAACAGGGTGGAAGTCGTCATGACGGGCGGCACCCTGCGCGGGTCCAACTACGCCCTGGTGGGCAGCGGGGCCGAACAGTCCCTGCAGGGACTGCGGGTGTCCCGTGCCTTCCTCTCGGGCAGTGGTCTGACCGCCGAACGCGGCCTCTCCACGTCCAACATGCTGTCGGCGAGCGTGGACCGCGCGCTCGTCCAGGCGGCGGCCGAGGTCGTGGTCCTCGCCGACCACACCAAGCTCGGCACCGACACGATGTTCCAGACGGTGCCGACGGACGTCATCACCCGCCTGGTCACCGACGAACCGCCCACCCATGACGACCGCGCGGCCACCGAGTTGCAGGCCCTGGCCGACCAGGGTGTGCAGATCGCCGTGGCGGGCGGGACCGCAGGACCCAACTCCGGCAACGGGGTGGATCCCGCCCCGGCGCGACAGCCGCGCCGGGACGTGCCCCTGCCGGGACAGCGTCGTACGCATGGTGGTCATGGAAGCGGCGCGGGGCCGCAGTTGCGCAGTGCGGTCCTCGGGGAGCAGCCGCCCGGGGAGCGGGCCGCGCGGGTCGCGGACCTACGCCGCCGCTGAGTCCCTGGCCGGGGCTGCCGGTGGGGCGGTCTCGGTCCCGGCGGGCGTCGCCGACCCGTCGGGCTTCAGGCCGCGCAGCGTCAGCATGAGCAGGCGGTCGGCCAACTCCGGCTCTTCCGGGGTCTCTTCGGCGGCCAGCGCGATCGCGTTGGTCAGCTGCATCAGATCCCCGATCGACACACCGGGGCGTACGGCACCGGCCTGCTGCGCCCGGATCAGCAGGGCCGCGCCCGCCTCGCGCATCGGCCTGCTGCATCGCGCGAGCGCCGAACTGTCGTCGTGCGACGCCGACATGAGGGCGCGGGAGAGCCCGCGGTACTCACTCGCATGAGTGATGATGGCGCGCAGCCATGTCACCAGGGCGGCGCAGGGCTGCGGATCGTCGAGCAGCGCGCGCGAGTGGGCGAGCAGGTCGCTCACCGCCTCCTCGAAGACGGCGCTCATCAGGGCGTGCCGGTTGGGGAAGTGGCGGTAGAGGGTGCCGATGCCTACGTTCGCGTGGCGGGCGATGTCTTCGAGCGAGGCGCTTGTGCCGTACTCGGCGAAGGCCGTGCGGGCCTCTGCGAGGAGCCGGTCGTAGTTGCGGCGCGCATCCGCTCTTTGCGAGCGGGGGCGCTTTTGCGGCTCCTGCTGTGCCATGCGGGGCCTCCCTGAACGTACGCGTGCCTTCAGTCTGCCTGACCTGAAGCGTGCGTACCGTCTGTCACCGGCTCCGCCGAGTTCGTCCTCAATCGCCGGACAGGCTAAATACTTGCTGGCCGGGCTGGATGATCCAGCCCGGCCAGCGTGTGAGCCATTGCGCTACGGGATCAGTCCTTGATCTCGCAGATAACCGCACCGGAAGTAAGGCTCGCGCCCACCTCTGCGGTGAGGCCCTTGATCGTGCCCGAGCGGTGGGCGTTGAGGGGCTGCTCCATCTTCATGGCCTCCAGGACCACGACGAGGTCGCCCTCCTTGACCTCCTGGCCCTCCTCGACGGCGATCTTGACGATCGTGCCCTGCATCGGAGAGGCGAGGGTGTCGCCGGACGCCGCGGGGCCCGACTTCTTCGCCGCGCGCCGCTTGGGGCGGGCGCCGCCCGCCGCCGCGGTGCGGGCGATGGTCATGCCCAGGGAGGACGGCAGGGAGACTTCGAGGCGCTTGCCGCCGACCTCGACGACGACCGTTTCGCGGCCCGGCTCCTCGTCCGTCTCGGTGTCCGCGGGGGCCGCGAACGCCGGGATCTCGTTGACGAACTCGGTCTCGATCCAGCGGGTGTGGACCGTGAACGGGTCGGTGGAGCCGGTGAGTTCGGGGGCGAATGCCGGGTCCGTGACCACCGCGCGGTGGAACGGGATGGCCGTGGCCATGCCCTCCACGTTGAACTCCGCGAGGGCGCGGGCGGCCCGCTGCAGGGCCTGCTGACGCGTGGCGCCGGTGACGATCAGCTTGGCGAGGAGCGAGTCCCATGCCGGGCCGATCACCGAGCCGGATTCCACGCCCGCGTCCAGGCGCACGCCCGGACCCGACGGCGGGGCGAAGACGGTCACCGTGCCCGGCGCCGGCAGGAAGCCCCGGCCCGGGTCCTCGCCGTTGATGCGGAACTCGAAGGAGTGGCCGCGCAGTTGCGGGTCGCCGTAGCCCAGTTCCTCGCCGTCGGCGATGCGGAACATCTCGCGGACCAGGTCGATGCCGGTGACCTCTTCGGTGACCGGGTGCTCCACCTGGAGACGGGTGTTGACCTCCAGGAAGGAGATCGTGCCGTCGACGCCGACGAGGAACTCGACGGTGCCTGCGCCCTCGTACCCGGCTTCCTTGAGGATCGCCTTCGACGCCGCGTACAGCTCGGCGTTCTGCGCCTCGCTCAGGAACGGCGCGGGCGCCTCCTCCACGAGCTTCTGGTGGCGGCGCTGCAGTGAGCAGTCACGGGTGGACACGACGACCACGTTGCCGTGCTTGTCGGCCAGGCACTGGGTCTCCACGTGCCGCGGCTTGTCCAGGTAGCGCTCCACGAAGCACTCGCCGCGGCCGAAGGCGGCCACGGCCTCGCGCACCGCGGAGTCGTACAGCTCGGGGACTTCCTCAAGCGTGCGGGCGACCTTCAGGCCGCGCCCGCCGCCGCCGAAGGCGGCCTTGATCGCGATGGGCAGGCCATGCTCCTCGGCGAACGCGACGACCTCGTCGGCGCCGGACACCGGGTCGGGCGTACCGGCCACCAGCGGGGCACCCGCGCGCTGCGCGATGTGCCGGGCGGCGACCTTGTCACCCAGGTCACGGATGGCCTGCGGCGGCGGACCGATCCAGATCAGGCCCGCGTCGAGTACGGCCTGCGCGAAGTCGGCGTTCTCCGAAAGGAAGCCATAGCCGGGGTGGACCGCGTCCGCCCCCGCGTCCTTGGCCGCGGCCAGCACCTTGGAAATGTCCAGGTAGCTGGTGGCCGGAGTGTCACCGCCAAGGGCGAACGCCTCGTCAGCCGCCCGGACATGCAGAGCGTCCCGGTCAGGATCTGCGTAGACGGCTACGCTCGCGATCCCTGCATCCCGGCATGCCCGAGCAACGCGGACAGCGATTTCGCCACGGTTGGCGATGAGCACCTTGCGCACGATGGCTCCCTCCTTGAAACAAGCCGAGTTTAGGGACTGCCGACACGGGCTTACGACCCGTCCACAATGGTGAGCTTGCCCACACGGAGTGTCACTCGAGGTTGGCTAGGCCCGCGAAATCCCTTGTCGTACCACGGTACGCAGGGTCCCTCCCCGGCAGCGTAGCCCTCGGATGTGGTCTAGGTCTCTGTGAGGGCGCCCTGCGGCGGAGGGGCATTCTTTGTGGAGTCCCTACGAATGGCCCAACGATTCTTTGCCTTCGGCAGAGCCCTTGTCCCCGGGTTTACCCGTTAGTAGCGTTCACGATGTCTCGAACGTACTTGGGGTAACAGCAAGCCGAAGCGGAAGAGGGTGGGGCGCCGTGGCGCGTAGACCGGTGGCCTGGGTGGGCGCGATCGTGCTCTTTGCGGAGGCGGTCGGGATCGCACTCCTCAACTGGTTCCTCGGGCTCGTCGTGGACAAGCAGGACATGTCCCTCGCGGGCCTCGACCCGCGGGCGATGACCGTGTCGACCTGGATCGCGGGCGGCCTCTTCGGCCTCTACCTCGCGCTCTGCGGCGTCATCCTGCTGCGGTCCGCGATCGGCGACCGCGCGCCGGGCCGCTTCGGACGGCTGCTCCTGATCAGCGCCGCCGTCGTGCACGGAATGCTCGGGGCGTTCTCCGTCGGCCTGGTGGGCTGGGTCGCTTTCGTCTTCATGATGGTCGTGCTCGGCTTGATCGTCCTGACGCTGGTGGCGTACGACAGGAAGGCACAGGACGAGGCCGACGCGCCGCAGGAAGGCAAGGGGGCGGCGAGCAACGGGACGCCCGAGAACGGCGCCCCGCAGCCCGCCTGAGGGCCTTTCCTGGGCGTCTCCTAGGCGTCCCACAACTCCGTGATGCCGACGCCCAGTTCGGCGAGCAGACGGCGCAGCAGGGGCATCGAGAGGCCGATCACGTTGCCGTGGTCGCCGTCGATGCCGTCGATGAACGGCGCCGAGCGGCCGTCCAGCGTGAACGCGCCCGCCACATGCAGCGGTTCGCCGCTCGCCACGTACGCGGCGATCTCCGCGTCCGACGGATCGCCGAAGCGGACCACGGTCGACGCGACCGCCGACACATGGCGGCCCGAGACCGTGTCGTACACGCTGTGGCCGGTCTGCAGGACGCCTGCGCGGCCGCGCATGGACTTCCAGCGCGCGGTGGCCTCCTCGGCGTCCGCGGGCTTGCCCAGCGCCTCTCCGTCCAGTTCGAGGACCGAGTCGCAGCCGATGACGATGGCGCCCTTCACGTCCGGGCGCGCGGAGACGACCGAGGCCTTGGCCTCGGCAAGGGCCAGGGCGAGCTCGGCGGGGGTCGGTGCGGAGACGGCGTTCTCGTCGACCCCGCTGACGACCACCTCGGGGGAAAGGCCGGCCTGGCGAAGGAGGCCGAGCCGGGCGGGGGACTTGGAGGCGAGGACGAGACGGCGGGGCCCTCGGGGCTGATCACTCATGCCGTCAGGTTAGCGAGGCACGACCTCAGTGCATGCCCAGGCTCAGTGCATGCCCAGGACGAACATGGCGACGACCATTGCCAGGGCGAGGACGAGCCCCGCACGGCGCATCTTCGCCTGCATGTCCCGCATGTCCTTGGGCGGGTTGTTCTCCGGGTCGGACCACAGCATGACCCGATACTGCGGGCGGCGGCGCCGGGGGGGGGGGGGTGTGCGGGGAGCTCGGGCGCCGGCGGGGAGGGGGCGGTGTGGGTGTGGGGGGTCGGGGGGGGGCGGGGGGCGGCC
>NZ_JBFBJK010000008.1:205234-342855 GCF_040686095.1 Streptomyces sp. NPDC086554
GGTCTGCCCGTGTTGGGCGTGGGGGGGTGGGTCCGGGGGGGCCCCCCCCCGTCTCCCCCTTTCGGGGGGGGGGGGCGGGGGGGGCGCGGGCCCCCCCCCCCCCCGCCCCCCCGGCCCGTACCGCTCATTTTCTTGTGCCCTACACGGGCCAGTACGTACGCCCCCACGCCGTCGGCCCGGGCGCGGGCATCTTGTCGCGGGCCACCCGCGCGGGGTCCGCCCAGGCGTCGAGGACCGCGGGCGCGCCGGACGGCTGGTTCGCCACCGCCGCGGCGCGCGCCTGGACCACCGCCAGTGCGGCGGCCAGCTCCTCCGGGGTGGGATTGCCCCGTACGACCTTGATCATGAGTGGTCTCCTTGCCGGCGCGCGGTCTACAGGGGGATGTTGCCGTGCTTCTTCGGGGGAAGACTTTCCCGCTTCGTACGCAGCTGACGCAGGCCGCGCACGAGATGCGAGCGGGTCTCCGACGGCATGATCACGGCGTCGATGTAGCCGCGCTCGGCGGCCGTGTACGGGTTGAGCAGCGTGTCCTCGTACTCCTGGATCAGCTGCGCGCGGGTCGCCTCCTGGTCGTCGGCGGCGGCGATCGTGCGGCGGTGCAGGATGTTCACCGCGCCCTGCGCGCCCATCACCGCGATCTGCGCGGTCGGCCAGGCCAGGTTGAGGTCGGCGCCCAGGTGCTTGGAGCCCATGACGTCGTACGCGCCGCCGAACGCCTTGCGGGTGATGACGGTGATCAGCGGGACCGTCGCCTCCGCGTACGCGTAGATCAGCTTGGCGCCGCGCCGGATGATGCCCGTGTGCTCCTGCTCGACGCCCGGCAGGAAGCCGGGTACGTCGACGAAGGTGATGACCGGGACGTTGAACGCGTCGCAGGTGCGGACGAAGCGGGCGCCCTTCTCGGAGGCGTCGATGTTCAGGCAACCGGCGAACTGCGTCGGCTGGTTGGCGACGATGCCCACCGGGCGGCCCTCGATCCGGCCGAAGCCGGTGACGATGTTCGGCGCGAACATCGGCTGCGTCTCGAAGAACTCGGCGTCGTCCAGGACGTGTTCGATCACGCTGTGCATGTCGTACGGCTGGTTGGCGCTGTCCGGGACCAGCGTGTCCAGCTCGCGGTCCTCGTCCGTCAGCTCCAGGTCCGCCTCCTCGGGGAAGGCGGGCGGCTCGCTGAGGTTGTTCGAAGGCAGGTAGGAGAGCAGGGACTTGACGTACTCGATCGCGTCCTTCTCGTCGCCCGCCATGTGGTGCGCGACACCGGATGTCGAGTTGTGGGTGCGGGCGCCGCCGAGCTCCTCGAAGCCGACGTCCTCGCCCGTGACCGTCTTGATCACGTCCGGGCCCGTGATGAACATGTGCGAGGTCTGATCCACCATGACCGTGAAGTCGGTGATGGCCGGGGAGTAGACCGCGCCGCCCGCGCAGGGCCCGACGACCAGGCTGATCTGCGGGATCACGCCGGATGCGTGGGTGTTCCTGCGGAAGATCTCCCCATACATCCCGAGGGCCATGA
Organism: Streptomyces sp. NPDC086554; assembly: GCF_040686095.1. NCBI lineage: Bacteria > Bacillati > Actinomycetota > Actinomycetes > Kitasatosporales > Streptomycetaceae > Streptomyces > Streptomyces sp. NPDC086554. The sequence goes on from NZ_JBFBJK010000008.1 coordinate 206,749, forward strand.
CGCCCTCCTGGATACGGGCGCCGCCGGAGTCGTTGATGCCGATGACCGGACAGCCCGTCTTCAGGGCGAAGTCCATCACCTTGACGATCTTCTGCCCGAAGACCTCGCCCAGGGCGCCGCCGAAGACGGTGAAGTCCTGCGAGAACACCGCCACGGGGCGGCCGTCGACAGTGCCGTAACCGGTCACCACGCCGTCGCCGTAAGGGCGGTTGGCGTCAAGGCCGAAATTGGTCGAGCGGTGCTGGGCGAACTCGTCGAGCTCGACGAAGGAGCCCTCGTCGAGGAGCAGATCGACCCGCTCGCGTGCCGTCAACTTGCCCTTGGCGTGCTGCTTTTCGACCGCGCGAGCGGAGCCGGCGTGCTTGGCCTCCTCGATGCGGCGCTGCAGATCAGCGAGTTTTCCCGCAGTCGTATGGATGTCGATACCGGGGGTGGCGGCGGTGGCGTTCTCGGTATCGCTTGCGGCGCTGGGCACGGGCACGTTGGGCTCTTCCGGCTCGGACATAGGGATGCGGCTCCCTGCCTGCTCAAAGGGGCTATTGGCGGCTTGCGGATGCGGCTTGCGGATGCTGGTGATCTCCGGCTACTGACTCGTAGGGTATCGGCGCGCATACAGATCAGCAGTGCGGCGTTTACCACACCTAAGGTGGCTTGCATGACGCCGCGAGATGCTTCAGACGACGCTTCGGACACCCCTGACGAGACCCCTGACCAGACCCCCGGCGAGGCTTCCGACGCCGGCCGCTGGTCGGACCTGGAAAGGCCACCGCTGAACGCCGCGTCGTTGCGGCGGGCGCTGGTGCGGGAGGGGGGACTGTGGACCTCCCTTGACGTGGTGCCCGCGACGGGGTCCACCAACACGGACCTGGCCGCCCGCGCGGACGAGCTCCCCGAGGGCGCGGTCCTCGTCGCCGAGGAGCAGAGCTCGGGGCGCGGCCGCCTCGACCGCCGGTGGTCGGCGCCGGCCCGCTCCGGGCTCTTCTTCTCCGTACTCCTGAAGCCGGGCGCCGATGTGCCGGTCGAACGCTGGGGGTGGCTGCCGCTGCTCACCGGGGTCGCCGTCGCCACGGGGCTCTCGCGGGTGGCCGGGGTGGACACGGCACTCAAGTGGCCGAACGACCTCCTTGTGACGGTCGGCGGCGAGGAACGGAAGGCGGGCGGGATCCTGGCGGAGCGGGCGGGGGCGGGTGGTGCCGGGGTCGTCGTCGGCGTCGGCATCAACGTCACGCTCCGGGCGGACGAGCTGCCGGTCCCCGGCGCCGGGTCGCTCGCGCTGGCCGGGGCCGCCGGAACGGACCGTGACCCGCTGCTGCGGGCCGTGCTGCGCTCCCTCGACCAGTGGTACACCGACTGGCGCGACGCCGGGGGCGACCCGGCGGCGTCCGGCCTCCAGGAAACGTACGCGGCGGGCTGCGCCACGCTGGGCCGCAAGGTCCGTGCGGAGCTGCCGGGTGATCGGTCGATCACGGGGGAGGCGGTGGCGGTGGACGGCGACGGGCGACTGGTTCTCGCCACCGGGGACGGGGTGCAGGAGCCGGTGGGGGCGGGGGACATTGTGCATGTGCGGGGGGTTTAGGGGGGCGGGGCGGGCCTGCGGCCTTGGACGGGCTGGGGTGGTGCGGTCCGTCTTGGGGCGGGGGCGTGCTCTTGGCCTTGGACGGACTGCGGTGCGGTCCGTCTTGGGCGCGGGGGGCGGCGGTCTGCGCGCCGTCTTCTACCTGGCTGCCCCGGTGCCGGGAGTCGGTCGGGTGGGCGCGGAGGGGGGTGGTCTGTGCGTCGTCTTCTGCCCGGCTGCCCCGGTGTCGGGCGGTCGGTCGGGTGGGTGCGGGGGGTGGTGGTCTGCGCGCGGTCTTCTACCCGGCCACCCCGGTGCCGGGCGGTCGGTCGGGTGGGCGCGGAGGGCGGCGGTCTGCGCGTCGTCTTCTACCCGGCTACCTCGGTGCCGGGCAGTCGGTGGGGTGGGCGCGGAGGGCGGCGGTCTGCGCGTCGTCTTCTACCCGGCTGCCCCGGTGCCGGGCAATCGGGTGGGTGGGTGGGAAAGGCTTGCTCGTGCAGGCGCGACTGCGGGGTATTGGGCGGGTGGGCGGGAAAGGTTGTTCGTCAGCCGTGCTGCCGGTGGGATGAAACGGGGCGGAGGAACAGTCCAAGGCGCCCCGCCAGGCGTGAGCTGGGGCACACCTGCCGTAAAGTTGGCGCCGGTCGATACCTGACCGCGGCAGATCGGAAGGGCAGCAGGCGTGACCGTCGACGACACGGGCTCCGGCTCGGCCGCAGAGCCGCCCGAGCCGCCCTCCAGGGCGGGCGAGGTCGACGAGGAGCCGGAGAAGGACCCCCTCGCCCTGCGCCTCGAAGGGCTGATCCTCGGCGCGGACCGCCGCTACACCCCGTTCCAGGCGGCCCGCAGCGCCGGCGTATCCATGGAGCTTGCCTCCCGCTTCTGGCGGGCCATGGGGTTCCCGGACATCGGACAGGCCAAGGCCCTCACCGAGGCGGACGTACTCGCGCTGCGCCGTCTCGCCGGTCTCGTCGAGGCGGGGCTGCTCAGCGAGGCGATGGCGGTGCAGGTGGCGAGGTCGACCGGGCAGACCACCGCCCGCCTTGCCGAATGGCAGATCGACTCCTTCTTGGAGGGTCTGACGGAGCCGCCCGAGCCGGGCATGACGCGGACCGAAGTGACGTACCCGTTGATAGAGCTTCTCCTGCCCGAGCTGGAGGAGTTCCTCGTGTACGTGTGGCGGCGGCAGCTCGCCGCGGCCACGGGGCGCGTCGTCCAGGCCGCGGATGACGAGGAGATGGTCGACCGGCGGCTCGCCGTCGGATTCGCCGACCTCGTCGGGTTCACGCGCCTCACCCGGCGCATGGAGGAGGAGGAACTCGGCGAGCTCGTCGAGGCCTTCGAGACCACCGCCGCGGATCTTGTCGCGGCGCACGGCGGGCGGCTCATCAAGACGCTGGGCGACGAAGTTCTGTACGCCGCCGATGACGCGGGCACCGCAGCGGAGATCGCGCTGCGGCTCATCGAGACCATGGCCAACGACGAGACCATGCCCGAGCTGCGCGTCGGCATCGCCTTCGGGACGGTCACCACGCGGATGGGCGATGTCTTCGGTACGACGGTGAACCTCGCGAGCCGCCTCACGTCGATAGCGCCTCGGGACGCGGTCCTCGTGGACGGGGCGTTCGCGGTGGAGCTGACGCGTACGGGCGATGCGCCGGCCTCCGAGGCGGAGGCGGCGGAAGCGGCCGCTGCCGCGGAGAAGGAGGGGGAGGAGCCGCCCTCTTATCGGTTTGCGCTGCAGCCGATGTGGCAGCGGCCCGTGCGGGGTCTTGGTGTTGTTGAGCCGTGGACTCTGGCTCGGCGGGGCTGAGCTCCTTCTGTGCCGCCGCTTCGCGGCGGATTTTTCCCGCTCGCCCACCCAGCACTCCGCAGCGGTGACATGATCCTCGTGCAATGCGATAACGATCGTTAACCCCACGTGGAGGAAAGCAATGGGCGGCGAGCAGCGGTACGGGGAATTTGTCGGGGTCCGGCGGCACGGCTACGTCGCCGAACTCGTCCTTGACCGGCCCAAGGCCATGAACGCCGTCTCGACCGAGATGGCCCGCTCCATCGGTGCAGCCTGCGCCGCCCTCGCCGATGACCGCGACGCCCGCGTCGTGGTCCTGACCTCCACCCATGAGCGGGCCTTCTGCGTCGGCGCCGACCTGAAGGAGCGCAATTCCTTCTCCGACGCCGAGTTGGTGCGCCAGCGTCCCACCGCACGGGCCGCCTACACCGGCGTACTGGAACTGCCCATGCCGACCATCGCCGCCGTGCACGGCTTCGCGCTGGGTGGCGGCTTCGAGCTCGCGCTCGCCTGCGATCTCATCGTCGCCGACCCGACCGCCGTGGTCGGGCTCCCCGAGGTGTCGGTCGGCGTCATTCCCGGCGGCGGCGGTACGCAGTTGCTTCCGCGCCGGGTGGGGGCGGCGAGGGCCGCCGAGCTGGTGTTCACCGCGCGGCGCGTGGAGGCGGGCGAGGCGCGGGAGTTGGGGCTCGTCGACCAGCTGGTGGGGGAGGGCGATGACCGTACCGAGGCGCTGGAGCTCGGCGCGCGGATCGCCGGCAACTCGCCCGTCGGGCTGCGCGCCGCCAAGCGCGCCCTGCGCCTGGGGCACGGGCTCGACCTGCGGGCCGGGCTCGAGGTCGAGGACGCGGCCTGGCGCTCGGTGGCCTTCTCCGGTGACCGTGCGGAGGGCGTCGCGGCGTTCAACGAGAAGCGGAAGCCGCAGTGGCCCGGCGAGTAGAAGCAGCGGTCGCCCGGGAGAAGCAGGGGCTGCGGGGGTGACTCCGCACTCTGTGTAATGTTCCGATCGCCCAAAATGTCGTGAATCTCCTAGCCTAGGGAGATGGGAGAGGAAGTCCGGCTGCGGGCCGTGGTGGCGCTTGCGCAGGGTATGGCCGCCGCGCACACCCCACGCGAGTCGTGGCGGGCGGCCGCCGTCGGCGCGTGCCGTGCGCTGTCCGGGAATTTCGCCGCGCTGTCCGTGTGGGAGCGGGACCTGGGGCGGTTGCGGGTGCTCGTGAACGTGGGCGAACGGGCCGAGGGCGAGGAAGAGTTCCCTGAGGGCGAGTCGTATCCGGTGCACGAGTTCCCGGAGATCACCGAGTTCCTGCATGAGCGGTGGGCGGGCGGCGGTGCGCCGCACGCCTGGGTCGAGACGGCCAGGGGGGCCGCGGACGACGGCTCCCCCGGCTACTGCCACCAGCGGGTCGCCGCCCTGCGCAGGCGCGGCCGCGGTGCCTGTGTGGTCGCGCCGATCGTGCTGCACGGGCGGGCGTGGGGCGAGCTGTATGTGGCGCGGCCGGTGGGTGCGCCGGTCTTCGACCGGGCGGACGCGGACTTCGCGACGGTGCTCGCGTCGGTCGTGGCGGCGGGCATCGCGCAGACCGAGCGTCTGGAGGAGGCCCGCCGCCTCGCCTTCACCGACTCGCTGACGGGCCTCGCCAACCGGCGCGCGGTCGATCTGCGGCTTGAGGAGGCGGTGGCGCGGCACCGTGCGGAGGGCGTGGTGGTGAGCCTGGTCGTGTGCGACGTCAACGGCCTCAAGCGCGTCAATGACACCCGGGGGCACGCGGTCGGCGACCGGCTCCTCGAACGCTTCGGCTCTGTGCTCTCGCTGTGCGGGGCGATGCTGCCGGGGACGCTGGCCGCGCGGCTCGGCGGGGACGAGTTCTGCCTGCTCTCGGTGGGGCCCACGGCCGACGAGGTGGTGCGGGTCGCGGACGAACTGTGCGTACGGGCGGCCGAGTTGGAGCTGGGGGAAGGTGTCGCGTGCGGGGTCGCGTCGACGGAGGACCGGATCGGTGAAGTCCGCTCGGGCCGCCGCCTGTTCCGACTCGCGGACGCGGCGCAGTACCGCGCGAAGGCGGCACGCGCGCCGAAGCCGGTGGTCGCGGGCCGCGAGGGCGCGGACGATCCGGTGGTCCGGCTCGCGGATTCGCAGGGAGCGCTGCCGGTGGGGGAGCGGCGGCGGTTCCGGGGGCGGGGGGCGTCGTAGGGACGAGGGTGCGGGGCGTGCGGTGCTGTGCTCGCGGCGGGCAGGGCAGGGCATGTCCATGATCAGTTAAGTGCTCGGCGCCCGAGGTACGGGCTGCGCGGTGCGCCACGCTCGGGGCGCCGGTGTCGGCGACCACGCTCTCGGTGTGGGAGATACGCACGCTGCGCAGCCGGTACGGCGTCGCGTTGCGGGGCGCGCTGGGGCGTGGATGAGGTGACTGCCGTCCCTGGGGCTACGGGTCGGTAAGAGGCTGAGACCGTACTCACCCGTGACAGGCGTCGATTCAATCCGTACGCTGCTGAATATGGATATGCACACCGTGGTCCTGGGGACGTCCGGGACAACCGCAGCGGACGTCATCGCCGTCGCGCGCGGCAACGCCCGCATCGAGCTTTCGGCCGAAGCCGTGACCGCCCTCGCCGCCTCGCGCGAGATCGTCGACGCCCTCGCGGCCAAGCCCGATCCCGTCTACGGCGTTTCGACCGGCTTCGGCGCCCTCGCCACCCGGCACATCGGCCCCGACCTCCGCGCCCAGCTGCAGCGCAACATCGTCCGCTCGCACGCGGCGGGGATGGGCCCGCGCGTCGAGCGCGAGGTGGTCCGCGCGCTGATGTTCCTGCGCCTGAAGACGGTCTGCTCGGGGCACACCGGGGTGCGCCCCGAGGTCGCGCAGACGATGGCCGACGTGCTGAACGCGGGCATCACGCCCGTCGTCCACGAGTACGGCTCCCTCGGCTGCTCCGGCGACCTGGCGCCGCTCAGCCACTGCGCGCTGACGCTGATGGGCGAGGGAGACGCCGAGGGCCCCGACGGCGAGCTGAAGCCCGCGGGCGAGCTGCTCGCCGCGCACGGCATCGCGCCGGTCGAGCTCCGCGAGAAGGAGGGCCTTGCCCTCCTGAACGGGACGGACGGCATGCTGGGCATGCTGGTGATGGCCCTTGCCGACCTCGACGCCCTCTACAAGTCCGCGGACGTCACGGCGGCGCTGACGCTGGAGGCGCTCCTCGGCACCGACAAGGTCCTCGCGCCCGAGCTGCACGCCATCCGCCCGCATCCGGGCCAGGCCGCTTCCGCCGCCAACATGCTTGCCGTCCTTGCCGGTTCGGGCCTGACCGGCCACCACCAGGACGACGCGCCGCGCGTCCAGGACGCGTACTCGGTGCGGTGTGCGCCGCAGGTCGCGGGCGCGGGCCGGGACACGATGGCGCACGCGCGCCTGGTCGCCGAGCGCGAGCTGGCCTCCGCCGTCGACAACCCCGTCGTACTCCCCGACGGCCGCGTCGAGTCGAACGGCAACTTCCACGGCGCTCCGGTCGCATACGTCCTGGACTTCCTCGCCATCGCGGCGGCGGACCTGGGCTCGATCGCGGAACGCCGCACGGACCGTCTCCTCGACAAGAACCGCTCGCACGGCCTGCCGCCGTTCCTCGCGGACGACGCGGGTGTCGACTCGGGCCTGATGATCGCCCAGTACACGCAGGCGGCCCTGGTGAGCGAGATGAAGCGCCTCGCGGTGCCGGCGTCGGCCGACTCGATCCCGTCCTCCGCAATGCAGGAGGACCACGTGTCGATGGGCTGGTCCGCGGCGCGCAAACTCCGCACGGCGGTCGACAACCTGACCCGCATCGTCGCGATCGAGCTGTACGCGGCGACCCGCGCGATCGAACTCCGCGAGGGCCTGGCACCGGCGCCGGCGAGCCGCGCGGTGATCGAGGCGGTGCGCAAGGCGGGTGTGCAGGGGCCTGGACCGGACCGGTTCCTCGCGCCGGACCTGGCGGCGGCGGATGAATTCGTCCGCTCCGGCGGGGTGATCGAGGCGGCCGAGGGAGTCACCGGCCCGCTGGCGTAGCAGCACTTCACCTTCTGGTACGAGAGGGCCCCACCGTCATGTCGTGACGGTGGGGCCCTCTTCGGTGCATCGGATCCGCCGGGGCTCAGTAGGCCGGGCCCCGTCGGTCCCGTCGTACCGAGTGGGCGACGAAGGCCGCTCCCAGGCCCAGGAACGCCGTTCCGCCGATCACGTACGGAGTCGTGTCGACGCCCGCGCCCGTGTCCGCAAGGCGGGCATCGGCGGTGGTGGTCGTCTCCGTGCCGGTGGCGCGGTGCTGCTGTTCGCCGCGGAGGGAGTGGGGGGTGCGTTCCGCGGGCGACTCGTGGCCCGTCGCGTTCGCGGAGGGGATGAAGCACAGGGCGCCGAGAAGGGCCCCCGCGGCTGAGGCGGTCAGCAGCGATCGACGTGCGGACACGGAATCGGATCCCCCTTGTGGCGCTGGCGAATTGGCCGTGTGGGGCGATGGTAGTGAAAGGGATGGCTCGCGGGAAAGTCGCGGGGGCGCGGGGTGCGTGCTGGTCGTACGCTCCGGGGCATGAGTACAGATGAGACATCACGTTTTGTGCGGCTTCGCGTCGAACTCGTCGTCGAGATCGACGACTCCGGCGAGCTGGCCAAGTCCGCGCTCGGCCGCATCGCCGAGGACGAGCACATGCCCGCCGAGGAGCGGCTGCACGCCGAGGCGGCCGTCAAGGAGGACGACGCGGAGGCGCTGGCCTATCTCGTCGACCCGTTCGACCTGGTCAGTCAGGTGCCGGGGGTCGAGCTCTCGCAGGCTTCCTGGAGCAGCGAGCAGATCGAGTACGACCCCGATTCGCCGGATTGGGACCCGGACGAGGATGATGACGACGACGAGGGCGGCGAAGGCGGCCGGGAGCTGTAGCAGAGGGACGGATCGAAGCCGGGGAGGCTGATCCGGAACCGAAGGCCCCGGGTGGCAACCGCCGCCCGGGGTTCTGTCGTCTCAGGGGTGCACGGCTGTTACCGGTGCTCTCGCGCGACGTGGTGTTCCCCACACAATCGGCGGTAGTGGAACGGGACGTACCGGGCAGGACGTTATGCGGGGTTACGGGGACTCCCGACGTTCGTTCTTGGCGTGGTTGGGGATTCGGAAACGATGGAGAAGCGTGTGATGACGGACAGTAGGCGGCTGCGCGGTCGACGCAAGGGGCTCGCGGCCGTGTCCGCCCTGGTCGGCGGCGTTCTGGTGCTCTCGGCCTGCAGCAGCGACGACGGTGGCGACAGTGGTGCCGCCGCCAAGGAGTCGCAGAGCAAGGTCGATGAGGCGGCGGCCAAGAAGTCGTCCGATGCCGACATCAAGATCGCGCCCAAGGACGGGTCCGACAACGCGAGCATCAACAACGCCGCCAAGGTGACCGTGAGCGACGGCAGCCTTACCGATGTGGCCATGACGACCGAGGCCGGTACGGCCGTCGAGGGGCAGATAGCTGCCGACAAGAAGAGCTGGAAGCCCAGCGGCCAGCTCGAGCGCGCGACGACGTACAAGATCACTGCCACCGCCAAGGACTCCGAGGGCCGCAAGGCGCACGAGAACTCGAAGTTCACGACGGTCTCGCCGGCCAACAGCTTCATCGGGAACTTCACGCCCGAGGACGGGTCCACCGTCGGCGTGGGCATGCCGGTGTCGATCAACTTCGACAAGGCGATCAGCAATAAGAAGGACGTTCAGTCCAACATCAAGGTGTCGTCCAGCAGTGGCCAGGAAGTTGTCGGGCACTGGTTCGGGGACAACCGGATCGACTTCCGGCCCGAGAAGTACTGGCAGGGCAACTCCACGGTCACCATGAAGCTGTCCCTGGACGGTGTCGAGGGCGCTGACGGCGTCACCGGCGTCCAGGAGAAGACGGTCCAGTTCAAGATCGCGCGCAACCAGGTCTCCATCGTCGACGCCAAGACGAAGACGATGAAGGTCATGCGGGACGGCAAGGTCGTCAAGACCATCCCGATCTCCGCGGGCTCCCCGGAGAACAAGACGTACAACGGTCAGATGGTGATCTCCGAGAAGTTCAAGGAGACCCGGATGAACGGCGCGACGGTCGGCTTCACGGACGACGACGGCAAGGGCGAGTACGACATCAAGGACGTGCCGCACGCCATGCGCCTGTCGAACTCGGGCACCTTCATCCACGGCAACTACTGGGGCGCGAAGTCCATCTTCGGCGGCGCCAACACCAGCCACGGGTGTGTCGGTCTGGAAGACGCCAAGGGTGCGGGCGACAAGGGCACTCCGGGCGCCTGGTTCTACGACAACTCGATGGTCGGTGACGTCGTGGACGTCCGGAACACCGGCGACAAGACCGTTCAGCCGGACAACGGCTTCAACGGCTGGGTCATGAACTGGGCGGAGTGGAAGGCCGGTTCCGCCGTCTAGAGCCTCGGTCCCGCGCACGTAAGCGGCCCGCACTCCTCAACAGGGGTGCGGGCCGCTGCCGTTGGGCTTCTCATCGTTCTCTTATCCCGCCCTTATCCGTTCATCACGGTGCGTACCTACTTTCACGCACATGTTCTTCACTTACCTGAGGCGCGAGCTGCGCCGCCGCAGAAAAGCGGCCCTCGTCGTGGCCTCCGGACTCGCGCTCGGCATCGCGCTCGTCATCGTCGTCAACTCGGTCTCGTCCGGCATGAAGCAGGCCCAGGGCAAGGTCCTCGAATCGCTCTACGGGCTCGGCACCGACATGACCGTGACCAAGGCGGCCACTCCGCCCAAGGAAGGGAGCGGGCAGAGCGGGCGGCCGCGCTTCAAGTTCGACGCCAAGGGCAAGGACGGTGAGGAGCAGAGCAGTGACCGGGTGATGGTCCAGGGCTTCCAGACGCTGGCTTCGTCGACCGTCGCCGAGGTCGGTGAGCAGGACGGGGTCGCGGACGCCGTCGGCGGTCTGAGCCTGCAGGTCATGAAGGTCGACGGGCGGTTCAAGCAGGGCGAGTTCGAGCAGGCGCCCGGCGGCTCGGGCGGCAATGCACCGCCGCCCGGCGGCGGCACCGATCAGCAGCAGGGCGGCGAGGTGCGCGGTGGCGGCGCCGACTTCGACGTCGACTCTTACAGCGTCTACGGCACCGACGTCGGCAAGCTCGGCCTCGGCCCGCTGACCTCATCCAAGATCACCGAGGGGCGTACGTTCACGGGGTCGGAGTCGGACGCCAAGGTGGCCGTCGCCGACGCCTCGTACGCCAAGGAGAAGAAGCTCTCCGTGGGCGACACGGTCACGATCTCCGGGACGAAGATCAAGGTCGTCGGCATTGCCACGCCCGACAGCGGGGACGCCGCCGCCGATCTCTACGTCCCGCTCAAGCGCGCGCAGACCCTCGCCGACTCGAAGAACAAGATCACGACGGTGTACGTCAAGGCGGCGGACTCGCAGCAGATCGGCGCCGTCAAGAGCGCCATCCAGAAGAACATCTCCGGTACGACGGTGACGACTTCCGCCGATCTCGCCGACACCGTCTCCGGCTCCCTGTCCACCGCGTCCGACCTCGCGTCCAGCGTCGGCAAGTGGCTGTCGATCGCCGTGCTCGTCGCGGCGTTCCTGGTGGCCGGACTGCTCACCTCCTCCGCCGTCAGCCGCCGCGTACGGGAGTTCGGCACCCTGAAGGCGCTCGGCTGGAAGAGCGGCCGGGTGACCCGGCAGGTCGTCGGCGAGGCGGTCGTCAACGGCCTGGTGGGCGGCGCGCTCGGCATCGCCGTCGGCCTCGGCGCCGCGTATGTGGTGACCGCGATCAGCCCCACCCTGACCGCCGAACTCGGCTCCGGCGGCGGGCAGTCGGGCGGCGGCCTCACGGTCGGCGGTCCCGGCGGCCCCAGTGGCGGCCTCGGCCAGGCGGCGTTGAAGGCTCTGGACATCTCGCTTACCGCGCCGGTCAGCACCACCACCATCGCGCTCGCCGTCGGCCTCGCCGTTGCCGGCGGTCTCATAGCGGGCGCCTTCGGCGGGTGGCGTGCCTCGCGGCTGCGGCCCGCGGACGCTCTGCGCCGCGTCGAGTAGGCGGCCGAGCTCACCGCTCCCGGCCGCCAACCCCCTTACGTATCGCAGGAGTCACACCATGTATCAGCTCAAAGGCGTCACCAAGCAGTACCTCAGGGGCAGGGAGACCGTCGACGCGCTCGCCGGGGTCGACCTGGCCATCGGCGACGGTGACCGGCTCGTCATCCAGGGCCCGACGGGCGGCGGCAAGTCCACGCTCCTGCAGATGCTCGGCGGGCTCGACCGGCCGACGTCCGGCAGTGTCGAGCTCGACGGGGTCGATCTGGCCGCGCTGCCCGAGGCGCGGCTCACCAAGGTCCGCGCCGAGTCCATCGGCTTCGTCTTCCAGTCCTTCAACCTCATCCCCACGCTCAGCGCCCAGGAGAACGTCGAGACGGCGCTCGTCCCGCTGGGGCTCCGTGCTGCCGACCGGCGTGAACGCGCCGCCGATGCCCTGGAGTCGGTGGGTCTGGGAGAGCGCCGAAGCCATCTGCCCGCCGAGCTCTCCGGCGGTCAGCAGCAGCGCGTCGCCATCGCCCGCGCCCTGGTCAAGCGGCCGAAGGTGCTGCTCGCCGACGAGCCGACCGGCAATCTCGACGAGTCGATGCGCGACGAGATCATGGAGCTTCTCGAAGGGCTGTGGAAGGAGCACGGCCTGACGTTCGTGATGGTCACGCACGACAGCGCGATCGCCCGGAAGGCGCCGCGCGTGGCGACGATCCGCAAGGGCCTGATCAAAGTCACCGAGAACGCGCCGACACCGAACTGACACCAACTCACCACTTCTGTCTCCCTATTGAGCAGGTGTTCGAGGATCGGCATACTTCCTCCTCCAAGGGGCGATAGCTCCTTAACCTCCAGGGGGAGACTTGCGCAGAAAAGTGAAGAGAGCCTTCGGGGCCACGGTCGCCACTGCGGCGACCGTGGCCCTCGCCGCGGGCATGACCAGCCCGACAGCGGCGGCCGACCCGCTCAAGGACCTAGAGACCGCACAGGCCGCACAGGCCACCCGGACCGCGCACCGCATCACGCTGATCACCGGCGATCGCGTCGCCGTCGACGCGAAGGGCCGCGTGACCGGCTTCGAGCGGGTGAAGGGGCGGGAGCGGATACCCGTACTGACCAAGCGCGTCGGCGGGCACACACTGGTGATCCCGGCCGACGCACAGCGTCTGATCGCCACCGGGAAGCTCGACCAACGGCTTTTCGACGTCACCGAGTTGAGCAAGAAGGACAACCGCAGGGCCCAGCAGAAGGGCCTCAAGCTGATCGTCGGCTACCAGGGTGCCGCCGCCGGTGCCAGGTCGGATGTGCGGGCCGCCGGTGACACGACCGTACGCCGGACCCTGAAGACCCTGAATGCCGACGCCATCACGACCCCGAAGCAGGACGCCACCGACCTGTGGTCCGCGCTCGTCCCGGGGAAGGGGCAGTCCACCGCCACCGGCGTCAGCCGCGTCTGGCTGGACGGCGTACGCAAGGCGAGCCTCGACAAGAGCGTGCCGCAGATCGGCGCACCGAAGGCGTGGGAGGCCGGGTTCGACGGCAAGGGTGTGAAGGTCGCCGTCCTGGACACCGGCGTCGACGCCACGCACGCCGACCTGAAGGACCAGGTCGTCGGCGCGAAGAACTTCACCCCGGCGCCGGACGCCACGGACCACTACGGCCACGGCACGCACGTCGCGTCCATCGCGGCGGGCACGGGCGCGAAGTCCGGCGGCAAGTTCAAGGGCGTGGCGCCCGGCGCCAAGCTCCTCAACGGCAAGGTCCTCGACGACACCGGCTCCGGTGAGGACTCCGGGATCATCGCGGGCATGGAGTGGGCGGCCGACCAGGGCGCCGACATCGTCAACCTGAGCCTCGGCGGCCCTGACACCCCCGGCGTCGACCCGCTCGAAGCCGAGGTCGAAAAGCTCTCCGCGGAGAAGGGCATCCTCTTCGCGATCGCCGCGGGCAACGACGGGGCGCCCGGCAGCGTCGGCTCGCCCGGCAGCGCGGACTCCGCGCTCACCGTCGGCGCGGTCGACGACAACGACAAGCTGGCCGACTTCTCCAGCCAGGGCCCGCGCGTCGGCGACGGCGCCATCAAGCCCGACGTGACGGCACCCGGCGTGGACATCACGGCGGCCGCCGCTCCCGGCAGCGTCATCGAGAAGGAGGTCGGCCAGAAGCCCGAGGGCTATCTGACGATCTCCGGTACGTCGATGGCGACCCCGCACGTCGCGGGCGCCGCGGCGCTGCTGAAGCAGCAGCACCCGGACTGGACGTACGCAGAGCTGAAGGGCGTGCTGACCGCGTCCACGAAGGGCGGCAAGTACACGCCGTTCCAGCAGGGTTCGGGGCGCATCGCCGTCGACAGGGCGATCAAGCAGTCGGTCGTCGCCGAGCCGGTCTCCGTCAGCTTCGGCACGCAGGCGTGGCCGCACACCGACGACAAGCCGGTCACCAAGAAGGTGACGTACAAGAACCTCGGCAAGGAGGACGTCACCCTCGACCTTGCGGTGACGGCCACCAACCCCAAGGGCGACCCGGCCCCGGCCGGCTTCTTCAAGCTCGGCGCGAAGACCGTCAAGGTCCCCGCGGGCGGCACGGTGGCGGTCGACCTGACCGCCGACTCCAAGCTGGGCGGCACCGTCGACGGCGCGTACTCCGCGTACGTCGTGGCGACCGGCGGCGGGCAGTCCGTGCGCACGGCGGCCGCCGTCGAGCGCGAGGTCGAGTCGTACGAGCTGACCCTGAAGCACATCGGGCGCGACGGGCAGGCCCCGAAGTACTACGACAGCGACCTGGAGGGTGTTTCCGGGCTCGCAGCGGACAAGTCGTTCAATCCGTTCGACGCGTCGGGCACGGTCAAGCTCCGTGTCCCCAAGGGCGGTTACCTGCTCAACACGAGCATGTACGCCGACCCGGCCGACTTCACCAAGGGCGCCGACTGGATCGCCCAGCCGAAGCTGAGCATCACCAAGAACACCACGGTGACGCTGGACGCGCGCACGACGAAGCCGGTGGACATCACCGTCCCGTCGGCGGACGCCAAGTCGTACTTCGCATCGCCCGACTACACGGTCGACACGGCCCGCGGCAGCTACTCCTTCGGCTGGTTCCTGGACGCGTACACCGACTTCCGCGCCGCGCACCTGGGTCCGCAGGTCACCGACGGCTCGCTGCACCAGCAGTGGGACGGCCACTGGGTCAAGGGTGACGACGCCGAGTACGACATCGTGCTCGGGGGCAAGGTCAAGCAGGTCGCCACCGGATACACCAAGCACTTCAAGGCGTCCGAACTGGCCACGGTGAAAGCGAACTTGGGCGCGTCCACCAAGGGCAAGAAGGGCGCGATCGGCGCTCTGGGGTACCTTCCCGGCAGCTCGGGCGGCTCCTCGATCAGCATTCCGCAGCCGCTGCCCGGCACCCGGACGCTGTACCTCTCCACGGCCGACGACGTGAAGTGGGGCATGAACTTCGAGCAGCAGGCCGGTCTCGACCCGGACGGCTGGCCGATCCTCGACGCGGTCTACTCGCTGGGCGCGGCGCAGAAGTTCACCGGTGGCAAGAGCTACGAGAAGACGTTCAACACGGCCGTCTTCGGTCCGCGCATCGGCGGCGAGTTCGGCGTCACCCGCGAGGGCAACGAGATCGGCGGCTATCTGCCGCTGTTCGCCGACGGCAAGACGCATGCGGGTTCCTCGCTCTACTCGTCGGTGAAGACCACCCTCTACAAGGGCTCCACCAAGATCGGCGAGAACGATGACCCGCTGGTCGGCGGCGCCACCTTCAAGGTCCCGGCGGCCGAGGCCGAGTACAAGCTGTCGACGTCCGTGAAGCGCAGCGTCAAGGTGGCGGCCGCCTCCACGCGCATCGACGCGAGCTGGACGTTCCGCTCCAAGAAGGCCGACAACGCGAAGCTGCCGGTCTCCACGGCGCGGTTCGCGCCGGCGGTCGACCTGAGCAGTGCGGCGGCGGCCGGACAGACCCAGTCCGTGCCGGTCTCGGTGCAGGGCGCGGCGGCGGGCTCGAACCTCAAGTCCCTTGCGGTGTACGTGTCGTACGACTATGGCCAGACCTGGAAGAAGGCCACCGTCAGCGGCGGAAAGATCTCCGTGAAGAACCCGGCGGCGGGCAAGGGGATCTCCTTCCACGCCAAGATCGCGGACAAGAAGGGGAACAAGTCGACGGTGTCGATCTACAACGCCTACTACGGAAAGTAGCTAGCCGTTGAGGCCCGGCGCGGCGCCGAAAGGGCTGTCGATCACATATCGCCAGTGTCCGTCGGTGCCGCGCCTCGCCACGTCCGTGGCCGTGGACCGCACGACGCCCTCGATCTCCCAGTCGACGACGAGCAGCGCGATGTCGCCGGAGACGTGAACGTGCCGGGGGCGCACCGCGATCGGCAGGCCGATCGCGAGGAACGGGCCGTTCTCCTTCGCGATCTCCGCGAGCCCGTGCACCGCGTCCCCCGACTCCGGCACGAAGGCGGCACGCTCCTCGTACAGCTCGTGCACCGCCTGGGGATCCCCGCTGTTGAACCGCTCCGCGAAGGCTGCGGGAACGTCCTCGGCACGGGTGGGAAGCGCCATCGACGACATGTGTAACCCTCCTGGAGTGGATCGGAGTGGACCGGTGCCGGCAACAGTAGGAGGCGTCCTCGTGACTCACCGAACGGTAAGCCAGGGGCTCCCCGACGACCCCAGGGCGCGGGTCACCGCGCCCACCCCCGCCTGCCCCGTGGAGATCGCCCTCGCCGCCCTGCGCGGCCGCTGGACCACCTTGATCGTCCGCGAACTCCTTCGCGCCGACTCCTACGCGTACAGCGAACTTGCCTCCACGCTCCCGGAGTTGTCGGACAAGGTACTGACCGAGCGGCTCTCCCAGCTGGTCTCCGCGGGTGTCATCCTGCGCACCCGCACACCCGGCTGGCCCCCCACGGTCAGTTACGAACTCACCCCCCACGGCAGAGAACTGGGCCCGGTCCTGCAAGCCCTGTGGGACTGGGGAGCACGCGTGCCGGCACCATCCACCGCAGAGGAAGCCGACGTCACATGACCGCCCACACCGTCGAGTACATCCGCTATCGCATCCCGCCCGAGCGTTCCGCCCAGTTCCTGGCCGCGTACACCCGCGCCGCGGCCCCGCTGGCCGCCGCCCCGCAGTGCGTCGACTACGAACTCACGCGATGCGAGGAGGACTTCGAGCACTACATCCTGCGCATCACCTGGACGTCGACCAAGGATCACCTGGAGGGCTTCCGGGGCTCGGAGCTCTTCCGTGACTTCTTCGCGGAGATCCGGCCGTACGTCGAGAACATCGCGGAGATGCGCCACTACACACCCACCGCCGTGCGCGGCACGGGCGCCTCGACGCCGACCCTGTACACATGGGCGGGCGGAGAGGAGAACTTCGAGCGCCTGACGGAGATCTTCTACGACAAGGTCCTCAAGGACGACCTCCTCGCGCCGCTCTTCGACGGCCTGCCCGTCGAGCACGCCCGGCACGTCGCCCAGTGGCTCGGCGAGGTCTTCGGCGGCCCCACCACCTACTCGCAGGAGCACGGCGGTCACTCCCACATGGTCGGCAAGCACCTCGGCAAGGGCATCACCGAGCCGCAGCGCCGCCGCTGGGTCAACCTGATGCAGGACGCGGCGGACGACGCCGGCCTGCCGACGGACGCCGAGTTCCGGTCCGCCTTCGTCGCCTACATCGAGTGGGGCACCCGCCTCGCGCTGTACTTCTCGGGGCCGGACGCCACCCGCCCCACCGACCAGCCCGTGCCGCTGTGGAACTGGGGAGCGGCGCCGCCCTACCAGCCGTGAAGCCGCCTCTTTTCGGTGCGGGGGCGGGCGCCTACTTCCCGGTGCCCGCCCCGGCCCGCGTCGCGTCCGCTCCCCAGCTGGCGAGCAGGCGCAGCGCGTCGGCCGACGCCGAGTCCGGCTGCGCGTGGTACGTGACCAGTGACTGATCGTGGTCGTCGGGCAGCCGCAGCGTCTCGAACGAGAGCGTGAGCTCGCCCACCAGGGGATGGCGCATGCGCTTGCTGCCGTGCCCCTTCTCCTTCACGTCATGCGTGGCCCACAGGCTCCTGAACTCCTCGCTCTTCACCGAGAGTTCGCCGACCAGGGCGGAGAGCTGCGGGTCGTTCGGGAAGCAGCCCGCGTCCATCCGCAGGAAGGCCACGATGTCCGTCGCCTTCTGCTCCCAGTCCACGAACAGCTCGCGCGACGCGGGGTGCAGGAAGCAGATCCGCGCCCAGTTCCGCTCCTCCTGCGGCAGAGCGCCCCAGTCGCCGAAGAGCGCGGCCGCCATGCGGTTCCAGCCGAGGATGTCCGAGCGGCGGCCCACCACATAGGCGGGTACGCCGTCCATCGCGTCCATCAGGTGCCGCAGCGCGGGCCGCAGCTGCTGGGCGCGGGCGGCCCGCTTCTTCTTGTGCTGCTTGGGCTTGGCCAGATGCGTCAGATGAGCGTGCTCGGCGTCCGTGAGGCGCAGGGCGCGGGCGATCGCGTCCAGGACCTCGCCCGAGACATTGCGGCCGTTGCCCTGCTCCAGGCGCGTGTAGTACGCCACGGAGACCCCGGCGAGCTGCGCCAGCTCCTCGCGGCGCAGCCCCGGCACCCGCCGGTGCCGCCCGAAGTTCGGCAGGCCGACGTCCTCGGGCTGCAGCCGGGCCCTGCGGGTGCGCAGGAACTCGCTGAGCTCGGCACGCCCGTCGAGTGGTCCGGGGGCGGGGGACGGCGTCGGCTCGGCTTCCATGCATTCCAGTATCCAGGGTCGTACGCGGCGCAGCCTGTCCCCGTCAGTAGTAGGACCACTGGACGTAGGCAGAGCTGTGACCTGGGTAGATGTCCGCGAGGCTGGCACGGTTGACGACATGACCGCACTGACAAGCACCTCCAGCACCACCGTTTCCGCTTACGCCGCCCCGTCCGCCAAGGCCCCCCTGGAGCGGACCACCGTCCCGCGCCGCCCGGTGGGCGCGACCGACGTACTGATCGACATCAAGTACGCCGGCATCTGCCACTCGGACATCCACCAGGCGCGCGACGGCTGGGGCGAGGGCATCTTCCCGATGGTCCCGGGCCACGAGATCGCCGGTGTCGTCACCGAGGTCGGCTCCGCCGTCACCAAGTTCGCCGTCGGCGACCGCGTCGGCGTCGGCTGCATGGTCGACTCCTGCCGCGAGTGCGAGAACTGCAAGGCGGGCCTTGAGCAGCACTGCCTCAACGGCAATGTCGCCACGTACAACGCGATCGGCAAGGACGGTGAGCCCACCTACGGCGGCTACTCCACGCACGTCGTCGTCGACGAGGCCTTCACCGTCCGCATCCCCGACGGCCTGTCCCTGGACGAGGCCGCGCCGCTGCTGTGCGCGGGCATCACCACGTACTCGCCGCTCAAGCACTGGGGCGCCGGCCCGGGCAAGAAGGTCGCCGTGATCGGCCTCGGCGGCCTGGGCCACATGGGCGTCAAGATCGCGCACGCGCTCGGCGCGGAGGTCACCGTCCTCTCGCAGTCCCTGCGCAAGAAGGACGACGGCCTGAAGCTGGGCGCCGACCACTACTACGCGACCAGCGACCCGAAGACCTTCGAGGACCTCGCGGGCTCCTTCGACGTGATCCTCTCCACGGTGTCCGCGCCGCTGGACTTCGGCGCCTACCTGGGCCTGGTCAAGACGGGCGGCGCTCTGGTGAACGTGGGCGCCCCCGAGGAGCCCATCGCCCTCAACCTGTTCTCCCTGATCGGCGGCAACAAGACCCTCGCCGGTTCGATGATCGGCGGCATCGCCGAGACGCAGGAGATGCTCGACTTCTGCGCGGTGCACGGGCTCGGCGCCGAGATCGAGATCATCGACGCTGACCAGATCAACGACGCGTACGAGCGCGTCATCAACTCCGAGGTGCGCTACCGCGTCGTGATCGACACCGCCACGATCTGACGCCGCGGCCGGGACCGGCATTACCCCGGACGTCATCGACGGCGTGGGCGCGCCCCGGCAGGATCGGATCCATCGAAATCCATCGAACCGATCCGCACGGAACGCGTCCAGGAGGACCCCATGAGCGCCTACGCCATCGCCCACCTGCGCCCCACCGAAGAGCCCGGCGAGGACGTCTTCACGTACATCGAACGGATCCAGGCGACCCTGGATCCGTTCGACGGCCACTTCCTGGTCCACGGCGGCCAGTTGGAGGAACTCGAAGGCTCCTGGCCGGGCTATGTCGTCGTCATCGCCTTCCCGGACCGGGCCGCCGTCCGCGACTGGTACGAGTCGGCGGCCTACCAGGAGATCCTGCCGTACATCCTGCCGCTCGTTGGCCGCGAGCGGTTCGGCAGGCGGCACCCGGTCGACGAGCACCAAATGGCGTACGTGATCGCGCAGTTGGAGCCGGAGAGCCGAACCTATCTTTCCGGACGCTCCGGTGAGGGCGACGGCTGAGGGAGTCAGGGTGTCGGTCATCCGCCGATGCTAGATCGGCGCCGGCGCCGGTGTGTGGACCAGCAGCGAGCCGGGCGCGCTGCCGGCCGGGGTGAGCAGGGTGACCGTGTAGGTCAACTGCCCTTTCTTGCTGGTGACTTCGATCGTACGAGGAGCGAAACCGCCCACCGAGCGGCATGCCCACCAGTGCGCGAGGTCGGGTCGTGTGGCGTGCAGGCGCTCGGTGAGGGCGCGTACGCCGTCGTCTCCGGGGAGGGTGTCCGCGTGGGCGCGGAAGTGGCGGTGCAGGTCCTGCGCGAAGGGCTCCCATGCGGGCAGCAGACGCTGGTGGTCCGGGTCGTCGATGAGCAGGAGCAGCAGGTTGCGCCGGTCGGCGGGCAGGCGGCCGGGGTCGGGCCACAGCGTGCCGTACGCGGTGTTCCACGCCGTGATGGTGAGGTCTGGGGCGAGCAGCAGGGCGGGCGAGTCCGGCCAACTGTCCATCATCGTACGGAGGTTGCCGTTGTCGTTGTCGTGCTCCGGGGCGCCGGTGATTGCTGGATCGAGCGTGGTGCGCGGCGGCGCGAACCCCGCGAGGGCCAGCACATGGCGGTGCGCGTCGGCGTCGAGGCGGAGGGTGCGGCTCACCGCGTCGAGCACCTGCCGCGAGGTGTCCACACGGCCCTGCTCCAGCCAGGTGTACCAGGCGACCCCGACCCCGGAGAGCGCGGCCACCTCCTCGCGGCGCAGCCCCGGGGTGCGGCGGCGCGCGGTGGCGGGAAGCCCGACCTCGCCCGGCGCGAGCCGCTCACGGTGCGCCCGCAGGAATGTGCCCAACTCGCCACGCCGGGCGGTCTCTTCCGCGGTGGTCATGGATGCAGCGTAATCCGGGCAGCCTGATACTCCTGGTCACCCCATCATCGCCGTACTGGCTGCGGAGGGCGCCGCCCGCGAGCCTGAACGCATGACGAAGAGCCCTGAACGCGAACACCCCTCCGACGGCGCCGTCATGTGGCGCCGCTCCACCGACTCATCGGCCCTGACCGAGCCCCGCACCTTCGTACGGGTCTTCACGGGCCCCGGCACCCTGGAGTCCGTCACTGCCTTCTACGAGCAACTCCTGGGTGTGGAACGGGACATGTGGTTCACGTACCCCGATCTGAATCTCGGGCTCGCGGCGGTCGGCGGCTTCCTGCTGATCGAGGGCACGGACGAGAGCGTGGTGCCCTTCCGGGCCACGGCGGGCACGCTCCTCGTGGACAGCGCGCAGAAGTATCTGGACCGTCTGACGGCCGCGGGCGCCGAGATCACCGACCCCCTGAAGCCGGTGCCGACCGGCGCGGGATTCAGCGCGCGGCACCCCGACGGGACGGTGATCGAGTACGTCGAGCACCGCCCGGCCCCGGACGGGCGTTAGGCCATGCGAGTGGCCGGATGTCGCCTCGGACCGCGGCCCTAGTTCGCATTGCGCACCAGGTGGGGGGCCGTGTGGCCGATGCCGGGAGGCCTGCGCGGGCCTAGTGTCGAAGATGTCAGCACAGACACTTCAGACGCGGAATCCGGACGTGGAGAGAGGTCGCACGATGTCCATCGAACTGAACCACACCATCGTCACAGCCAAGGACAAGAAGGCGTCCGCGCAGTTCCTGGCCGACATGCTCGGCCTGGAGGTCAGTCCCCAGTTCGGTCCGTTCTTTCCCGTGGCGATCCCCAACGGCGTGACGCTGGACTACATGGACAGCGACGGCGGGCCCATCACGCCCCAGCACTACGCCTTCCTGGTGTCCGAGGACGAGTTCGACGCCATCTTCGGCCGCATCAAGGACGCGGGCCTCACCTACTGGGCCGACCCGTACCACAAGATCGTCAACGAGATCAACACCAACGACGGCGGCCGTGGCGCCTATTTCGACGACCCGAACGGCCACAGCCTGGAGATCTTGACGAGGCCGTACGGCAGCGGGAAGTAGGGCCCCGAAGGGGCGCGGGGAACCCTAGCCCGAGGTCTCCGACAGAAAGTCAAGGACGAGCGGGGTCGCCACCCCCGCGAACTCCTCGAAGTACGCATGCCGCGCCCCCGCGAGCAGCCGCATCCGCGCATCCGGGATGCGCTCGGCGAGCAGGGGCGCGTTGGCGGTCGGGTTGAACAGATCGTCCGTGCCGTGCACGACGAGCGTCGGCGCCGCGATCCGCGGCAGCGCGTCCCAGGCGTCGTGCCGGGCGCCGGCCCGCAGATGGCGGCGGCGGGTGTACGGGGGCATGGTCGGGTCGCCGAGGGTGTGGAACACCGACTGCTCACCCTGCCGGGCGATCCAGCCGGGCGTGTACATCAGCTCCAGCAGGGACCGCCGCGCGGCGGCGCCATCGGCCTGGCTGAGGGCGGCGCGCACCTCGGGCCCCCGCTCGACGCCGTGCGGCGCCCCCGGCGACGTACACCCGAGGACGAGCCGGTCGACCCGCCCGGGGTGGTCGGCGCCGAGCCTTCCCCAAGCTCTCGGCTGCGCTCGAGCAGGGGAGACCCCATCGGCAACGCGGCCACCCATCGACGTGCCGTACACATGCGCGCGGTCGATCCCCGCGTGATCGAGTACGGCGACGACGTCGCGGGCGAAGCCGGGTGTGCTGTACGTGTCGGTGTCGGGGCGGCCGCTCTCGCCGGTGCCGCGCCAGTCGAGTACGACGGTCCGGTGCGCGGCGGCGAAGTCGTCCCGTACCGGGTCCCACCAGCGGCGGCTGTTGGACTGGCCGCTCAGCAGGACCAGGGGCCGGCCGGAGCCGTGGACTTCGTAGTGCAGGGCGGTGCCGTCGGCGGCTTGGGCGAGGGGCATGGGGAAACGTAATCACACGGTCCCCTCAGGCCCTCGATCACACGGTCCCCTTAGGCCCCCGCCCCTAGGGTGCCGGAATGATCGAGACACCCCAGGGCTTCGCCGCGAGCACCGTCCAGCGGGAGGGCGAGCGCGGCCGCGCATGGCTCGCGACGCTGCCGGAGCTGGCCGAAGAGCTGCTCCGGCGCTGGGACTGCGTACCGACCGAACCGGTGACCCACGGGCAGGTCGGCATCATCGTCCCCGTGCGGCGCAGCGATGACGGGACGCCCGCCGTCCTGAAGATCTCCTTCCCGCACCCCGGCAACGTCCACGAGCCGGACGCCTTCGCGGTGTGGGCGGGCCGGGGCGCCGTCCGCCTCTACGAACGGGACGACGCACGGTTCGCGATGCTCGTCGAGCGGGCGGGCCCCGGCTCGCTCGCCGATGTGCGGGACGCCGATGAGGCGCTGACGGCGGCGGGCCTGCTCGCGCGGCGTCTTGCCGTTCCCGCGCCCTCGGAGCTGCCCCGGATGAGCGCGCGGTGCGACGAGTGGGAGCAGGAACTGCGCGACAACAACAAGGAGTTGGGCTCACCGCTGGCCTCCCGCCTGCTCGACTTCGCGCTCGGCACCCTGCGCGAACTGGGCCCCGACCAGCCCGACACCCTCATCCACGGCGACCTGCACGTCGGCAACGTACTGAAGGGCGAGCGGGAACCCTGGCTGGCCATCGACCCCAAGGGGTACGCGGGCGACCCGGCGTACGACGCGATCACGCTGCTCCACCACCGCTTCGAGGACCTGCTCACCGCCACCGACCCCAAGTCCGCGGCCCTGCGCCGCCTCGCCGTCTTCTCGGACGCCGCCGGGGTCGAACGGGAGCGGTCCCGCCGATGGACGCAGGCCAGGGCGGTGACCATGGCGTACTGGGGGCGGCTGCACGGCGACCCGCAGTGGCGGGTGATGGCGGCGGACGGCCTGGCGGAGGCGCTGGCGTAGGAGCACCCCTCCCGGCACCGGGATTTCGCCGGGGGCAGAACGCTGATCGCTTCCGCGTACGCGCGCGGCTCCTACCCTGAAGAGGTGAGCAGCGAAGAGCGGAACCACCAGTCGGAGCAGGCCCCGCCGAGCGAGCAGGGGGCCCGCGTCATCCCGTTGCGCCCGCGCCCGCAGACAGCGGGGCGGACGCGGCCGGGCACCGCCCCCGTACGGACAACTCCCGTGCCCCCGGCGGCGAAAGAGCCCCTGTGGCGGGACATCATCGGTGACGTGCTGCGCCGCGAGCGCCTCGCTCAGGAACGTACGCTCAAGGATGTCGCCGAGGCGGCCCGCATCTCGATGCCGTACCTCTCCGAGCTGGAGCGCGGCCGCAAGGAGGCTTCATCCGAAGTCCTCGCGGCCGGCGCCCGCGCGCTCGGCCTGAGCCTGGCGGACCTGCTCTCCCTGGCCCAGACCGAGTTGACCCGCCACGCCCAGCCGTCGACGCGCCCGCGCCAGGGAGACATCCGCCTGGCCGCGTAACTCCGTGGAAGGTCAGGCGGCGGCGAACAGACTGCGCCGGCTGAGCACTTCATCCGCAAGCCCGTACGCCACCGCCTCCTCGGCGGTGAACACCTTGTCGCGGTCCATGTCCGCACGCAGCGTGGCGACATCGTGCCCCGAGTGCCGGGACAGCACGTCCTCCACCTGCGAGCGGATCCGCACCATCTCCTTGGCCTGGAGGGTGAGATCGGAGACCGTCCCCTGCTGCCCGCCGCTCGCCGGCTGACCGAGCAGCACGCGCGCGTGCTCGAGCACGAACCGCCGCCCGGGATCGCCCCCGGCGAGCAGCACGGCGGCGGTGGAGGCGGCCTGCCCGACGCAGAACGTCGAGATCGGCGCGTTGATGAAGCTCATGGTGTCGTAGATGGCCATGAGCGAAGTGAACGAACCCCCCGGTGAGTTGATGTAGATGGCGACCTCACGCTCGGGGTGGGACGACTCCAGGTGGAGCAGCTGAGCGATGACGACATTGGCCACGCCGTCGTCGATCTCGGTCCCGAGGAAGATGATCCGCTCCGAGAGCAGCCGGCTGTAGATGTCGTACGCGCGCTCGCCCTGCGGGGTGCGCTCGACGACGGTAGGAATCGTGTACTGGCTCATGGCTGTCAGACCCCCAGTCCCATCCGCGGCTTGGTGGCGGCGGGCCGCACATCGGCGAGCGAGTCAAGGACCCTGTCCACCATCCCGTACTCCTTGGCCTGCTCGGCGGTGAACCACCGGTCGCGGTCGCCGTCCCGCGAGATGGTCTCCTCGCTCTGCCCGGTGTGCTCGGCGGTGATCCGCTCGACGGCCTTCTTCGTGAACTCCAGGTTCTCGGCCTGGATCGCGATGTCGGCGGTGGTCCCGCCGATGCCGGCGGACGGCTGATGCATCATGATCCGCGCGTTGGGCAGCGCATACCGCTTCCCCGCGGTGCCGACGGTGAGCAGGAACTGCCCCATGCTGGCGGCGAACCCCATGGCAAGGGTCGACACATCATTCGGGATGAGCCGCATGGTGTCGTAGATCGCGAGCCCGGCGGTGACGGACCCGCCCGGGCTGTTGATGTAGAGACTGATGTCGGTCCGCGGATCCTCGGCGGACAGCAGCAGCATCTGCGCACAGACCCGATTGGCGGAGGCCTCGTCGACCTGCGTGCCGAGGAAGACGATGCGCTGGGTGAGGAGTTGGGCGGCTAGGTGGTCGTCGAAGCGGGACGGAGCGGTGTCCCCGTCCTCACCCCGCGGCCGCGTCACCGCGCCCCAGTCGTTGCCGAGTACTGACATTGCGCCTCCCTGAAGTCCTGCGGCACCCGAGGCCGCGCTCTGACTTCACTGTTGCCCCGCGATGCCGCCGCTGTCAGAGATCTCGGCCTGCGGCAGATTCGCTGAGGGCAGAGGGCCGCTCGCGGGTTGTGGAGCTGCGGACTTCGGTATGACTCTCGAGATGAGACGGCGAACCTGGCAACTCCTTGGCATGTGGGCGGTGTTGGCCCTATGCGGCTTCCTAGGCCTCGGTGGTGTGCTCGTCGCCGGTCTATGGCTGCCGGACGCCTGGGCCTCGGCCGTCGGGGGCGGCGTGACGGCGGTGACCGTGGTGATCGCGGGGCGGGCGAAGCAAGGGCTGGACCGGCAGGCGGAACTACGCCAGAGCCTCCCGGGCAGTACGTCCCTCAGGGGCCACGTCGGCAGCGCCCTGCCCAGGGTCCGCGAGGTGGACGACGCGATCCGCCTCGGCGTCCACCCCGCACGCAGGGACCCGGAGGACGTGCCCTCCGGGGCATTGCCGCGGTACATCCCGCGCGCCGTGGACGAGGCGCTCCGCGAAGCCCTGCGGCACGAGCGCTGCGTCGTGGTGATCGGGGAGTCGACCGCGGGGAAGACCAGGGCGGCGTACGAGGCGATGCGCACGGAGCTCCCGGGGCACAGGCTGGCCGTACCGGCCAACCGGGAGTCGCTCCCCGCGCTGACCGCCTACCTGGCGCAGCAGGGAGCCCCCTCCGTGCTCTGGCTCGACGACATGGAGCGCTTCCTGGGGCTGGGGGGTCTCACCCTCGCGACGGTGGCCGAGCTGAGCGGTGACGGTCGTGTCGGCAGTGGTACGACATTGCTCGCCACCATGCGGACCTCCGAGTACGAGCGGTTCACCGTGCGGGGCGGCGCATGGCCCAACGGCGAGGGACGCGCGGCGTGGCGGGCAGGCCGCGAGCTGCTGGAAGCTTCATGCATCGTGTTCCTGCACAGGCTCTGGTCGCCGGACGAGCTACGGGCGGCCGAGGCGTTCGCGGACGACCCGCGGATCGCCGGAGCGCTGCGGCAGGCGGGCGCCTTCGGCGTTGCCGAAGTGCTCACCGCAGGCCCGGAGTTGCTGCGGGACTGGCAGCGGGCTTGGGCGCCGGGCGTCCACCCGAGGGCTGCCGCGCTCGTCGCCGCAGCGGTCGACTGCCGCCGCGCGGGCGTGGACAGCCCCGTCCCGCGCGAACTCCTCGAGGAACTGCACCACCACTACCTGCGCGCCCGCGGAGGTCATGCGCTGCGGCCCGAGCCCCTGGAAGAGGCGTGGGAGTGGGCGCTCGACCCGGTCCACGGGGCCAGCAGTCTCCTGATCCCGGCAGGACCGAGTGACGAGGAGCCGCGCTACCTCGCCTTCGACTACCTCATCGACAAGACCTCCCACGACCCCGTGCCACAGGAGATCTGGACGCTGCTCGTCAGCAGGGCGGCACCGGTACAGGTGCGGCGGGTGGCGAACGAGGCGTACTGGCGTGTACGGACGGCGTTTCACGCGGCGGTCGATTCCGGCGCCGTCGACGACGTGTACGCGCAGTCGAGCGCGCTGGCCGACCGGGGCGACTACGCGGGTGCGATCGGCCGCCTCACCCAGGTATTGGAGGACCTGGCGGACCGGGAGGACATGGAAGCCGAAGGTGACGCGGCGGACTCGGACGGATCGGCCCCCGTCCCGGAGTCCGATCCTGCGCACGCCGACCCGGACGCTTCGGAATCCCTCTGGTCGAAGCGAAAGACGCTCCGGCACCAGATCGCCTTCTTTCACATGCGCGCCGGACACCTCACCGAGGCGCAGGAGGCCTTCCGCGCGCTGCTGTCCGAGTCGGAGGCGAGGCTTCCCGCGGACGACGAGTATCTGCAGGTCGTCAGGCACAACCTGGCCTCGTGCGCCCGGCGGAGCGGTGATCTGCCCGGAGCGCTGTCACAGTTCCGCCGGATACTCGCGGACCGAGAGCGCTACCTCGGGCCGACTGCCATGAACACGCTGGACACCCGCCGGGTGATCGCCCGCCTCGTCTGCGAGATGGGCGACCCCGCGGAGGCGCTCCGGCAGGCCAGGGACGTTCTGCAGGCGGAGGAGGAAGCCCTGGGAAAGGACCACACGAACGTGCTCCAGACGCGGTGCGTCATCGCCACGTTCCTGGCCGCGTCCGGCGACCATGCCGCGGCGGCCGACGCGCTCGCCGGATGTCTCCCGGACCTGATCAGCGCGCTGGGGGACGGGCACCCGGACGTGCGGAAGGCCCGCGAGGAACTGGCGGACTTCCGGAGTCGGGCGGTTACTTGAGCGGCCCCGGTCGCGCGTGCCGTTGGACCCTTGTGACCGACCAGGCTTCCAGTCTCCTACGGCGTTGTCCCGCTCACCCGCTAGTTCGAGGTAGGTCGCGTGCAGTTCATCCCCTCGTTCTGCCACCGGTTTTGGCGGTGCCTTGCGGCAGTTCGGGCCACCGCGCACCAATACCCCAGCTCAGGCCCACACCTAGTAGGGCAGAGGAGATCACAGCAGTCACGGGCACGGCGCGACCCGGCTCTCTCAACAGGGCGGGAGAACCGGGGCCGCAGGAGTAGGCCGGGGGAACATGCACCTATCTCCCTTCCCTCAAGACGAGGGAAGCCAATCGAACGGGACTGGCGGAGACAGCCTCACCCTGCTCTACGTCGGCGGGCAGCTCCACCCACCGCAGGATCAGTGATCGCGGCGCTGAAGAACTGAAACGCCGACAGCTCATAGCCGGTATGGCGCGTCATGCCTGCGTGCTTGAGACACCACAACTGCGCCTCATCCGGATCGGCCGCATCCACCGAGTGATCGCTACAGACGAGACACTTGCCGACATGCCGCACGCTCATCGCGGGCATGGCCGCCAGCGTCCATTCGAGAGGCACATAGCGGCCCCGTGGCGTGCCGCCCCCGCTCACCCGGACGCCCCTGCCGGAAGCTTCGGCCCCTCGTCGTCCCCGTTATCGCCGTCGTCCACGTTGAGTTGATCGAACGCCGACAAGCGATCTCCCCGGCTCTCTGCGATCCGGTGAACCTCCCGGAGTGACTCGGTCAAGCGGGCAGCCACGAAACGGAGTTCCTCAGGCGTGGCCTTGGGGTCAGCGAGCGTGTCCGCCGCATGCCCGAGAAGATCGGCCGCCATGCCCAGCTGGACACTCTCGATGCTGTCGGCCAGGCGCGACATGAAGCCCGTACCCGGACCCACCAGAACGCAAGGGTTCCCCTCCAGCGTCGACCACGGCAGCAACCGAGTCTGATTCGTCATGCCGTCACCTCCACCCCATGGATCAGACGTGGGCCGACATCCACGCCGTGCACGGCCAGCCACAGCGCACGCTGCCGACGCTCTTCCTGCCGCCGCTCGAAGGCGACGAGGTACGGACGTACTAGACCGACGTCCTCGCCCCGCAGTACGGGCACGCGCGGCAGAGGCCGGGTCGGCGTATCGGTGGACGGTCCGGACGAGGCCGATTCAGGGAACCGGTGGCGTCCGTCAGAGGGAAGCAGGAGTGTTAACAACAGCTCGAAGATTCGGGCGATACAGTCCGGCATGTCGGCGCTCCAATCAGCGTTGACCACGCCCCGGGGCCGGTCGCACGGTCGCCGGGTCTGTCTCGCCATCCTTGTCGCGTGACGTGCACTGTCGGGAGTTGACAGCCGTTGACAGCTACTCTGGAGAGCACGGTCAACACCAGGGGAAGCACATGAGCGCCGAATTCGGCCCACGGCTCCGCGCACTCCTCACGGACAGAGGCATTACCTTGAGGGGCACTGCCCGCGCCCTCAACTACAACGTGGCCTATATCTCCCGTGTCACCAACGGTCGTCAACGTCCTTCAGCGCAACTTGCCGAAGCGCTGGACGAACTGCTACAGGCCGACGGGGAGTTGGTGCGACTTGCCACGCCCGTGACACCACTGGAGTCGATGGAAGAGCCGACTGGCCCAGCTTCCGACATCGCACATATGAAAGCCAGTGCCGAACACATCCTCAAGCATGCTGACCGCTATGGCGGAGATGCCGTAGCACCCGTCGCAGTTCAGGTTTGGCAGTCCGCTCAGCGCAAACTTGATGCCGGGGAAATCCCGGAAACGGCCCAGCGAGGCTATGTGGCTGCCGTGGCAGAAGCCGCTGAAGTCGCTGGATGGCTGCTCTTTGATTCCGGTGATCGTGTAGCGGCACGCAACGCGTTCCTCGAATCACACATGCTGGCCCGGCATGCTGGAGAACGGGCCATGGAATGGTTCGCCCTGGACATGCTTGCCATGCTCGACACTGAATGTAGCCGCCCCGGCGGGGTGCGACGCATCACCGATGAGCTGTTGTCGCAGTCCCGGATTCCTCCGCGTGTAGCACTCCTAGCGCGTGTCAGGCGAGGCAGGGCGCTCGCTCAGATAGGAGATCGTCAGCGAGCTCTGACCGACTTGGACGCAGCCCGAGGGGGAGTGGAAGAGTCCCTGAGTGCACGTGATCCCAAGTGGGCATGGTGGGTGAACCAGCAGGAAATTGGAGGGCACTTAGGGCATGTCCTCTTGAGTCTCGCGGATTTGAACGCGGCGATCCTCAAGTTCCAAAGCGCACTCGAACATGCAACACCACGGGGCGTCATGCTGTATCGCATTGAGCTCTTGCACAGCTACGTAAGAGCCAAAGCGTGGAGGGAAGCTGAAGAGGAAATCCACGAGATCTCACCCCTCCTCAGCACCATCACCTCGGGGAGGAACCGACTTCTCTTGCGGGACGCATTGCAGGTCGTCGATCGAGCCTCTGGGGTGCCGGTAGGCCTGGCGGCTCTCGTCAGAGACACAGCGGCAACGATCAGCCTGTGAGGGGTATCGACCGCCCCCGACGCCCATCACAGCACTAGCTAGGCGGGCGAGCGTCAGGCGGCGGATCCGCCGGGGGTGCTGCCTTGAAGGCGTCCGATGGACCGTCGGGCAACAGGTAGTGCTCCGGCGGCTGGCTGAACATCATCTCGCGGTCTCGCGGCGGCGGGAGTTCGATCCCTTGCAGGGGGTTGTCGTCAGGGTGGTGGTACAACTCCCTGCGTGCGTTGTACGCGAAGCGCTGGTTCAGCTCCTTGGCTAGCTTCGTGTGGGGTCGTACGAAGAAGTCGTCGGGCCCCGGCGGTGCCATCATGATGACCGTCCGCCGGTCGATCGGAATGAGCACCGCAGCTGCGTTGCCGACGCCGACGCCGAGAAAGCTCGGCACGTCCTCCCCGCGCACTAGCGTCACCGGGTGATCCGGAATGAGCAGTGGTCGGTGCTCGAACTGAATCAGGCCCCAGGCGCGAGCCATGAACACCTCGTACGCCGTTTTCATGGACTGGGCCATCGACAGTATGTGGTCGTTGACCGACTTCTCGGCGTAGTAGCCGTCGAAGTCAGTCAGCTCCCTCCACAGTGCCTCGACCTTTTCATTCGAGACGGGCCCCGTAGAGGACTCATCGAGGCGCCTGCGGATCTCGGGCTTACCGCCAACGGCGATCAGAACCTTGTTGATGTGATCGGCGATCTCGTTGTGTGCCTTACGGGCGGCAGGTATCCGTGCGTGCTGCGCAGCGATCCACTCGGCAAGCACCGCCCGTTCTTCAATCGGTAGAGGCCATGTCCCGTCGATGACCTTGTGGAGAACCCATGCCGCCTTCCCCTCCAGCTTGGAAAGCAGGTCCTCCACCGTGTCATCGAGCTGGCCCGACGCATCCCTCGTCGAATAGAAGTCGCGGTGGACGGTGACGTCGCCGATCCCGACCGGGCGCCGCTCGCCCCCGTTCAGGGGGACACGAATGAGCTGCTCACCGTCGGCGAACCGTCGCAAAAGCAGACGCGGCACAGTGTGGTGGCGGCGTTTCAGCTGCGACTTCCCGGAGGAATTGCTCATGTCATGACGATACGGGCGGTTCCTGGCGTCGTCATAGTCTTTTCGGGGGCTCAGCTATCGGAAGGAGCCGGAGCGATCCCGGTCGGGCAGGCCCGACCCCAGTTCGTCCCAGACGGGCTGTCCAGTTCAAGGCCGGGCTGCCGATGCGTCAGGCGGCGACGCCAGGTATCAGCGCCACCAGCCCGGACAGAAAACTGCCTGCTGCTGCCAACGTGACGAGGGTGGCCTTGCCATCTGAGAACAGGCCTGAGCAGAACTCACGTACCCGCCGTCGGAAGATCAGCATCTTGAGCTTCTGCCATCGATGCTGGTGGATATGACAGCCCATGAGGATGCCGGTTGCGTTGTTTCGGCAGCCGTCCTTCCGTCCTCTGACTGGAGCTCCGCAGGTCACCGGGGCTTGGAAGAAGGACCAGAGGAGGACAACGGCGGACAAGGCGATGATCGCTGCCGGGCCTGCGGCCTCATTGATCCACGCGGCGATGAGTAAGGCGCCAGCCAAGTCGCCCCACCACTGCCTTAGACCGCCAAGCAGACTGCCTCTTGCCCCCGAAGTCGCCATGTCTGTAATCGTGGCGGTGAGCTTGATGATTCACGCAGTAAGTGGGCGGTATGGCCGAATATGGCTTCAGGACGGCTAGGGCCTTGCGCAGCCACCACACTTGAACGATGCGTGGAACGGCTGTGCCGCTGTGCTGACTCACAGTCGGCGGCACAGTCTGTTCGGTCGAGCGGGACCTGAAGGCCTACTGCTCCGAGGCCTGAGGTGCCGGGGCGATTCCCGTCGGGCAGGCGCGGCCCCAGTTCGTCTCCGACGGGCTGTCCAGGGTGACGCCCGTGCCGCCGATTCCGCAGTAGCCGTCCGGGTTCTTGTCCAGGTACTGCTGGTGGTAGCCCTCGGCCGGCCAGAACGTACGGTTCTCCGCCGGGAGGACCGTTGTGGTGATCGTGCCGTGGCCCGAGGACGTGAGGACCTGCTGGTAGGCGTCTCGGGAGGCCTCCGCCGCTGACTCCTGGGCTGCGGAGTGGGTGTAGATCGCCGAGCGGTACTGGGTGCCCACGTCGTTGCCCTGGCGGAAGCCCTGCGTGGGGTTGTGGGACTCCCAGAAGAGCTTCAGGAGCGTCGCGTACGAGACGCGGGTGGGGTCGAAGACTACGCGGACCGCCTCCGTGTGGCCGGTCAGGCCCGAGCAGACCTCTTCGTAGGAGGGGTTCTCCGTGTAGCCGCCCTGGTAGCCGACGTACGTTGTCCAGACTCCCTCCGTCTGCCAGAACTTGCGCTCCGCGCCCCAGAAGCAGCCCAGCGCGAAGTCCGCGATCTCCAGGCCTTCGGGGTACGGGCCGAGCAGGGGGTTGCCGAGGACCGTGTGGCGGGAGGGGACCTCGAACTCGGGGGTGGCGCGGCCCTTCAGGGCCTGCTCGGGGGTGGGGAGCTCGGGCGTGCGGCTGCCGAAGAGCATGGGAGTCGTTCCTCCTGGAGCGGGGCGTACGCGGTGGGTGCGTGCGGCCCTTACGTCAACGTGTGCGGGGGGTGCCGCATTCCTGCGCCGGTATCAGTGCGGCAGCGTTGCCGGGCTGCCGCCGTTCGCCTCGTAGCCCCCGACCGCGAGCGCGCGGTACACCGTGTAGTCCGCGGCCGGGTCGGAGGACAGGGTCCAGGGGAGCGCGCCCACGTGGCCGTCGACGTGCACCAGCTGGTGCATCGCCTCCGCCCAGCGCTCGCTGCGGACCAGGAAGAAGATCAGGAGGTGGCGCACATGCGCCAGCATCGGGTCGTCCGGGCGGGCCGAGTGGACGGCGAAGAGCGCGCCCTCGACGGCCTTCGTGACGACCTCGCTCTGGTAGAAGCCCCGGACCAGATTGACCTCGGGCAGGTGCTCGTACACCGCGAACAGCGGGAGCGCGGACAGGAGCGAGCCCTTGGGGGCGCGGGCCGCCGCGGCCTCCGCGAAGTTGTACGCGAGGTCACGCGAGCCGTGCCACTTCTCGCACCAGTAGTGCAGGGCCGCCAGATGCGCGCCCATGTGCGCGGGCGAGCGGTCGAGGATCTTCAGCCACAGCTGCTCGAACTCCTCGCGCGGGTACGCGAGTCCGCGGGCGATGGAGAGCTCGATGATGTACGGGACGGGGTCCCCGGGGGAGAGAAGCGCCGCCTGCGAGCAGGCCTCCTTCGCCTCCTCCAGGATGATCCGGAACTCGTCCGTGCCGGACGTCGAGGACCGCCAGGCCTGCTGGACCAGGAACTCCGCGTGCACCGCCGCGCCGCCCGCGTCCTTGGGCGCCTCGGCACGCCACACCCGCAGCCACTGCCCGCCGGGGTTGTCACTGACCCCGCCCGGTCGCTGCGCAAGCTCCAGGGACGCCGCTCCGGCGAACGCCTGCACACGCTGCCAGCGCACCTCGCCGTGCACCTCCGTGCCCGCGAGCAGCTGCGACGCGGCCTTCCAGCTCTGCGAGCCCTGGACGACATCGAGCACGTCCAGGAGGTCGCGGTCCGGGCCCGGCATGCGGATGTCCAGCTCCTCCTGGAGCGCGAAGCCGTAGTCCGCCGGGTCCGCGGCGTCCGGCGAACCGGGCGCGACCTGGCGGATTCCGCCGCGCCTGCGCAGCAGGAACGGGCCAAGAACCGCCCCAATCATGATCGCCGCCATCAGCACCCAGAGAATCTCCATGCCTACAAGCGAACCAGACGGGTCTGACACTTGGCGAACCAGTCTCGAACTCGACCCTGGAACTCGCCGGTGCACGCCTGTCCCGCATTAGGCTCTGGCCGCATGAGTGACATGCACAGCAGGCAGAGTTTCGAGACCGTCGCGATCCACGCGGGCAACACCGCGGATCCGCTGACCGGCGCCGTCGTACCGCCGATCTACCAGGTGTCGACGTACAAGCAGGACGGCGTCGGCGGGCTGCGCGGCGGCTACGAATACAGCCGCAGCGCGAACCCCACCCGTACCGCCCTTGAGGAGAACCTGGCCGCGCTGGAGGGCGGTCGGCGCGGGCTCGCCTTCGCGTCGGGCCTCGCCGCCGAGGACTGCCTTCTGCGTACGCTGCTCAGCCCCGGTGACCACGTGGTCATCCCCAATGACGCGTACGGCGGCACCTTCCGGCTCTTCGCGAAGGTCGTCTCGCGGTGGGGCGTCGAGTGGTCGGTCGCCGACACATCGGACCCGGCGGCGGTGCGGGCGGCGCTGACCGACCGTACGAAGGTCATCTGGGTGGAGACGCCCTCCAACCCGCTGCTCGGCATCACCGACATCGCGGCCGTCGCGCAGATCGCCAAGGAGGCGGGGGCCCGCCTCGTCGTCGACAACACCTTCGCGAGCCCCTACCTCCAGCAGCCGCTCTCGCTCGGCGCGGACATCGTCGTGCACTCCCTGACGAAGTACATGGGCGGGCACTCGGACGTGGTGGGCGGCGCGCTGGTCGTCGACGACGCGGATCTCGGGGAGGAGCTGGCGTACCACCAGAACGCGATGGGGGCGGTGGCCGGGCCCTTCGACGCGTGGCTCGTCCTGCGGGGCATCAAGACGCTGGCCGTCCGGATGGACCGGCACAGCGAGAACGCGACGAAGGTCGCGGAGATGCTGACGCGGCACGCGCGCGTGACACGTGTTCTCTACCCAGGGCTTCCGGAGCACGCCGGGCACGAGATCGCCGCGAAGCAGATGAAGGCGTTCGGCGGGATGGTGTCCTTCCAGGTGGAGGGCGGCGAGGAGGCGGCGGTCGCGGTGTGCGACCGCGCGAAGCTGTTCACCCTGGGGGAGTCGCTCGGCGGCGTCGAGTCGTTGATCGAGCACCCCGGGCGGATGACGCACGCCTCTGCGGCGGGCTCGGCGCTGGAGGTTCCGGCGGATCTCGTGCGCCTCTCCGTAGGCATCGAGTCGGCGGACGATCTCCTGGCGGACCTGCAGCAGGCGCTGGGCTAGGACGCTGGAGGGGCTGAAACGGGCTGAAAGATTCAGCCCCTCCGGTGTTCACCACCGCGTCAGCGGTGGAGTCGTCTCGGACGGTGGGTCCACCCACGGCTGGGTCAGGGACGCCCAGATCACGAAAGCCACCGTCGCCGCCAGAAGGAAGAGCCACAGGAGGCGCCGGAACGCGCGGCGCCTCCGTAGCTGGCGGGTGCCCCGGCGGACCGCCTCTTCGTAGAGCCCGGCAGGGACCGTCGGCGCCGCGCCTTCCAGGAGTTGGCGGACCGCTGCCTCATTGCGATCGTGCTGGCTCATGACGGCGCCGCCTCCCCGAGGGGAAGCGGCGGCGCGGGCCCACGCGGGGGATGCAGCACCGCGGCCATCGCGCGGGTACAGATCACCCGCACCCGGTCCGGCGGCAGCCCGAGCAGCGCCGCCGTCTGCTCCTCGGCGACACCCTCGTACAGGCGCAGCACCAGGATCAGGCGCTCCTGCGGCGAGAGCCGGGCCAGGACACCGCCACGGCCCCGGTGCCTGCGCCAGGCCCCGCGCGCGAAACGGATCGCCAGCTGCTTGCGGGTGCGGTCGTAGGGGTCCTCGCCCCGCATCCGGTCCCACGTCGCGTACGTGTGCGCGAGGGAAGCGGTCAGCAGGGCACGCGCGCGTGGATTGGCGTCCGGCAGTTCACTGGTGAGCAGTGTCGCGGCATGCAGCAGCCGCCCTGCCGCGCCCGCGACGAACGCCTCGAACTCCCGGGCCCGGCGGGCGTCGATGAACGCCTGCCGTTCGCGCACCGCGCCTCCCGCCTGGCGGAAAAACGGCTCTCCGGTCTCATATGAGGCCAGGCACATGGCCGGGGTCAAGAGGCGGGCACCGCCCGGAAAAGACGCCTCAGGAAGCGGGCGCCTCCGGAGGCGCCTGCGCCATCTGCCGGGCCGACAGCGCGGAATTGAAGCGCGTGAGGAGCGTGCAGAAGCTCTCGCGCTCCTCCGCGGCCCAGTCCTCCGTCAGTTCGGCCATGAGGTCACGCCGCGAGGAGCGCACCTCGTTGAGGCGCGCCTCGCCGCGGGGGGACAGCTGGAGGACCACCGCGCGGCCGTCCTCGGGGTGCGATGTGCGCTTGACGAGACCCGTGTCGACCAGCGGGGCGACCTGCCGGGTGACCGTCGAGGAGTCGATGCCCATGCTCGCCGCGAGCGCCTTGACGCCCATCGGGCCTTCCTTGTCCAGCCGGTTGAGCAGCAGATACGCGGCACGGTCCATGGAGTTGCGGACCTGTCCCACGCCGCCGAGACGCGTCTGCTCGGCACGGCGGGCGAAGACCGCCACCTGGTGCTGCAGCGCGTCGAGGAGGCCGGGATCGCTGGCGGTCGTCATGTCCGGAGTTGTGGGCATGGCCGGGGGCTCACTTCATGCGAGGGCGATGGGTTGGGGGACAGGTTACGCGGCCGGGCGGCGGGGCGTACCAGCGCTGCGCAAACCAGTCTCGGCACGTGGTCACCACAGGAGGACCCCGGTGTGAACTGGGAGACTGACGGTCATGAGCTACCGCACGCCTGACTCCTTGCTGTCGGTCACCCTCGACGACGTGCGAGGCGCCCAGAAGATGCTCTCAGGAGTGTCGAGAGTGACGGCGATGGAAGGCAGCAGGCATCTGTCGCAGCTGGTCGGTGCGCCGGTCCACTTCAAGTGCGAGAACCTCCAGCGGACGGGTTCCTTCAAGCTGCGCGGGGCGTACGTACGGATCGCGGGCCTGCTCCCCGAGGAGCGCGCGGCCGGGGTCGTGGCCGCGAGCGCGGGCAATCACGCGCAGGGTGTGGCGCTCGCGTCCTCGCTGCTCGGGGTGCGGTCGACGGTGTTCATGCCGGTGGGCGCGCCGCTGCCCAAGGTCGCGGCGACGCGGGACTACGGCGCGGAGGTGCGGCTGCACGGCCAGGTGGTCGACGAGACGCTCGCCGCGGCGCAGGAGTACGCGCGCGAGACGGGCGCGGTGTTCATCCACCCCTTCGACCACCCCGACATCATCGCGGGGCAGGGCACGGTCGGCCTGGAGATCCTGGAGCAGTGCCCCGAGGTGCGCACGCTGGTCGTGGGCGTCGGCGGCGGCGGGCTCGCGGCGGGCATCGCGGTCGCGGTGAAGGCGCTGCGCCCGGACGTGAAGGTGATCGGCGTGCAGGCGGCGGGCTCGGCGGCGTATCCGCCCTCGCTCGCGGCCGGGCACCCGGTGTCCATACCGAATCCGTCGACGATGGCGGACGGGATCAAGGTCGGGCGCCCCGGCGATGTGCCGTTCGAGATCATCGACGACCTGCTCGACGACGTCGTCACCGTCTCCGAGGACGAGCTGTCCAGTGCGCTGCTGCTCTGCCTGGAGCGGGCCAAGATGGTCGTCGAGCCCGCGGGCGCGAGCCCCGTCGCGGCGCTCCTGAGCCGGCCGCGGGACTTCGAGGGCCCGGTGGTGGCGCTCCTGTCGGGCGGCAATGTGGACCCGCTCCTGATACAGCGGATCCTGCGCCACGGCATGGCGGCCGCGGGCCGCTATCTGTCGCTGCGGCTGCGCCTGACGGACCGGCCCGGCGCCCTGGCCACGCTGCTCGGGGTGCTTTCGGTGCTGGATGCCAACGTCCTCGACGTGAGTCATGTACGCACCGATCCCCGGCTCGGACTCACGGAGGCGGAGGTGGAGTTGCACCTGGAGACGAAGGGTCCTGTGCACTGCGCCGAGGTGGGCGTGGCCCTGCGCGAGGCGGGCTACACGGTCATCGGCTGAGTCGCCGGCCGCTATTTCGCGTTATCCACAGGCTCCGCGAAAGCAGTTGAGGCGACACGATGTATCGCGTTATGGTGTGTCTCACGTCACTGGTCGCCGGGCGGGCCAAGCCCGGCAAATCTAAGATTTTCCGCAGGAAGTCACCCAAACCACTGGGGGAGCTCACATGCCAGGCGCCATCTACGCCGAAGGTCTGGTGAAGACCTTCGGCGACGTAAAGGCTCTGGACGGCGTCGATCTGGATGTCCCGGAAGGCACCGTGCTCGGCCTCCTCGGGCCGAACGGCGCGGGCAAGACCACGGCAGTGCGCTGTCTGACGACGCTCCTGACGCCGGACAGCGGCAGGGCGGTCGTCGCGGGTATCGACGTACTGAAGCATCCGAACGAAGTGCGGCGCTCGATCGGCCTCTCCGGCCAGTTCGCCGCCGTCGACGAATACCTGACGGGCCGCGAGAACCTCCAGATGGTGGGCCAGCTCTACCAGATGAAGGCCAAGGAGGCGAAGGTCAGGGCGGGCGAGCTGCTCGACCGGTTCAACTTGGCGGACGCCGCGGACCGCCCCTCCAAGACGTACTCGGGCGGTATGCGCCGCCGCCTCGACCTCGCGGCCGCGCTCGTCGTCTCGCCCCCGGTGATGTTCATGGACGAGCCGACGACGGGACTCGACCCGCGCAACCGCCAGCAGCTCTGGGAAGTCATCGAGGAGCTGGTCTCGGGCGGCACGACCCTGCTGCTCACCACCCAGTACCTCGAAGAGGCCGACCACCTGGCGCACGACATCTGCGTCGTCGACCACGGCCGGGTCATCGCCCGCGGCACCTCCGACCAGCTCAAGGCGCAGACCGGCGGCGAGCGCGTCGAGGTCGTGGTGCACGAGCGCGAGCACATCACCCCGGCGACGGAGGTCCTGCGCAGCCTCGGCAAGGGCGAGGTCGCCGTCGAGAACCACACCCGCAAGCTCACGGTCCCGGTCACCGGCGGCGCCAAGCTGCTCGCCGAGGTCATCCGCGACCTGGACACCCGCGGGGTCGAGATCGACGACATCGGGCTGCGCCGCCCGACCCTCGACGACGTGTTCCTCTCGCTGACCGGCCATGTGGCCGCGGTGGACGAAGCGGGCGGCAATGGGAACGGCGTGCAGGACGCGAAGCCGGAGTTCACGAAGGAGGCCGACAAGTGAGTGCCGTATCCGACACTCGACCGCTCCTGGCGCCTCGCCCTAAGGGCGGCATCGGCCAGTCGGTCAGGGATTCGCTGGTCGTGGCACGCAGGAACCTGATTCGCATGACCAGGATTCCTGAAATGATCCTCTTCGGGGTCATTCAGCCGGTGATGTTCGTTGTGCTGTTCACGTACGTCTTCGGCGGTTCCATCAACATTCCAGGTGCGCCCGCCGGAAGCGCGAGTGCCTACAAGGAATTCCTGATGGCGGGCATCTTCGCGCAGACCGTCACGTTCGCCACGGCGGGCGCCGGCGCGGGCATCGCCGACGACATGCACAAGGGCCTGATAGACCGCTTCCGGTCGCTGCCCATGGCGCGTGGCGCCGTTCTCACCGGTCGCACC
Organism: Streptomyces sp. NPDC086554; assembly: GCF_040686095.1. Taxonomy (NCBI): domain Bacteria; kingdom Bacillati; phylum Actinomycetota; class Actinomycetes; order Kitasatosporales; family Streptomycetaceae; genus Streptomyces; species Streptomyces sp. NPDC086554. The sequence goes on from NZ_JBFBJK010000008.1 coordinate 246,264, forward strand.
CTCGCGGATCTGGTGCAGACGGCTGTGACCTTGGCCGTGCTTGCGGTGGTGGCCCTGATCGTCGGCTGGCGCACGCACGAGAACATGGGCAAGGTCCTTGCGGGCTTCGGCCTGCTGCTCCTGCTCGGCTACGCGTTCACCTGGATCGGTGCACTGATCGGCCTGTCCGTGCGCACCCCCGAAGCGGCGACCTCGGGAGGGCTGATCTGGCTGTTTCCGCTGACGTTCATCTCGAACGCGTTCGTGCCGGTCAACGGCATGCCGAGGTTTCTTCAGTACGTCGCCGAGTGGAACCCGTTCAGTGCCACGGTGGCGGCGGCGCGAGAGCTGTTCGGCAACACGATCGAGGGTGTTCCGAAGTCAGTCACCGGAGCTTGGCCGATGGAGCACCCCGTCTGGGCTTCGCTGATCTGGTCCGTGCTCATCATCGTGGCGTTCCGCACGCTCGCGGTCCGCAAGTACCGCCGGGCGGACGGTTGATCACGCTCCAGAGGCGTAGAGATGCCTGCGAAGTGATCTGACTCACACGCTGTCACAGAGGTCGATCAGGCGGTGTCTTGTGCTCGAACCGCTCGAACCGCTCGAGCTGCTCGAAACGAGGGAGACATCATGGCTGAGAACACCGATGTGGTGGTGATCGGCGGCGGGTACGCCGGCGTCATGGCGGCCAATCGCCTGACGCAGCGCGACGACGTGACCGTGACGCTGATCAACCCGCGCCCGACCTTCGTCCACCGGATCCGCCTGCACCAGCTGGTGGGCGGGACCGACGCCGCCGTCGTCGACTACCAGGAGGTCCTGGCGCAGGGCGTCCGGCTGGTGGTCGACAGCGTGACGCGGATCGACGCGGCCGGGCGCGGTGTGGAGCTGGCGAGCGGTGCTGCGGTCGGCTACGACTACTTGGTCTACGCGGTGGGCAGTGGCAGCGCCGACCCGCGGGTGCCCGGGGCGGCCGAGTTCGCCTACCCGATCGCCACCCTGGAGGAGGCCGAGCGGCTGCGGCCGGTCCTCGACGCCGCGCGCACGACGGCCGCGGTGACGGTGGTCGGAGCCGGGCCCACCGGCATCGAGACCGCCGCCGAACTGGCCGAGCAGGGCCGTACCGTCACCCTGGTCTGCGGCGGCGTGCTCGGCCCGTACCTCCACACCCGGGGCCGGCGTTCGGCGGCCGGGCGGCTTGCGGCACTCGGAGTGACCGTGCTCGACGGCTCCGACGCCAAGGTGACGGCGGTGACCCGCGATGCCGTGCGGCTCGCCGACGGCCGCGAGCTGCCGAGCGCGGTGACCATCTGGACCGCCGGCTTCGGTGTGCCGGACCTGGCCGCACGCAGCGGGCTGAGCACCGACGCACTGGGCCGCCTGCTCACGGACGAGACGCTGACGTGCGTGGATGACGATCGCATCGTCGCGGCCGGGGACTCGGCGGCGCCGTCGGGCCTGCCGCTGCGGATGAGCTGCCAGGCCGCGATGCCGCTGGGTGCGCGGGCCGCCGACACGGTGCTCAGCCGGTTCGCGGGGGAGCAGCCCGAGACCCTCAACCAGTCGTTCGGAGCGCAGTGCATCAGCCTGGGCCGGGGCACCGGCATCTTCCAGTTCGGCAACAGGTCCGACGTCGCGGTGTGGTTCCACATCGACGGTCGCCTCGGCGCGAAGATGAAGGAGGCCGTGTGCAAGGGCGTCGTGAAGCACCTGGCCGATGAGGCGCACAAGCCCGGCGGGTACCGCCTGCACCGCATGAAGGGAGGCGCCGGGCGCCAGGAGGCGCTGGAGGCCATGCGCGCCGAGGCGCCGGTCGTCGCCGAACGGGTTTCCTAGGTCCGGACCGGCCGAGGGGGGAGATGATCAAGACATGATTGATGATCACGCCGTTGACCGGGCGACCGAGATATTCGTCGCCCACCGCAATCTGCTCTTCACCGTCGCGTACGAGATGCTCGGCTCGGCGGTCGATGCCGAGGACGTCCTCCAGGAGACCTGGCTGCGGTGGATCGAGGTCGACCTGGAGCAGGTGCGCGACCAGCGCGCGTACCTGGTCCGGATCACGACCCGGCAGGCGCTCAACCGGCTGCGCACGATGTCGCGGCGCAAGGAGTCGTACGTGGGCCCGTGGCTGCCGGAGCCGCTGCTGACCACGCCGGACGTGGCTCAGGACGTCGAGCTCGCCGAGAGCGTGTCGATGGCGGTGATGCTCGTCCTGGAGACGCTGTCGCCGACCGAGCGGGCCGTTTTCGTGCTGCGCGAGGTCTTCGACGTCGGCTACGACGAGATCGCGGCGGCGGTCGACAAGACCCCGGCGGCCGTCCGCCAGATCGCGCACCGGGCCCGCCGGCACGTGGATGCCCGGCGCCCGCGCGAGGTGGTTTCCCAGAGCGAGACGCGGGCGGCTCTGGAGTCGTTCTTGCGGGCACTGGAGGGAGGCGACCTGCAGGGCCTGCTCGACGTGCTCGCGCCTGAGGTCGTCTACATGGGCGACGGCGGCGGCGTGAAGCACGCTGCGCTGCGGCCGATCGTCGGCGCCGACAAGGTGGCCCGCCTCTTGGTCGGCGGCCTCGGCAAGAACACGATCCCGATCGCCTTCGGCCCCACCGTGGTCAACGGCAGCCCGGCACTGGCGGTCCACCTGGACGGCGAGTTGGACGGCATCCTCGCGGCCCACGTAGAGGCCGGCCGCATCACCGGCCTCTACGTCGTCCGCAACCCCGAGAAGCTGTCCCACATCGCATCCGCGACCCCGCTCACCCTGCGATGAACTCCCAGTCACGATCAGCCACTTGGGGATCAGGCGCAGCCCCTTGTCCGGCTGTGGTGCGGCTTGCCCACTTGACAACGACGTACGCGTCGAACAACCCGAAGGCCGCCTGGTGACCATGCCGCTGCCCCTCCACGAGCCGACGCCCGGCGGACTGGGCGCGCCACCTGAAAACGCCACGTCGCGCCACCCCTTCCACCACGTGGAGATGTCTACCAACATGAGCATGACGAACCGGGCCAGAGCGTCGAAGGTCGGGCATTTTCGCGGTCTGTCGAGGGGGTCAGATCTGGCAGTACGGCATCAGCTTCACGGAGGAGAGCCATGAGAAGTCACGCGAGACAAGCCGTGGAGTGGCTGGCCGCCGCAGCGACGGACCCCCGGGCATGCAAGCGGGCATGGCACGCAGAGCGCGGGACCGCAGTACTGGCATCCGGGCGGTTCTGGGATGTGCTGAGTGTGCCGGAGGAGCTGGGTCTTTTCACCCTCGACGTCTTGTTGCGCACCCCGCTGCAGGAGCCGGGCCCCACGCTTGCGGACTTCGCCGCGCACCGGGTGGGCTTCTTCCTGCCCCCGGATCCCGAAAGTCGCTGGGTCGGCTCCGGCATCCGTTACGCGGGCAAGGGCGCGTGGATTGCCGCACCGGCTCCCCAGCGGGCAACCGGCCCTCTGCGGTGGCTCGTCCCTCCCGACGGCAGCGGCACCCTGTTTACCCCAACCGCCGTGGAAGTGGCGCTCCATCAGGCCACGGGGATACTCGCCACCCTGCTCGAACCGGTCGCACCCCACGACCCTGGCCGGACGACCGCCGGCAGCGGGACCCGTCGCGGCCGCCGCTACCCACGCGGAACGAGCGCACTGGACGGCAGCAGGCCTGAGTGATCGCCTACGTCGCGTCTCCCCTTCTTGGGCGGGGCGGCGAGGGCGGCCCACTGGGCATCGTGCCAGCCAGGCACTATCCGCCCCTTGGCCCACCACTCGGTCACCAAGGCGGAGTAGATCGGCGGGTTCACCCCGTACGCATCGGTGCTGTCCATGCCGCTGCAACATGGGCGAGGAGGGCGACGGCACGCTCGCCCCGGACGATGCCCCCGAATCGAGTGAGCACGCCCCCCTCGATCGGGGCCATGTACTTGTCCGACAAGAACTCCACGGCATGCGAAGGCCCCCGGCACGGAGCGCGCCGGGGGCCTTCGTCGGCCGAAGCGGGTCTCAGGCCTGGTACGGCTTCGCCTCGAGGATCTTCACCGAGGCGAACTTGCCGTTCGGCAGTTCGTACTGCGCGTCCTCGCCGATCTTCTTGCCGTTCACGCCGCTGCCCAGCGGGGACTGCGGCGAGTACGTCTCGATGTCGGCGCTCGCGTACTCACGCGAGGCGAGCAGGAAGGCCAGGGTGTCGTCCTCGTCGCCGTCGAAGGCGATCGTGACGACCATGCCGGGCGCCACGATGCCGTCGGCGGCCGGCGCCTCGCCGACCTTCGCCTGCTCGAGGAGCTGGGTCAGCTGGCGGACGCGGAGCTCCTGCTTGCCCTGCTCCTCCTTGGCCGCGTGGTACCCGCCGTTCTCGCGCAGGTCGCCCTCCTCACGCGCCGCCGCGATCTTGGCCGCGATCTCGGTGCGCGCAGGACCAGACAGGTACTCCAGCTCGGCCTTGAGCTGGTTGTACGCCTCCTGGGTCAGCCAGGTGACGTTCTCGCTGGTCTGGGTCACAGGTGCTCCTCGTAGGTACTGGGAATACAAAGCATCGCCCTACCCAGAAGGATGTTCCCTCACGGGTGGGCGAAACCACGAGCCTAACAATTCAGGCGAGGAAGGGGGAGGACATAAGCCATCAGAAATACGTCAACGCAGGTGAGCGCGGTAAAGCCGGTGGACGTCAGTCTGTGTCAGTCGGAGTGGCAGCCGAGTAGCTCGACACTGGTCGCCTTCTCGGTCGTACGCAGCGTGACGACCTTGTCGATACGGCCGGTCTGCTGGTCGAAGCGGAAGTCGGCGCGGCCCACCTCGGCGCCGGACTCGGCCTGCGAGCGCAGGGTGCAGTAGCCCCGGGCGTCGGCGTCCTTGCGTACTTCCAGATGCGCCTCGACGGCCTTGTCGGAGACGACGTCGAACTTGATGACCTCGGCACTGACCTTCGTACCGCTGACGTAGTCGTAGCCGAACCAGCCGACGACGCCGAGCAGGATCACGCCGAGGACGGAGCCCACGATCATGAGCTTGCGGTCGGCACGTTCGTCCGCCGTGCGCGAGCGGCCGTATCGACCCTCGGGGAGCTTGTCGCTCACCGCCGCCATGATCTTCCTCCAGGAATAGGGCTGCCGGAATTTTCCGCCCCCCGGTTCCGTCACTATAGAAGCCGCCCATTGCGCCGAAATGACCAGGGCGCCGGATCACTGAGGATCGAGTCTTGACTGAGCAGCTGCGACTGATGGCCGTTCACGCCCACCCCGACGACGAGTCGTCGAAGGGCGCGGCCACCATGGCCAAGTACGTGTCCGAGGGGGTGGACGTGCTCGTCGTGACCTGCACGGGTGGGGAGCGCGGTGACATCCTCAACCCCAAGCTCCAGGGCGACACCTACATCCAGGAGCACATCCACGAGGTGCGCAAGAAGGAGATGGACGAGGCGCGCGAGATTCTCGGCGTCAAGCAGGAGTGGCTCGGCTTCGTCGACTCGGGGCTTCCCGAGGGCGACCCGCTGCCGCCGCTGCCCGACGGCTGCTTCGCCTTGGAGGACGTCGACAAGGCCGCCGGTGAGCTGGTCCGGCAGATCCGCTCCTTCCGTCCGCAGGTCATCACGACGTACGACGAGAACGGCGGATACCCGCACCCCGACCACATCATGACCCACAAGATCACGATGGTGGCGTTCGAAGGGGCGGCGGACCCCGAGAAGTACCCGGAGAGCGAGTTCGGGCCGATTTTCGAGCCGCAGAAGCTGTACTACAACCAGGGCTTCAACCGGCCGCGGACCGAGGCGCTGCACCAGGCGATGCTCGACCGCGGCATGGAGTCGCCGTACGGGGACTGGCTGAAGCGGTGGGACGAGTTCGAGCGGGTCGAGCGGACGCTGACCACGCACGTTCCGTGCGCCGACTTCTATGAGATCCGCGACAAGGCGCTGATCGCGCACGCCACGCAGATCGACCCCGAGGGCGGCTGGTTCCGGGTGCCGATGGAGCTCCAGAAGGAGGTCTGGCCCACGGAGGAGTACGAGCTCGCGAAGTCGCTCGTCGATACATCCCTCCCCGAGGACGACCTCTTTGCGGGCATCCGCGACAATGCCTAGCGTGAACGCACATCTGGCAATGACGCATCTCGTCCCTCTCGCCAAAGAGGTCGACGATGACAAGGTGACTCCGGGTGTTCTCGGCTTCATCGTCTTCGCGGTGATGGCACTCGCCGTCTGGGGGCTGATGAAGTCCATGAACAAGCACATGCGGAAGGTCGACTTCAAGGAGCGGGACGGCTCCGCCGAGGGTCAGCCGTCCGAGGCTGAGGCCCAGCGGGGCTAGGCGCCCCCGCCGGATCCCTCGTCTGCGGGTGCCTTGTGGTTGCTCGCGCAGTTCCCCGCGCCCCTTACGGGGCGCTCCTGCGCGCTGCTGATCAGCTCGGCGTTGTTACCGTCACCCCCATCACCTCTCGGGAGTGGCGGTTGGGGACCATGCCCAGGCGCCAGGCCTGCCAGCCCGACTCCAGGTCGGCGCCGCGCTCCAGGAGGAGCGCGAACGCCTCCAGGTAGTCGTCCAGCTTGCCGTCGCGCGTGGGATGCCCCGCGCGTGACAGCTGGCTGAGCTCTTCCTGGGCGACCGCGGTGCCGATCTCCCAGCCGCCGGGTGACGCGTACGGCAGCAGGGTGCAGCGCAGGAAGCGGGCCCAGTCCTCGCCCCTGCGGTCTCCGTACGAGGTGAAGAGCGCCACCGCCTCGTCGCACAGGGCGAGCGCCTGCTGACCCCGCGCGTTGCCCGCGTCGACCACCGCCAGCTCCAGGCACGTCCAGGCCTCGCCGTGCGCGACGCCGATCCGCTGGAAGTCGGCGCGGGCGTCCACCAGGAGCTGGCGGGCGAAGCCGGAGTTGCGCAGCGAGCCCGTCTGGGCGGCCCGCTGGTCGCGGGTCACGCGCGCCGAGTGATGCCGCGCGCACGCCAGGCCGTACACGTCCCGCATCCGCGAGAACATCGTCCGGGAGCGTTCGAGTTCGCGCACCGCCTGGTCGAGACTGCCCGCCTCCTCCAGGGCCTGCCCCAGGTAGTACGCGCTCCACGCCTCGCCGCGCGCGTCCTCGTTGTCGCGGTGCCGGGAGACCGCTTGGCGCAGGCCGTCGACCGCGGCCGACGCGTCGCCGTCCACCAGACGGGCCCGCGCCAGCTGCGTCAGCGCCCACGCCTCGCCGCGGCCGTCGCGCGTGCGCCCGTACAGATCGAGGGCGCCCCGCAGCTGCTCCTCCGCGCGCGGCACGTCCCCCATGCGCAGGCAGAGCTGGCCGAGCTGGAAGTGCGCCCAGGCCTCGCCGTGCAGGGAGTCGTTCTCGCGGTGCAGGGCGAGGGAGGACTCCAGGAGGCCGAGGGCCTGGTTGAGATTGGCGCGGTCACGCTCGACCGCCGCGAGCGCGTGCATCGTCCAGGCCCGGTCGCCCGCCAGCTCGTCAGGGCCCTGCAGCTCCAACGCCTCGCGCAGCCGCGCCGCCGCGTCCGTCAGCTGGCCCTGGTGGTGCAGCGTGATCCCGAGGGAGCACAGGGCGAGGGCGGCGCCCGCGTCCTGGTGGGCCTCCATGTACAGGTCCACCACCGACGTCAGGGTCGTCCGCGCCTGGTCGAGCTCGCCGAGCTGCCGGGACGCGATGCCCGTGCGCCACCGCACGCTCCGGACGAGCAGACCCTGGTCGACGGCCTGCGTCAGCTCGCTGATCTCGCCGAGGCGGTAGAGGTCGCCGCGCAGCAGGCAGTAGTCGCACAGCGCGCCCAGGAGATTGAGCACCGCCTCCTGGTTCACGCCCTCCGCGTGCCGCAGGGCGGCGGTGATGAAGCTCGACTCGTCGTCCAGCCAGCGCAGGGCGGCGTCGAGGGAGGCGAAGCCGTGCCCGTCGAACTGGCCCGCCCGCGTCGACATCTTGCCGTCGACCAGGCGGATCACCGACCCTGCCAGCTCGCTGTAGCTGACGATGAGACGTTCCTGCGCGGCCGTGCGCTCGCCGGGCTCCTCCTCGTCGATGAGGCGGGCGAGCGCGAAGGCCCGTACGAGATCGTGCAGGCGGTAGCGGCTGCCGCGTACGTGGTCGACGAGGCCCGCGCGCGACAGTGCGGTCAGCTGGCGGGCCGCTTCCTTCTCGTCGGCGCCGAGCAGGGCGGCCGCGGCGGCCGCCCCCAGGGACGCCCGGCCGGCGAGCGCGAGCCTGCGAAGGAGGCGGCGCGCGGGCTCGGACTGGTCGGTGTAGCGCAGCCACAGGACGCGCTCGACGGGCTCCACGGGGCCGTACGCGGCGAGGTCGGCGGCGAGCTGACGCGGCGTACGCGATCCGATCGAGGACCCGGCGACGCGCAGCGCGAGCGGCAGACCGCCGCACAAGTCCCTTACGGCGTCCGAGGATTCCGCGTCGTACGGGCCGGACGCATCCTCTGAGGCCTCGCGCAGCAGCTCCTCCGCGCCCGCCGGGTCGAGCGGCTCCACCGGCAGCTGGTGCACCCAGGCGGGCAGGTCGGCGGGGAGTTCGAGCGGCTTGCGGGCGGTGACGAGGACGAGGCTGTCGGAGCGCTCGGGCACCAGCGTGCGCACCTGCTCGACGTCGCTCGCGTCATCGAGTACGACGGTGACGGCGAGCCCGGTCAAGTACTGGTGGTAGAGCTCGCTCAGCCGCCTGACCTGCTGCTCCTGCGACGATCGCTCCCGGAAGAGCAACTGCTCGCGCGGGGCGCCCAATCGATTCAGCAGATGCAGCAGCGCGTCACGCGTGGACAGCGGCTGGGAGCTTTCGCCCCGCAGGTCCACGACGCAGGCGCCGCGGAACTGGTCCCGCAGATCGTGCGCGGCGCGTACGGCGAGGGAGGAGCGCCCGGAGCCGGGCGCACCGTGCAGCACGACCACGGTCGGCCGCGTCTCGGTGCTCGCGCGCGCCGCCTGCACCCACTGCGCGACCCGCGCGAGCTCGGCCCGCCGCCCCGCGAACGACCCCTCCAACTCCGGAAGTTGAGCGAACGACTGCTCAAGAACGGTACGCCGCCGGGCCGCAGCGCTCTTGTCCGTGCCCCGAAGCCGGGGTGCCGACTTCTGCTTGCCGGACGAGGCCTGGAGCACCCGCTGCTGGTCGAGGAAGGGCCGAATGCCCCGCACCTCAAGGGCCGTCAGCCATTGCAGCCGCAGCTGCTCGGGCCCGCCCGGCTGGCTGATCGCCCCGGCGCGGCGGCTGGCCGCGGGCACGTGGGCGGCGGTCACCTTCAGGACGGTCGTCGCCGCGCCGACCACGGCGACGGCCGCGCCCGCGCCGAGCGCGGTGGACGCGCCGGTGCCGAGCGCGAGGTCGGCCACACAGGCCCCCACGGCGGCAACCACCGCCACGAGCAGGGGAGTTCCGGCCCCCTCCTTGGCGTACCGCTGTCCGAAGGAGAGCTGCCCGGCCGCCGCCTCGTCGACGGCCTGCGTGTACGCGGCGTACTCCTCGGCCGCCGTCTGCTCCATGGCGTCGAGCGCGCCGCGGGCCCGCGAAAGCAGCACGGCACCGTCGGTACGGCCGCCGGAACGCCGCACCTCTTCCTCCACCGCCCGTACCAACAGCCGCTCGGCTTCGGCCCGATGGCTGTCCCGCATATGGGTCCCCCTCCGAAAGCAATAGTCGCCTTGAGCCACAAGTGTCCTGCGTACGGGGCGCGGACGCGAGGGCGTCGGCGGATCACGTGGGGGTGTGCCCGGTGGGACTCCACGGGTCCTCGGCGACACCGTCCGCCACGAGTTCCTCGTACACCCCGACCTTCCGCTTGATCAGGCCGAGGCACGCGGTGAGCTCGTCGATGCGCTCGGTGATCTGCTGCTGATGCGTGCGCAGGATGGCGAGCCGCTCGGCCTCGTTCCCCGGCCCCTTGCGGGCGAGCTCGACGTAGCGCCGGATGGTGGCGAGGGGCATCCCGGAGGCGCGGAACCTGGTGCAGTTGATCAGCCACTCCACGTCCAGCTCGGTGTACACGCGGTGGCCGCCCGAGCTCCGTCGGACCGGCTCGATGAGCAGCCCTTCACGTTCGTAGAGCCGCAGCGTGTGCACGCTCAGGCCGGTGCGCTCCGATACGTGGCCGATGCTCAGCTCCTGCACGGTGTGAACCATGGTGCCCAGGGTACGGCGTTGACCTAGACCGAGGTCTAGATCCTAGCGTGCAGGCCATGGGAACACCTCAGCACAAGATCGGTTCGGGGTTCGGCGCCCGCAGCACGGCCGACGACGTCCTGGACGGCATCGACCTCTCGGGCAGGCTCGCCCTCGTCACCGGCGGATACTCGGGCCTCGGCCTGGAGGTCACGCGCTCGCTCGCCCGCGCCGGGGCGCACGTCATCGTCCCCGCCCGGCGGCGCGCCACCGCCCAGGAGGCGGTCGCCGGCATCGACGGAGTGGAGGTCGACGAGCTCGACCTCGCCGACCTGGACAGCGTCCGCGGCTTCGCGGAGCGCTTCCTCGCCACCGGCCGCCGTATCGACATCGTCATCAATAACGCCGGCATCATGGCCTGCCCCGAGCGGCGGGTCGGCCCCGGCTTGGAGTCGCAGTTCGCCGTCAACCACCTCGGCCACTACGCGCTCGTGGGCCGCCTCTGGCCCGCGCTCGCCCCCGGAGCGCGCGTCGTCGCCGTCTCCTCCGCGGGACACCAGCTCTCCGACGTGCGGTGGGACGACCTCCACTTCGAGCGCGGCTACGACAGGTGGCAGGCCTACGGGCAGGCGAAGACCGCCAACGTCCTGTTCGCCACGCACCTCGACGCGCTGGGCCGGGACTCCGGGGTGCGCGCCTTCTCCCTTCACCCCGGCGCCATCATCACCCCCCTCCAGCGCCATCTCGACCGGGCGGACATGGTCGCCAAGGGCTGGATCGACGAGCAGGGGAACGTCGTCCACCCCGACTTCAAGACCCCCCAGCAGGGCGCCGCGACCTCCGTCTGGGCTGCGACATCGCCGCTTCTGGCCGGCCTGGGCGGCGCCTACTGCGAGGACTGCGACATCGCCGAGCTCACGACGAGCGACGAGGGCTGGTCCGGCGTACGCGACTACGCGCTCGACCCGGACCGGGCGGCGCGCCTGTGGGCGCTCTCCGCCGAACTCACCGGCGTGGACGCCTTCCATAAATGAAATGGCAATGAACTGCCATTTCGCGGCAACCCCCTCCCACCTGCGTCGAGTTGCCCTGGGCATCGTGCGATGCCCAGGGCGTGCTTGATCACCCCATGGGCCCGAGTGAGGATCTGGTGAGCGGCAGGAAATCTGTCTGAAACACGGGGCGCGACCCATTTCGCACGGTCGAATCCACCGCCCCCTGTTTGAGCTTTCCACCCTTATTCCCTTGGGGGAAACATGCCTCACCAGCCCTATGCCTATCGACAAAAGGAATTGACCGAACCCGACTGGCGCCGCATTCCCGGATGGCGCGATGTGACCCCGGAACAATGGCGTGATCCGCAGTGGCAGCGCGTGCACTGCGTCAAGAACGCACGCCAACTGCGGGCCGCCTACGGCGACTTGCTCTCCGAGGACTTCTACCGCGATCTGAAGCGCGACCAGGCGGAGCGCGCCACGATGTCCCTGCTCCTGCCGCCGTACGTGCTCAGCATGATGGTGCCGGACGCCGTGCCGAGCACCGAGGCCATGTACGCCGACCCGGTGCGCCGTCACATGCTGCCGGTCTTCTCCGACCGCGACGAGGAGTGGCCCTCGCACCCGTACGCGTCGCGGGACTCGCTGCACGAGGCCGAGATGTGGACCGCGGAAGGCCTGACGCACCGTTACCCAACAAAGGTCCTTGCCGAGTTGGTGTCCACTTGCCCTCAGTACTGCGGGCACTGCACCCGCATGGACCTGGTGGGAAATTCCACGCCGCAGATCTCGAAACTCAAATTCTCGGTGAAACAGCAGGACCGCTATGAGTCGATGCTCGACTATCTGCGCGCCACCCCCACGGTGCGCGATGTCGTGGTCTCCGGCGGAGATGTCGCCAACGTGCCCTGGCCGCGCCTCGAATCCTTTGTCTCGGCCCTTCTCGAACTGGACCACATACGCGATATCCGCCTCGCGTCGAAGGCCCTGATGGACCTGCCGCAGCACTGGCTCTCCGACGACGCCCGCCGCACCATGGGCGGCCTCGCCGAGACCGCCCGCAAACGCGGCGTGAGCCTGGCCGTGCACACGCACGTCAACAACGCCCAGCAGGTGACCCCGCTCAACGCCGAAGCGGCCCGTTCCCTCTTCGAGTCGGGCGTGCGCGACGTCCGCAACCAGGGCGTGCTGATGCGCGGGGTGAACGACACCCCCAAGGAGCTCCTCGACCTGTGCTTCGCGCTGCTCGACGGCGCCGGAGTCATGCCGTACTACTTCTACCTCTGCGACATGATCCCCAACGCCGAGCACTGGCGCGTCTCCCTGGGCCATGCCCAGGAGCTGCAGCAGGCGATCATGGGCTATCTGCCGGGCTTCGCGACGCCGCGCCTGGTCTGCGACGTGCCGTTCGTCGGCAAGCGCTGGGTCCACCAGGTCGATCACTACGACCGCGAGCACGGCATCTCGTACTGGACCAAGAACTACCTGACCTCGCTGGAGCGCGACGACCCGTACGCGCTCGCGAAGACCCACGAGTACTACGACCCCATCCAGACGCTCAAGCCCGAAGGACAGGAGTGGTGGCGCACGCACGGCCGCGCCCAGCAGGCGCCCGTGGCCGCGACGCCCCGGACCGCATCCATCACCAGCGGGGAGACCGAGTAGTGTCCGAAAACAGCCCCATCGCGCCGCTGTCCGTACGCGAGAAGTTCATGGCCGACCCCGAGCTCGGCGCCGGGAACTTCCTCGAGTACGCACTGAAACACAACCCCGAACTCGACGCGCCCCTCGTCTACGACCACCGGCTCGACGAGCGCGGACACGTCACGCTGCGCGGCTACAGCCTGCGCGAACTGGCGGACATCCGCGACCAGTACGCCCGCTGGTACTGGACCAACGGCGTCCGCCCCGGCGAGCCCGTGGCGCTGTACATCGCCGAAGGGCTCCAGCCGATCCTGCACTTCCTGGCGCTCACCGCGCTCGGCGCGATACCCGCGCTGGTCAACGACGCGATGCCGGTCGCGACGGCGCGACGCTACCTCGACCACGTGGGCGTGGCCGGGGTGGTGGCCGACGACCCGCGGCTGATCGGCGCCACCTACAGGCCGGGCCAGCCGCGCCCCCGGTTCATCGTGCCCAGCTCGGAGATCCGCGCCCACGACCCGGAGTCGGGATCGCTGCCCGAGCAGTACCCGTACCGGCACGCCGCCGACGAGGTGGTCGCGCTCATCCACTCCTCGGGTACCACCGGCACGCCCAAGTCCACCCAGGTCGCGCACCGGCAGTTCTGGGTCGGCAAGGAGACCCGGATGGTCCGCTTCCCCGCGGAGCCGTACGACCGGCTGCTCTCCCTGATGCCGCACACCCACGCCGGTGGCCTCAGCTACCTGCTGACCACGATCCTGCTCGGCCTGCCCACGCTGACCATGGCCGACTGGCGGCGCGAGGCCGTGGAGCCGGTGATGGAGGCCTTCCGGCCGACGATGGTCGCCTCGTTCCCGCGCACCTTCGTCGAACTGGCCGCCGGTGAGCTGCCGGTGAAGGCGGCCGCCAAGGTGCACACCTGGTTCAACACCGGGGACGGGGCGCACTACGGGCACATCCGCCGCCTGGTGAGCCTCGGCGAGCGGCCGAGCGGGCTCATCCAGCCGTGGCTGCTGCCCGAGGGCGATGCCGAGGGCGCCGTCCTGCCCGGCTCCCGGTTCATCGACGGCCTCGGCTCCTCCGAGATGGGCATGGCGCTGTTCGGCCAGGTCACCACCCCGGAGTCGGAGCGCGACGACCGCTGTGTGGGGCTGCCCGTCGAGGTGGTGGAGCGGGCCGCCGTCCTGGACGACGACGGCAACGACGTGCCCGACGGGACCGTGGGCTACCTCGCGGTGAAAACCCCGACCCGCACCCCCGGCTACTGGAACGACGCCGCCCTCACCAAGAGCTTCGAGCTGAACGGCTACTGGCTGACCGGAGACGTGGCGCTGCGCAAGCCCGACGGCCGCTTCTACCACCTGGACCGGACGGCCGACGTCATCCACACCGCCGACGCGACCGTGCACAGCCTGCCCCTGGAGGAGGTGCTGATCGCCGACTGCGCCGAGCTGGTCCAGGACTGTGCGGTGGTCGGCGTGCCGGGACCCTCGGGCGAAGGTCAACTGCCCGTCGCTGTCGTGAGGTTGCAGGCCGACAGCCCGCTGAGCGACCCCAAGGAGCTGCTCGACGCGGCCAACCGGCAGCTGGCGGCCGCGGGTCTGCACGCCCTCGCGGCGGTGTCCGTGGCCGAGAGCGAGGCCGACTTCCCCACCGGCCCGACCGGCAAGGTCCTCAAGCGCGAGCTCCGCACGCGCCACGCCTCCGCCCTCGCCGGCGGACCGGCCGCCTGAAGGACGGGAGCGGGGGAGTGGACGGGAGAGCAGTGGAATACGACGAACGAACCAGGACCATCGGTGTGATCGGCGCGGGACCGCGCGGTCTCTCCGTGGTCGAGCGCCTGTGGGCGAACGGCGCCGAGTCCGGGCAGCCCGCGGTGATCCATGTGGTGGACCCCTACCTGGGGATCGGGGGCCGGGTCTGGCGCACCTCACAGCCGGCGGAGCTCCTGATGAACACGGTGGCCTCCCAGGTCACCATGTTCACCGACCCGAGCGTCGCCTGTGAGGGGCCGATCAGAACCGGGCCAAGCCTGCACGAGTGGGCCAAGTCCGTGGTGCCGTCGGCGCCTGCGGGCGCCCTGCCGGACCGGGCCCGCCGGGAGGCGGCCGCCCTGGGGCCCGACACCTATCCGTCAAGGGCCTTCTACGGCCACTACCTCGCGTGGGTCCTGGACGAGCTGGTCCGCACCGCCCCGGAACACATCTCCATCCGGCTGCACCGCAACCGAGCGGTGCGGCTCGCGGAGACCGAGACGCGGGCGCAGATCGTCACCCTGGACGACGGGACCAGCCTCCTCCTTGACTGCGTCGTGCTCGCGCAGGGCCATGCGGACATGCCGGTGTGCGCGGACACCGAGATGGCCGGCCTCCGGGAGCACGCCCGTGCCCACGGCTTCGGCTATCTACCGCCCGGCAACCCGGCCGAGGCCGATCTGGCCTTCGTCGCGCCCGGCGAGCGGGTCGCGCTGCGCGGGCTCGGGCTGAACTTCTTCGACGTCCTCGCCCTGTTGACGGTGGGCCGGGGCGGGGAGTTCCGCCGAGAAGGCGGAGAAGGCGCAGAGGGCAAAGACGGCAAGGAGGGCGGTACGTTGCGCTACCGGCCTTCCGGCAAGGAGCCCAGGATCGTCGCCGGGTCCCGGCGCGGCGTTCCGTACCACGCGCGCGGCGAGAACCAGAAGGGTCCCTTCGGGCGGCACGTGCCCGCGGTCCTGACACCGGCGCGGATCGCCGCCCTGCGCGGGCGGCGCCAGGACGGAGAACAGATCGAGTTCCGGCGGCACATCTGGCCGCTGGTCGACCGCGAGGTCACCGCCGTGTACTACGCGACGCTGATCTCCCGGCGGCGCGGCCCCGGCGACGCCAAGGCGTTCCTGGCCGAGTACACCACGCTGCCGGTCAGCGGCCCCGCGGACGATGAGCTCCTGGCGCGCCACGGGATCGGCGCCGACGAGCTCTGGGACTGGGACCGCGTCGCCCGCCCGTACGGCGACCGCGTCTTCGCGAGCCCCGCCGCGTACCAGAGCTGGCTCGTCGGCCATCTGCGCGAGGACCTCGCCGAGGCCCGGGACGGCAACGTCGACAGCCCCCTGAAGGCCGCCCTCGACGTGCTGCGCGACCTGCGCAACGAGGTGCGGCTCGTGGTGGACCACGCGGGTATCACCGGCGAGTCGTACCGGAAGGGGCTGCAGTCCTGGTACACGCCGCTCAACGCCTTCGTGTCCATCGGCCCGCCGCACAGCCGCATCGAGGAACTGATCGCGCTGGTCGAGGCGGGCGTGGTGGAGATGGCCGGACCTGGCCTGCACATCGCGGCCGCGCCGGACGGCTTCGTCGTCAGCTCCCGCGAAGTCCCCGGCTCCGAGCGGCGGGTGACCTCGCTCATCGAGGCCCGGCTGCCCGACCTCGACATCCGGCGCACCTCCGACCCGCTCCTGCGGGACCTGCGCGAGCGCGGGGCCTGCCGCCCGTATCTCATCCCCACCGGCACGGACGGGCACGTGGAGACCGGCGGCCTGACCGTCACCCAGCGGCCCAACCGCCTGGTGGACGCGGCGGGGCGGCCGCACCCCTACCGGTTCGCGTACGGGGTGCCGACCGAGACGGTGCACTGGGCCACGGCGGCGGGCATCCGGCCCGGGGTCGACTCCGTGATCCTCGGCGACGCCGACGCGATCGCCCGCGAGTGCCTCACCGTCGACCTGGAGCAGCGGCGCCCGTCCGCCGCGCTGGCCGGCGCCACCTGGTAACCCCCACAAGTACAGAAACAAGCACAGAAAGAGGAATGCCCCGTGCCTGTTCACCCCCCGACGCGCGACAGAGAGACCGGGACGGACTCCGGCCTGTTCAACCCGGTCTGGGCCACGGGCCGGGCCCCCGAGGCCCTGAGTGAGCAGGCCTGGATCGCCGCCATGCTGGAGGCCGAGGGAGCGCTCGCCCGCGCTCAGGCGCAGCTCGGGGTGATCCCCGGGCGCTCGGCGGACGTCATCACGGAGGTCGCCCGCACCCTGCGGATCGACGCCCCGACGCTCGCCGAGCGCTCCCGCGGCGCCGCCAACCCCGTCGTCGTCCTGGTGCAGGAACTCACCGCGGCGGTACGGGAGGTGGCGCCGGACGTCGCCGACCAGGTGCACCTGGGCTCCACCAGCCAGGACATCCTCGACTCGGCGACGATGCTGCTCGCCGTCCGCACCCTGGACGGCATCGGCGGCGACCTCGGGCGGGTGGCCGCCGCGCTCGGCGACCTGGCGGGGCTGCACCGCGCGACGCCGATGGCCGCGCGCACTCTCGCCCAGCATGCGGTGCCCACCACCTTCGGCCTCAAGGCGGCGGGCTGGCTCGACTCCGTGCTTGACGCGAGGGAACGGGTGCGCCGCACAGCGGCCTCGCTGCCCGCCCAACTCGGCGGCGCGGCAGGGACGTTGTCCGCCTACCAGGAGTACGCGCGCGGCACCGCCGCCGACCGCCGTGGCCACGGCGTCGAGCTCGCCGAGCGCTTCGCCGCCGAACTGGGGCTCAGCGAGCCCTCGGTGCCCTGGCACAGCCTGCGCACCCCGCTGTGCGACCTGGGCTGGCTGCTCAGTCAAGTCACCGGCGCCCTTGGGAAGTTCGCCCTGGACGTGCAGGTGCTCTCCCGCACCGAGATCGCGGAGGTCGCCGAGCCCGCCGCCGAGGGCCGCGGCGTCTCCTCCGCGATGCCGCAGAAACGCAACCCGGTGCTCGCCACCCTCATCGTGGCGGCCGCCCGCCAAGTCCCCGCGCACAGCTCCGTCCTCGCGCTGAGCATGCTGGCCGAGGACGAGCGGGCCCCCGGCGCCTGGCACGCCGAGTGGCAGCCGCTGCGCGACGCCCTGCGGCTCACGGCGGGTGCGGCGCGCACGGCCGCCGAACTCGCCGAAGGCCTTGAGGTGTTCCCCGCCCGCATGCGGCGCAACCTGGAGCTCACCGAGGGCGCCGTCGTCTCCGAGCGGCTCAACGCCGTGCTCGCCCCGCTCCTGGGCAAGGCCGAGACCAAGCGCGTCCTGGCCGTGTGCGCCCGCCGGGCCGCCACCGGCGAGGTCACCTTCGCCAAGGCGCTCGCCGACCACCCGGAGCTGCACGGCCGGCTCCCCGCCGACGCCGAGCAGCTCCTTGCGCCCGAGGGGTACCTCGGCGCCGCCGACGACCTGGTCGCGAGGGTGCTCGCCCGGCTGGCCCGCGAGGGGACCTCATGAGCCGTACGCGCCAACTCCCCGAGCTGTCCCGCGGGTTCACCTTCTGGCTGATCGCCACGGTCCAGGCCCTGCTGCTCTTCGCGTCGAGCGCGCCCTCGCCGCTGTACGGGGTGTACCAGGCCGAGTGGGGCTTCTCCGCCATCATGCTGACGGCCGTCTTCGCGATGTACGCGATCGCGCTGCTCGTGGCGCTGCTCGTGGTCGGCGGGTTCTCCGACCACGTCGGGCGCCGCAAGGTGCTCGGGGCCGCCCTGGTCGTCGAGGTGGTGAGCATGCTCCTTTTCATCACCGCCGACGGCGTCGGCCCGCTGCTCGCGGCGCGTGTCGTCCAGGGGCTCGCCACGGGCGCCGCGACCGGGGCGACCAGCTCCGCCATGCTCGACCTGCAGCCCCCGGACCGGCCCCGCATCGGCCCGCTGGTCAACAGCCTCGCGCCCGTCGTCGGCCTGGCCCTCGGCGGCCTGGGCTCCGGGCTCCTCGTCGAGTACGCGCCCGCGCCGAAGACCCTGGTCTACGCGCTGCTCCTGGTGGCGTTCGTGCTGTCGGCGCTGATCGTCCCGCTGCTGCCGGAGACCTCGCCGAAACGGCCGGGCGCGGCGGCCTCGCTGGTGCCGCGCATGGCGGTGCCGCGCCGCATCAGGCCGCTGTTCCTCACCGTGGCGCCGTGCCTGTTCGCGGTCTGGGCGGTCGGCGGCCTGTACATGTCGCTCGGCCCGTCCATCGCGGCCCGCACCCTCCACCTCGGCGGCCATCTGGTGGGCGGCCTGGTCATCTTTGCCCAGACCGGGGCGGGGGCGCTCGGCTCGCTGCTGCGCCGCAACCACCCGCCGCGCCGCACCATGACGCTCGGCTTCGTGGCCTTCCTCATCGGCGTCGGCACCACCCTCGGTGCCCTCGCCGTCCCGTCCCCGGCGCTCTTCTTCACCGGCATCGTCATCGCCGGGTACGGCTTCGGCACCGGGTTCCTCGGCGCCTTCCAGACGATCGCGCCGCTGGCCGGACCCGATGAGCGCGCCGGGCTCGTGGCCTCCATGTACGTCGTGTGCTACCTGGGCTTCAGCGTGCCCGCGGTGATCGCGGGCCTCGCCGTGCAGCGGTTCGGGCTCGGCCCGACCACCACCGTCTACAGCGTCTCGGTCATGGTCCTCGCCGTCGTGGCCTGCGCGGGGCTCCTCGCCCAGGAGCGCAGGGAGAAGCGCGCGGCCGCCGAGGTGCCCCACCTCAGGACGCCCGATCCGCAGCCCGCCCCGCCCGCCGTCCCGGCCGCCGACCACCGCTGACCACCGGACCACAGGACCACCGGAGACCCGCCATGCCCGAGAACACCCCGGAGACCGCTCCGGACGCCGCCCCCGACGTCCTCCACCGCTTCCTGCACACCGCCGACCGGTACCCGGACGCCGTCGCCGTCATCGACGCCACCGGCCCCGCGACCTACGCCGAACTGGCCGCCCGCGTACGGCGCGTGGCCGCCGCCCTCGGCCCCAGGCCCGGCACCGTCGGCGTGCTCATCGACCGCTCCGCCGGCACCGTCGCGGCCCTCCTCGGCGTCCTCGCCGCGGGCGGCACCTACTGCCCCATCGACCCGGCCTTCTCCGCCGAGCGCAAGAAGGAGCTGGCCGAAGCGGCGGGCTGCGCGGCCGTGCTCGGCACCCGGCCGGACCCGGAGCCCTTCGGCCCGCCCGTCATCGGCCCCGAACACCCCGACGCCGCCGCCCCGTTGAAGGCGGACGCACTCCCCGTGCAGCCGGATCCGGACGACCCCGCGTACGTCCTTTTCACCTCCGGATCCACCGGGAAGCCGAAGCCGGTGGTGACCCCGCGCGGGGCCATCGCGGCCGCCGTCGAATCGCTGGCGGCGCTGTTCGACGTCGGCCCCGGCGACCGGGTGCTGCAGTTCGCCTCGCTGAACTGGGACACGTCGTTCGAGGAGATCCTGCCCGCCCTCACCCGTGGCGCGACGCTGGTCTTCGACGCGGACGCCTACGCGGGCTCCCTGCCCCGCTTTCTGCGCATGCTCGACCGCATCGGCGTCAGCGTCCTCGACCTGCCCACGGCCTTCTGGCACGAGCTCGTCCACCACCTGACCGAGGCCGGCGGCGAGGCGCTGCCCGAGAGCGTGCGTACCGTCGTGATCGGCGGTGAGGCGACCAGCAGGGCCCGGCTCGAGAACTGGCGGGCGCTGCCGGGCGCCGACCGGATCAGGCTCGTCAACACGTACGGCTGCACGGAGACCACCCTGGTCACGCACGCCGCCGAGCTGCACGGCCCGCGCGCACGGGCGCGCGCCGACGGCTCCGCCCCCATCGGGCGGGCCCTGCCGCACGTCCGCGAGCTGATCGGCGAGGACGGTGAACTCCTCATCGGCGGCCCCGCGTTGGCCCTCGGCTACCTGGACCTGCCGGAGACCACCACGGAGCGCTTCCCCGCCCTCGCGGCCGGGCGGTACTTCCGCACCGGTGACCGGGTCCGGCGCGACGACGACGGCGCCCTCCACCACGAGGGACGGCTCGACGACCAGATCAAGGTCCGCGGGATCCGCGTCGACCCGGCCGAGGTGGAGGCGCAGCTCTGCGCCCACCCCGACGTCGCGTCCGCCGCCGCCACCGGGGTGCGCGCCGGTGACCACACCACCGTGGTCGCCTATGTGACGCCCGGCCGGCAGGGCGACGCGGAGGGCCTCGTGTCCGCGCTCCGCGCCCATCTGCGGGAGCACAGCCCCAGCCACCTCCGGCCGAACCGCATCACGGTGGTGCCGGAGCTCGTCCACACCGCGAGCGGCAAGGTCGACCGCCGCCGCACCCACCACCGCTACACCACCGGCGCCTGAGCCGGCGAACCCGAGGAGACACACACATGCCCACCACCGGGACCCACACGGTCGACCACGTGACCGGGATCTACCGACGCGTCCTGGAGACGGACGCCGTGCACGCCGGGTCCGACTTCTTCGACCTGGGCGGGGACTCCCTGCTCGCCACCCGCGTGATCAGCGCCATCGCCCGCGACCTCGGCCCCGAGCTGACCATCGCCGACTTCCTGGACCACCCCACGCCGCAGGGCGTGGCCGAGCTGATTGCGAGCGTGACCGCGTGAGCACCCTCATCGTCGGAGCCGGACTCGCCGGGCTCACCGCCGCCACCGAACTCGCCGCCGCCGGACGGGAGGTGAAGGTTCTGGAAGCCCGCGACCGGGTCGGCGGGCGCACCCACGGCATCGAGGTGGCGCCGGGGCAGTGGGCCGACGCCGGCGCCGCCTACCTCGGCGAGCGCCACACCGAGCTGAAGTCGCTCATGGCCCGGCTCGGCCTGACCACGGCGCCCACCACCACCGAAGGGCAGAGCAGGTTCTCCCTCGGCGGCGCCCCGCAGGGCACCGAAGGCCGCTTCCCGCCGCTGAGCCCCGTCGCCCTGGGCGAGCTGTTCGACCTCCTGGACGACGTGACCAAGGCGGTCCGCGCCGACGCCCCCTGGCTCACCCCGGACGCCGCGCGCCTGGACCGGATCAGCGCACTCGACTGGATCGAGCAGAACGTCACCCAGGCCGACGCCCGCCTCTTCTTCCCGCTCTTCCTCGGCGAGATGATGGCCGCCGACCCGGCCGACGTGTCCGTCCTGCACATGGCCTTCTACCTCTGCTCCGGCGGCGGCATCCGCTACCTCAACGCGTTCGCGGGCGGGGCACAGGAGGACCGCGTCGACGGCGGCGCCCACCAGCTGAGCGAGCTGCTCGCCGCGAAACTGGGCGACCGGGTCCTGCTCGGCGAGCCCGCGCGCGTCGTCGAGGAGACCGGCGACGGGGTACGCGTGCACACCGACGGCGGCGTCCACGAGGCCGACTCCCTGATCGTCGCCGTGCCGCCGCTGCTCGCCGACGCCATCGAGTACCGCCCGGGGCTGCCCTTCCGCCGCTCCGGCGACTCCACCGTGCCGGGCTGCGCCGTCAAGGTGCATCTGATCTACCCGCGCCCGCTCTGGCGCGACCACGGGCTCTCCGGTTGGTCGGTGAGCGCCGACGGACCGCTCCTGTCCACGGTGGACGACTCCCCGCCCGGCGACGGCGTCGGCATCCTGACCGGGTTCGTCACGGGGCGCGAGGCCAAGGAGTACGCGGCCCTGGCCCCGGACGAGCAGCGTGAGCTGGCCGTCGCCCAGGCCCGGCGGCTCTTCCCCGAGTTGCCCGAACCGACCGCCCACCACGTCACCGACTGGATCAACGACGAGTACAGCAGGGGCTGTTACGCCGCACTGTTCGGCCCCGGCGACTGGGTCGGCTTCGGACCGCGCCTTGCCACGCCGCACGGCCGTATCCACTGGGCGGGCACCGAGACGAGCACCGAGTTCTTCGGCCTCATGGAGGGCGCCATCCGTTCCGGACAGCGCGCCGCCTCGGAGATCATCGAGGCGTACGCGGGCTGATGTCCCGGCAACTACCAGTGGAGGAGGGGCAGATGGCCGAGACGCCGCAGAGCAGGGCGGACGCCATGTACCGCGAGGACCGCACCTGCCAGGAGCTCGGCATCAAGGTCGACGGCATCGCCGAGGGCCGGGCCGCCGCCCATCTGCGCCTCGCCCCCACGATGGTCAACGGCCACGGCACGGCGCACGGCGGCTATCTCTTCCTGCTCGCCGACGTGGCCTTCGCCTACGCGTGCAACACCCGGGGGGCGACCACCGTGGCGCAGGCCGCCCAGGTGTCGTTCCTCCGCCCGGCCGCGGCCGGAGACGAACTCGTCGCCGAGGCCGTCGAGCGCTCCCGGTTCGGCGCGAACGGCATCTACGACGTCACCGTCCGCCGCGCCGACGGCAAGGTGATCGCCGAGTTCCGCGGCCAGAGCCGCTCATTGCCCAAGTGACCCCGTACAGAGATGAGTCCGATGACTGACATCCGCCCCTTCGACCGCCGTGCCCTGGAGGTCACCGAGAAGATCGTCGACCAGGTCGGGCCCGAGCACCTGAGCCTGCCGACGCCCTGTGCGCAGTGGTCGCTGCGGCAGCTCCTGGCCCATATGACCGGCCAGAACCACGGCTTCGCGGCCGCCGCCGACGGCGAGGCGAGCGACGCCTCGGTCTGGGCGGACCGGGAGATCGACGACGACCCGGCGGGGTCCTTCCGGGCCTCGTCGGCGCGGGTCACCGAGGCGTTCGCCCGCGAGGGCGTGCTCGACGGCGAATTCTGGCTGCCGGAGGTGCGCGGCGGCCAGATGTTCCCGGCCCGCACGGCCATCGGCTTCCACTTCGTCGACTACGTCGTGCACGGTTGGGACGTCGCCGCGTCCCTGGGCGTGCCCGCCCCCTTCGACGACGAGACGCTCGCCGCCGTCCTGCCGTACGCACAAGAGGTTCCGGACGGGCAGAACCGCCGCGAGCCGGGCGCGTCCTTCCGCCCCGGCCTCCCCGAACCGAGCGGTGAGCGGCCGCTCGACCACGTCCTTGCCATGCTGGGACGGTCCCCCAACTGGCCTGCTTAGACCGGGACATGACGGAACCGGTGGACAGAAGCTCTGTCCACCGGTTCCGTCGCGCGACGCCCGGTCTAGCTCCCCGCCGGGGCCGGAACCGGAGACGACTCCGGTACGGGGACGTCCTGCGCGCCGCCGATCTGGCGGGCACAGTAGGCGAGCGCACGAACCCGCGCGTTCTCCTCGGCGGTGCGCCAGATCAGGGCCACCGACGTCTGCGGCAGATCCCGGATGGGTACGAAGGCGATGTCCGGCCGCGCATAGTGGCGCGCCACCGACTCGGCCAGCGGGGCGACGCCCTGTCCTGCCGCCGTCAGGGAGAGGATCTCCTGGCAGGTCTGCACCTCCTGGCCGAGGTGCAGGGCCTGGCCCGCCGGTGTCACAAGGGGCACGTGGTGGTCGCGCCAGTAGTCGGGTGCCGTGCCGGCGAGCCGGAACACGGTCGCGCCCGCGATCTCCTCGATGCGGACCGAGGCCCGGCTCGCCAGGGGGTGGTCGAGCGCGACGGCGAGCACCCGGATCTCCCGGCCGAGGACGGGCCCGACCGTCATGTCGGGCTCCTCGACGGGCAGTCGGGCCACCAGGACGTCCACCTCACCGCGCCGCAGCGGGCCAAGGAGATCGCCGCACGGCACCTCGCGCAGGATGACGCGGCACTCGGGCGCGTAGGTGCGCGCGGCCCGGATCAGCTCGGCCGCGTACCCGCCGCCCGCGGCACCGGTGAACCCGAGCCGCGTGGAACCCGCGACGCCGCGCGCCTGGGCGGCCGCGTCCGCGTAGACATCGGTCAACTGCTCGTACAGCGGCCGCAGCCGGTCGATCAGGAGCTTGCCCAGGGCGGTCATCCGGACGTGCCTGCTCGTCCGGTCGAAGAGCTGGCCGCCGACCTTCTGCTCCGCGTCCCGCAGCGTGCGGCTGACCCGCGACTGCGAGATGTGCAGCTCGCGGCCGGTCCGCCCGAAGTGGAGCTGTTCGCCGAGGGTGATGAGGCATTCGATCTCACGCAGCTCTAGCACGCCTGCTCCTTCACTCCTCGACGGTGGCCGGCGCCGCGTGGCCGCGCAGCCGGAACACGAGGAAGACCAGGGCGCCGACGCCGACCAGCGTCAGCGCGTCCACGAGCAGCGCGACATGGATGCCGTGCAGCTGCCCGCCGGACCCGGCGGCGGCCGCGCCCGCCGAGGCCACGAAGACGGAGCTCACCAGGGGGATGCCGATGGTCTGCCCGACCTGCTGGCTCTGCGTCGCCACACCGGTGGCCATGCCCTGAAGGTCCACGCTCACCGCGGAGGTCGCGATCATCATGAACGAGATCAGCGCGAGCATCGAGAAGGCGCCGTTGACGAACTGTGCCGCGATCACCCAGGCCAGCCAGCCGGGATCCTCGGTCGCCCAGACCATGGGCAGCATGAACGCGCCCTGACCGGCCACCGCGAGACCGAGCAGGGTCCTGGGGGAGACGGCCTCGATGACCCGGGGCCCGAAGCTGCCCGCGAGGATCTGTCCCACGCCGATGCCGAGGAGTACGAGACCGGAGGCCAGCGGCGAGTAGTGGAGCACGTCCTGGACGTAGATCCCGGTGAAATAGATGAGGGCGGTCTCGCCGCCGAAGATGAACAGCG
Organism: Streptomyces sp. NPDC086554; assembly: GCF_040686095.1. Lineage (NCBI taxonomy): Bacteria > Bacillati > Actinomycetota > Actinomycetes > Kitasatosporales > Streptomycetaceae > Streptomyces > Streptomyces sp. NPDC086554. The sequence continues at coordinate 271,235 of NZ_JBFBJK010000008.1, forward strand.
CCGTCGCGTTGCCGATGGCCACGTCCGGGATGCGCAGGACCCGCACCGGGACGAGGGCGTCGGTGGTGCGCTTCTCCACCGCCCAGAAGACGCCGATCAGTACGCAACCACCCAGCAGGGACGCCGAGTTGAGGGCGGTGAATCCGGCCGCCGCAGTGTCCGTCACGCCGTAGATGATCCCGAACATCCCGGCCGTGATGAGCACGGCGCCGGGGGTGTCGAACGAGCGCCGCTCGTCCGAGACGCTCTCCGGGACCACGAAGCGGATGAGGCAGATCGCCGCCACCGCCACCGGGATGTTGATGAAGAAGGCCCACCGCCACGACAGCAGATCGGTGAGCGAGCCGCCGAAGATGGAGCCGAAGACGAACCCCGAGCTCATCATGACGCTGTTGAGCCCGAGCGCCCTCGCCCGCAGCCTGGGCTCCGTGAAGGTCGTGGTGAGCAGCGCCATCGAGACCGGTGTGATCGCCGCGGTCGCCAGGCCCTGCAGCGCACGGGCCACGAGCAGCGGCGTCGGCGACTGCGCGAACCCGCCGGCGGCCGACGCGACCGCGAGGACGGCCATGCCGCCGATGAAGACACGGCGGCGTCCGGCGTAGTCACCGACGCGCCCGAACACCAGGGTGAAGCCCGCGGCGCACAGCGCGAACGCGGTGGCGATCCACTGCAATCCGCCCTGGGTGAAGCCGAGTTCGACGCCGATCGAGGGCAGCGCGACGTTCAGGAGGCTGAAGTCGGCGGCCATCAGGAACTGTGAGGTGAGCAGCAGGACGAGGGCGGCCACCTGCCGGTTGGTCATGAGTGGTCGGACGGTCTCCGGGGAGACCAGGGTGGAGGTCACGGGGTAACTCCCATAGGGCGGAACGGGATACGGGGAGGAGGGGGATACGAGGGAAGAGCGGCCCGCCGGTCAGGCGTACCGGTCAGGCGTACCGGTCAGGCGTACTCGACGACGGCGTGCGGTACGTATGGGGCCTGGAGGCGGGCCAGTTCGGCCTCGTCGAGCTCCAGGTCGAGGGCGGCCACGGCGTCGGTGAGGTGGTGCGGCTTGGTCGCGCCGACGACGGGAGCGGTCACCGCGGGCTGCCGCAGCACCCAGGCGAGCGCCACCTGGGCGCGCGGCACGGAGCGCTCGGCGGCGATGTCGGCGACGGCCTGGGCGACCCGGCGGTCGGCGGCCTCGGTCGGTCCGTAGAACAGGTCCTGGATCGGGTCGCCCGCGGTGCGCGGCGACTCGACGTCCCAGTCCCGGGTCAGCCTGCCGCGGGCCAGCGGGCTCCACGGAGTGACGCCGATGCCCTCCGCGAGGCAGTACGGGAGCATCTCGCGCTCCTCCTCGCGGTTGATGAGGTTGTAGTGGTTCTGCATGCTCACGAACCGCGTCCAGCCGTGCAGGTCGGCGACGTACTGGGCCTTCACGAACTGCCAGGTGTGCATGGACGAGGCGCCGATGTACCGCGCCTTTCCCGCCTTCACCACGTCGTGGAGCGCCTCCATCGTCTCCTCGACGGGCGTCTCGTCGTCCCAGCGGTGGATGATGTACAGGTCGATGTAGTCGGTGCCGAGGCGCCGCAGGCTCGCGTCGACCTCCCGCATGATCGCCTGCCGCGACAGGCCTCCGGCCAGCGGGCTCTCGTCCATCTTTCCGTGCAGCTTGGTGGCGATGACGACGTCCTCGCGCCGCGTCAGCTTGCGCACGGCCCGGCCGAGGAACTCCTCGCTCGTGCCCAGCGAGTAGACGTTCGCGGTGTCGAAGAAGTTGATGCCCAGGTCGAGGGCCCGGGCGAAGAACGGGAGGCTCTCCTCCTCGGGGAGCGACCACGGATGGGTGCCGAGTCCGGGCTCGCCGTAGCTCATGCAGCCAAGGGCGAGGCGCGGCACCTTGAGGCCGCTGGAGCCGAGGCGTACGTACTTCACGTTCCTTCTCTCCCAAGAGATGTCGTGCGCGTTCTCGTGCGCGAGTGGTGGACCGCCGAGGCGGCCGGACGCGGCTTGGTACGCGCGTCCGGCCGCCCCGGGTGACGGGCGAGGGGCCCTAGGAGCCCTTGACCTCGTCCTGCACCTCGGTGAGCCGCCCCCAGGAGGCGATGCCCTCGTCCAGCGGAATGTCCAGGCTGGCCAGGTACATGGCGGTCATGGCGCTGTGGCCCGCGAGGTGGGTGACCTCGGCGATCTCGTTCTGCGAGTAGTGCTCGTGCAGCGCCCAGAAGGCCTGCTCGCTCGCCTTGTGGTCCTGCATGCACTCGGTGACGTAGCGGACCAGGGCCGCACGCGAGGGCTCCATCTCGTCGAGGAGCCCGTCCTCGATGGCCTTGATCTCGATGTCGTCGAGGCCCGCCTTGCGGGCGAGCGGGTAGTGCAGCAGCCGCTCGAACTCGCTGTCGCGCAGCTTGGCCACGCGCAGCACGACGACCTCGCGGTCGAGGAGGCTCAGCAGGCCGACGGTGAAGGTGCCGCCGAGGGCGAGGTGCGCGGCGGCCGAGTTCTTGGTCAGGAGCAGCGCACGGGTCAGGTTGGACTCGAACTTCTCGTAGACGGCGCGCTGGTCGGGCGTCATGTCGGCGACTTCGGTGAGGGTGACGCGCGGTGCCATGGTGAACTCCCTTGATCGGGTGGGGTGGTGGACAGTGCTTGAGGTGAAGGGGGAGGGCGGCAGGGGCCGGCTATGCGGAGAGGCCGGTGAGCGCCGGGGCCGGGGTGGCGGGCATCTGCGCCGTCACATGCCGGCCGAGGGCGCGGGTCACCGCCCGTACGGCCGTGTCGGGCGCCCGGTCGTCGAGCGGCACGAGCGAGTCGAGGTGCCCGTCGGGGCGGACGACGAGGGCCTGGGCCGTGCGGCCCAGCTTGCCGAGGAGGTCGCCGGGCGGGCGGCCGCCGAGGTCCGTGACGGCCGCCGTGGTGACCTCGGTCCGCAGGCGCGCCACGGCCTCGGTCCAGCGTTCGTGCCGGTACGCGAGGCCGGGCCACAGGAGCACGGTGTAGCGGTCGACGGCCAGTGAGGGCGCGGTACTCGACGACTCCCAGCCGAGCGGGAGGCGCTCGCCCGGGACGAGGGTGCCCCGCCGGGGCCGCGGGCCGTAGTGGGTGTCGAGCTGGGCGAGCTTCGGCGCGAGCACCTTCTCCAGGGTCTGCGTAGCGGTCCCGAGGCGGTACACGGCGTCGCGGGCCAGGCTCTGGTGCCACGTCGAGTACAGGCCGATGCGGGCCAGGCGGGTGGAGAGCCCCGCGACCGCGTCGACGGCCGGGCGGCGCTCGGTGTCGTAGCTGGCGAGGAGCTCCGGGCGGTAGTCGCCGCGGACCACACCGGCCAGCTTCCAGCCGAGGTTGACCGCGTCCTGGATGCCGGTGTTGAGGCCCTGCGCCCCGGACGGGCTCATGGCGTGCGCCGAGTCCCCCGCGAGGAAGACCCGGCCGCTGCCGTACGTGCTCGCCGAGCGGACGTGCGCCGTGAAGATCCCGCTGAAGTTCATGGCCCCGAGCCGCCGGTTGCCGGGCACGCGCTCCGCGAGCAGCTTCTCGAAGAAGGCGCGGTCCGGGGAGTCCCCGGTGAAGCCGTCGGGCACGCTCGCGCCGACCCGGAACACCCCGCCGCCCAGCGGCGCGAGGACCATGTTGCCGTGCCGCGTGAGGTAGTACGCGGCCTCGCTGCTGGTCGTCTCACCGGTGATCTCGGCGTCGGTGATGGCGAGCCGGGTCCGCAGGGTCCGCCCCGCGAACTCGAAGCCGAACGCCTCGCGCACCGTGCTGCTGTAGCCGTCGGCGCCGACCACGAAGTCGTACGTACGTGTCTGCGACGTGCCGCCGGGCAGCAGCAGTTCGCACTCGACGCCCCGCGCGTCCTGTGCACCGCCGACGAGCGTGTGGTCGTAGTCGATCGTCCCGCCGAGCGACGTCATGTGCTCTTCGAGGACCGCCTCGGTGCGCCACTGCGGGATGGTGATGGCGAACGGGTATCCGGCGCCGCGCAGCCGGTCGAACCGGATCAGGCCGATGAGTTTCTTGTTGGAGTAGTAGTTCATCTGGTCGAAGTAGTGACCGCTCTCGACCAGTTTGCGGCCCACTCCGACGCGGTCGAGGAGCTCAAGGACGCGGGGCCACAGGATCGTCGCCCGGGAGTGCGGGCTCTGTCTGCGGGTCTTGGAGATGATGTCGGCCCGTACGCCGTGCCGGAGCAGCTCGCAGGCGAGGACGAGCCCGACGGGTCCGGCACCGACGATCAGGACGCGGGGCCGCTGGGTGTCGCTGTTCACGGGGACCTTCCTTGGCGGGCCGGTCAGGAGCCGAGGGGACGCAGGCGGTGGACGTGCGGCGGATTGCGGAAGGCGCCGTCCACCTTGGCGAGGAAGGCCGCGGTGTACTCCTCCTTCATGTGCAGGTCGATGGCGGCCTGGTCGGCCCACTCTTCGACGAGGACGACGGTGTGCGGATGCCCCTCGGAGAGGCAGGCGTCGAAGCGCAGCGCGCCCTCCTCCTCGCGGGTCGCGGCGGCGAGCTCGCCGAAGGCGTCCACGACGGACTCCATCCGCTCGGGCACGACGTCGAACAGGACGGTGATCTCGATGCTCATGTAGGGGTCACTTCCTTGGTGGTGAGGGCGTCGGCGCTCAGCTCGTCGAGGCCGACGAAGGTGAGGGGGCGAAAGGGCGGGGGCGGGTGCTCGCACTCGTGTGGCGCCACGTCCCACTGGCGCAGGGCCACGCGCGGGCGTCCGTCGGCGGTCCACGCGGTCGCCAGGCACAGGGCGCGGCCGTTGCCGACCATGCCGTCGGGCGCGTCGGCGCCGCCGCCCAGCGCACGGGCCAGCAGGTTCAGGACACCGCCGTGCGTCACCACGAGGACGGGCCGCGACGTCCCGCGCCGGCCCGCCTCGGCGATCTCGCGGAGCGCCGCGCAGAAGCGGGCCCGCGCGGCGTGGCCGCTCTCACCGCCGGGCGGCGCGTAGCCGGGGGCGGCGACCAGGCTCCGCAGGGCCCCCGGGTGGAGATGGGCGAACTCCGTCCGGTCCAGGCCGTCGAGCGTGCCGAGGTGGCGCTCCCGCAGCCCGTCGAGGCGCAGGTGCGGGACGTCGAGGCGGCCCGCCGCGTACGCGGCCGTCTGGGCCGCGCGCGACAGCGAAGAGGAGTACACCGAGCCCCAGTTGTCGGGGGTCAGGGAGCGCGCGACCTCCTGCGCCTGCCGTATGCCCGTCTCGTTGAGCGGGACGTCGGCCTGGCCCTGGAAGCGGTCGGCGGCGTTGTAGGCGGTCTCTCCATGGCGGAGCAGGACGATGCGCACGGGCGTGGCCGGGGCGCCGGCTCAGGCGGCGGCGCTGTGGGCGCAGCCGAGCGCCTCGACCGCCTCGGCGGCCTCCCCGACGGTCTGCTCGGCGGTCAGGACGCCCTCCTCTATGGAGACGCCGAGCCGCTTCTCGAGCAGCAGTGACATCTCCAGGAGCGCGAGGGAGTCCACCGCCAGGTCGTCAAAGACGGCGTCCTGGGAGACGTCCTCGGGGGACACCTCGAACTTGGTGGTGAGGATCTCGGTGATCATCGTCGTCACGGAACCGGTCATGGGGCACCTCAACTAATGGTGTGGGTACGGAAGTTGGTCGATGAACTGCGGAGTGCGTCGATGAGCTCCGGAGTACGGGGTCAGGCCCGGGGCAGGTCGGGCCAGGTGAGGGTGGCCGCCCCCCAGGTGGCGCCGCCGCCGAAGGCGGTGAGCAGCACCCGGTCGCCGGCCTTCAGGGCGCCGTCGGCCATGCCGTCCGCGAGGGCCAGCGGGATGGAGGCGGCGGACGTGTTGCCGACGCGCTCGATGTTCAGGACGGCGCGCTCCGGCGGCAGGCCGAGCTGTTCGGCGACGGCGTGGATGATCCGGGTGTTCGCCTGGTGCGCCACGATCCGGTCGACGTCGGCCACCTGCCAGCCCGTGCGGTCGAGCACCGTCCGTGAGGACTCGGCCATGCGGCGTACCGCGGCGAAGAAGACCGACTTGCCCTCCATGCGGAAGTACAGGTCCTCCGGGCCGGGGAAGCCGCCCCGCGAGCGCTGCTCGGCGCCGCCGCCGGGCACCGTGATCAGGTCCGCCATCCCGCCGTCGCTGCCGAGGTGGAGGTCCCGTACGGCGCCCGGCTCGTCCCGCTCGCCCGCCCGCAGGACCACCGCGCCCGCGCCGTCGCCGAAGATGGCGGCGGTGGTGCGGTCCGCCGGGTCGAGGAGGGTGCTGAACGTCTCGGCGCCGATGACCAGGACCCGCTCGGCGAAGCCCGCGCCGATGGCGGCCGCGCCGGTCTGCAGGGCGTACAGGAAGCCGGAGCAGACGGCGGCCACGTCGAAGGCCGCGACATGGGGCAGCCCGATGCGGGTGGCGACGGCCGGTGCCGTGGCAGGGCAGGGGCGGTCCGGTGTCGTGGTGGCGAGTACGACCAGGTCGGCGCCGTCCGCCCCCGAGTTCTTCAGGGCCCGCAGGCCCGCCTCGACCGCCAGGTCACCGGTGGTCGTACCGGGGTCGATGACATGGCGCTGGGCGATGCCCGTCCGGGTGCGGATCCACGCGTCGGAGGTGTCCAGGCGCTGGGCCAGTTCGTCGTTGGTCACCACGCGCGGCGGCACGTAGCCGCCGACACCGGCGATCACGGCCGTACGTGTCATGCCACTCGTGCCACTGCTGATGTCGTCGCTCATGCCGCCACGTGTCCTTCCGGGAGCCGGTGGGCCACGGCGGAACGCACCCGGAGCCCGGCGAGTTCGGCGACGACGTCCAGGGTGCGCCAGGTGCCGCCGCCCATCCGCAGCAGGCCGGGGTCGGCCAGGTACGTCGTCACCGGCACCCCCTGCCGGGGGCGGTCGGGGCGGGACGCGGTGATGGTGGTCTGGCGCATCCACAGGGTCTCGCTGTCCTGGCGGCGCACGCCGTCCAGGTCGTAGAGCATGATCTGGGCGAGCTGAAGCGCCGTCACAAAGGCGTCCACCATGGAGACCGACGGCTGGTAGGCCCCCTCGAGTCCCGCCGTGGGCAGGGTGGTCGCGTCCTCGTCGGCGACCGTGAGCCCCGCCGAAGCGCGCAGCCGCTCCTGGTCCACGGTCACGTCGCGGATGAGCTGGCGGCGCGCGGTGAACCCCGTACCGAAGTAGCGGTCCGCCGGGGCGCCGAGCAGCGCGTCGAGACCGGTGTACGTCCGCTCCCGGACCGGGCCGCCGACCCGGGCGTGCTCCACCTCGCACCGCACCCGCATGGTGCCGATGGCGCAGTCGACCACCGACACCGCGCGCGCCGGGTCGGCGACGACCGGCTCGGTGCGGCGCAGCGTCGCGCGCGCCGGGATCCGGTCGAGGTCCTCCTGCGGGCTGCTGCCCGCCGTCAGGCGCACCTTGCGCAGCCAGGCGTCGCGCAGATCGGCGCCGGGTCCTGTGAGGCACGCCTCGGCCAGCTGGGCGGCGACCACGAGGCCGTCGATGGTGCTGAAGTGCGGGCGCAGATCGGTGCCCGCGGCTTTCGTCGACCAGTCGGCGGGATAGGCGACGCCCACCGTGGCGAGCGCCTCGACGGCATTGCCGGTACGCGCGACGCGGGCATCGCCGATGTCGTATTGGACCCGGCGAAAGCCCCGGCCGAAGAAGCGCCGGTCGGCCGGGCCGAGATAGTCGTCCACGGAAGTCAGTACGGTCTGCGCCGAACTCGCTGTCATCGGAGCTCCGTCGGTAGTGAGTGGTCCTGCGGCAACCGCACGGCCGGCGCCTTGCGGAGGCTGGTGCGCCTCCGGGCACCGCCTCGCCGGATGGCACAGGTGAGCCGGGCCGTGCAGGTCCGGTTGCCGGATTCGTCGGAGATGGCGATCTCGTACGAGGCGACCGTCTGCCGCTCGTTCAGGGGTATGCATATCCCGGTGACCATTCCTGACGAGACCCACCGGTGATGAGTACAGGAAAGGTCGACGCCCACGGCGTGCCCGCCGGGCCCCGCGTACAGGAATGCGGCCACCGAGCCGAGGGTTTCGGCGAAGACCGCGTTCGCGCCGCCGTGCAGAATTCCCACCGGCTGGCGATTCCCGGACACGGGCATGGTGCCCGAAACGAGACCGGGTTCACAGGTGAGTATTTCTATGCCCATTCTCCGGGTGAGTTGTTCATTCTCGTAGTCGCCGTCGAAACTAATGGATCCGAGCACGACTCAAGTCAACATCAACGTCGGCATGAAATCAGCGGGCTGGCCTGATGCTGCCACGGCGTGGAAAGGCCTGTTCGCGAAGGTAAGTAGAACGTTCACGAACAGGTAAAGGGAAAGGAAGAACGGGCAAAAAAGGGGAAAGTCTGGGTCGCTCCGCGCCCTCGACCCGGTCTCAGCGCCGGCGCAGCGCGAGAACCGCGTTGTGCCCGCCGAAACCAAAGGAGTTGCTCAGGGCCACATCACCGGAGCCGGGCAGCTCGACGGAGTGGCCGCGGACTACGTCGAGCCCGATGGCGTCGTCGAGATCGTCGCAGCCGACGGTCGGCGGAATGATTCCGTGGTGGAGCGTGAGAGCCGTCGCGACCGCCTCGACACCGCCGGCCGCGCCCTGCAGATGACCCAGGTTCCCCTTGGGCGCGGTCACCGGCACGGGCGGCGCCCCGTCCCCGCCCGCCACGGCGGCGAAGACCTCGCGCAGCCCGGCCGCCTCCGCGAGATCGCCCTCCACGGTGGCGGTGGCGTGCGCGTTCACATGGACCACGTCGCCGAGGCGGGCCCCGGCGTCCTCCACGGCACGCCGGACGGCGAGGGCGATGCCGCTGCCCGTCGGATCGGGCGCGGCCAGGTGATACGCGTCCGCCGACAGGCCCCAGCCCGCGGCCTCGCAGTAGATACGGGCGCCCCGCGCGCGAGCGTGCTCCTCCGCCTCGAGCAGGAGCACGGCCGCGCCCTCGCCGTTCACGAAGCCGTCGCGGTCCTTGGCGAAGGGGCGTGAGGCCGCGAGCGGCTCGTCGTTGCGGGTCGAAAGCGCGCGCATGGCGGCGAAGGACGCCATCACCGCGGGGATGACGGGGGCCTCGGCACCGCCGGCGAGCGCGACGTCCACGCGCCCGTACCGGATACGGTCGATGGCCTCGCCGATGGCCTCGGTGCCCGAGGCGCACGCGCTGACGACGGTGCGCGCCTCGCCCGTGATCCGCAGGTCGAGCGAGATCTGCGACGCGGCCTGCGAGGGCACGGTCATCGGGGCGGTGAGCGGCGAGACGCCGCGCAGCCCCCGCTCGCGCAGGCGCCGGTCCCCCTCGACGAGTACGGGGGCACCGCCGATGATGCTGCCCACCGACACCCCGACCCGCTCCGGGGCGAGACCGCTCTCCTCGGTGCCGCCCGGCGCGAGCCCGGCGTCCTGCCAGGCCTCCCGGGCGGCCAGGAGCGCGAACTGGGCGGCACGGTTCATCCGTCGCGCCCGCTGTCTCGGCAGCAGCGAGGCGGGGTCGACGGGCACGGTCCCCGCGATGCGCACCGGATGGTCGGCGAAGGCGGGGTCGTCGAGGGGGCGGACGCCGCAACGGCCCTCCAGAAGCCCTTGCCAGAGCGCGTCGACACCCGCCCCCAGCGGTGTGATGGCCCCCAGGCCGGTGACCACGACGCGCCGCCCGGTGTTCCGGCGTATGTCCGTGAGGTGCCCCATCGGGCTCGCCCCTTTCATGTACACAGCAAGTGCTACCGTCGTCCCTTTGACGCCCTCCCGGAACGAAAAGGGAATGAAGAAAAGCATGGATAATTCAGAGAGGCCTGCCATAGCCGACCTTCGATCGGGATTTGCCAGCCTGTCGTCCCTGCTGCGTGCCTGGCGGGCCGAGGCGGGAATGAAGAACGGGCGCCGCAAGCCACTGCCGCAGAAGGAAGTGGCCGCTCGTATGGGAGTGAGCGAGCGCTGGTACCGCTCCCTGGAAACCGGGACTCCGATGTCCCTCTCGCACGAGACGTTGACGAGCCTGGCCGATGCGCTGGAACTGGGGCCGCACGAACGTGCCGCGCTGTTCTGGAACGCGCTGAGTGAGATCGTCGACAAGGGCGGCCAGGAGCACGCCGAGATAAAAATGGACCGGCTCAAGGAGTTCGTGTCGGCCCAGTCACGATTCCCGGCCTATCTCATCGATCACTCATGGAATGTCATCGGCTACAACGACAAGATGGCGGAGTGGTTCCCCTGGGTGCGGACGAAGGGCGCGAACCTGATGCGGTGGGTGCTTGAGTCACCGGAATCCCGTGAGCAGATCGTGGACTGGCCGGCACATGCCACGCTCTATCTCGCGCAGCTGAGGTTCGCGCTCGTGGGATACCCGGACGACCCAATTCTTAATGATTTACTGACGAGCGCGCTTCGGAGCCCTGAATGCCGCGACCTCTGGGACAGCGGACCCCGCATCATAGCCTTCCGACAGGGCGGTGAATTCCGCCTCTCCCTGCCTGCCATATCCGCGAGCGAGTTGATGGTCACCTCTCAGGTCCTCCTGCCCGCCTACTGTTCCCGAGTGCGCTTCGTCACATTGCTGCCTTCTTAGGTGCTGTTTGCGCAATCCACTCTACACAAAGGGGTGGGGTCCTGTACCGGCAAAATTGTGCCGCTTGACAGCCCTGATCCGACATCTGCAGTCTTACTCCTCCGAAAGGGAGATGAGGCCGACGGTGCCCTCCTCCCGGAGTCGGTGGGCGAGCATGTGCAATAACTTCTTCGCCCAAATTTAATCTTTGCTTTTTCTTGACGGGGGTCAAGTGATAGACACGGCTGCGCCTGCAGAGATTGCGATAGCGGGAATACCGGAATATGCAATTCCAGATGTGGGCGTACGTCCGCTGACGAGCTCGGTCGACCTGGTCGAGCACCTCGGCGAACTGGGACCCCACACGGCGCGCGAACTCCGCCTCGTCCTGCCGAGGCGCCCCTACGACCGCAGGGTCCGCGAGCGCGCGGTCGCCCTCAGCGCGCAGCTCGTACGGCGAGGAGTCCGCGTGCGCGCCCTCCACCTCACCGAAGCCCGCCCCGAACCCGCCTACACGGCCGACACGTTGCGCCTCGCCGCCTCCGGCGTGCAGCTCCGCGCGGTCCCGTACCTCCCCACCGGGATGGTGCTCATCGACCGCGAGCTCGCCATAGTCTCCGCCAGTGGCGCTCGCGCGCCGGGGGCCGCCAGTGTCCTGCTGCGCGGCGCGGGCCTTGTCGCCTCGTACCACGCGCTCTTCGAGCAGATGTGGGCCCGCGGTACGGGCCGCACGACCCGCCCCGACCGCTACGAACCCACGCCCACGGCCCCCGCCGGGCCCGCTGAGCCTGCTGAGCCCGCCGAGTTGAACGAGCGCGAACGCGAGACGCTGGTGCTCCTGGCCGAAGGCCTCACCGACGACGGCATCTCCCGCCGCACCGGCCTGTCCGTGCGCACGAGCCGCCGCACCATCGCCCATCTCATGGACCGACTTGGGGCCCGCAGCCGCTTCCAGGCGGGAGTAGAGGCGGCCCGCCGCCACTGGATCTGACGGATCTGACTCGGTGGTGTGAGAGGCTGGTTCGCATGAACCGGTTGGGTGGCGTGACCTCGCCTTATCTGCTCCAGCACGCTGACAATCCGGTCGACTGGTGGCCCTGGGGACCGGAGGCTTTCGAGGAAGCGCGTCGCCGCGATGTCCCCATTCTGCTGTCGGTCGGCTACTCGGCCTGCCACTGGTGTCATGTCATGGCGCACGAGTCCTTCGAGGACGACGACACGGCCGCGTTCCTGAACGAGCACTTCGTGAGCGTCAAGGTCGACCGCGAGGAGCGGCCCGACGTCGACGCCGTCTACATGGAGGCGGTGCAGGCCGCGACGGGCCAGGGCGGCTGGCCCATGACGGTCTTCCTGACCCCCGACGCCGAGCCCTTCTACTTCGGTACGTACTTCCCGCCCGAGCCCCGGCACGGCATGCCGTCCTTTCTCCAGGTCGCCGACGGGGTCCGGCGGGCGTGGACGGACCGGCGCGGCGAGGTCGCCGAGGTCGCGGGGAAGATCGTGCGGGACCTGTCGGAACGTCAACTGGCCTTCGGCGCCGACGAGCTGCCCGGCGAGGAGGAGCTCAACCAGGCGCTGCTCGGTCTGACGCGGGACTACGACGCGACGCGGGGCGGCTTCGGCGGCGCGCCGAAGTTCCCGCCGTCCATGGTCGTCGAGTTCCTGCTGCGGCATTACGCCCGCACGGGCGCTGAGGGCGCCCTGCAGATGGCCGCCGACACCTGCGAGCGGATGGCGCGCGGCGGCATCTACGACCAGCTGGGCGGCGGTTTCGCCCGCTACTCGGTGGACCGTGACTGGGTGGTGCCCCACTTCGAGAAGATGCTGTACGACAACGCCCTCCTCTGCCGTGTGTACGCCCACCTGTGGCGCACCACCGGCTCAGGTCTTGCCCGGCGGGTGGCCCTGGAGACGGCGGACTTCATGGTGCGCGAACTGCGCACGAACGAGGGCGGGTTCGCCTCCGCGCTCGACGCGGACAGTGAGGACCCGGCGACGGGGGCGCATGTCGAGGGCGCGTATTACGTGTGGACGCCGGAGCAGTTGAGGGAGGTGCTCGGCGCGGCGGACGCGGAACTCGCCGCGGTGCACTTCGGGGTGACGGAGGAAGGGACCTTCGAGGAGGGGGCGTCCGTCATTCAACTCCCGCAGGACGACGGGGTGTTGGCTGACTCCTCCCGCCTCGCGTCGATCCGGGAGCGGCTGCTCGCGGCGCGCGGTGAGCGGCCCGCGCCCGGCCGTGACGACAAGGTGGTCGCCGCCTGGAACGGGCTCGCGATCGCCGCGCTCGCCGAGGTGGGCGCGTACTTCGAGCGGCCGGACCTGGTGGCGGCGGCGGTGGCGGCCGGGGATCTGCTGGTGCGGGTGCACATGGACGACCGGGCGCGGCTGTCCCGTACCTCGAAGGACGGGCGCGTGGGCACCAATGCGGGGGTCCTTGAGGACTACGCGGATGTCGCGGAGGGGTTCCTCGCGCTGGCCTCGGTGACGGGGGAGGGTGTGTGGCTCGAATTCTCCGGCTTCCTGCTCGACCACGTTCTCGGCCAGTTCTTCGACGCGGATTCGGGGACGTTGTACGACACGGCGGTGGACGCGGAGCGGCTGATTCGGCGGCCGCAGGACCCCACGGACAACGCGGTGCCGTCCGGGTGGACGGCGGCGGCCGGTGCGCTGCTCTCGTACGCGGCGCAGACCGGGGCGGAGCCGCATCGGGCTGCGGCGGAGCGGGCGCTGGGGGTTGTGAAGGGGCTCGGGCCGCGGGCCCCGCGGTTCATCGGGCACGGGCTTTCCGTGGCGGAGGCGGTGCTTGACGGTCCCCGGGAGGTGGCGGTGGTCGGGCCGGTGGGCGGGGAGCTGCATCGGACGGCACTGCTGGGGGCTGCGCCCGGCGCTGTCGTCGCGGCGGGCCCCGCGGAGGGCTCCGAGCTGCCGCTGCTCGCGGGGAGGGGGCTGGTCGGGGGGCTTCCGGCGGCGTACGTCTGCCGCCGGTTCGTCTGCGACGCGCCGACCACTGATGTGGGGGAGCTGGCGGCACAGCTGTCGGGCTGAGGTCCGAGCGCCGGACGGGCGGGTAACTGCCGGGCATCGGGTGGGTGGGCGGGAAAGCTTTCGCCGCGAAGCGGCGGTACGGCGGCGCGGCCGACGACGGCGCGTCGGCAGCTGGGGCGGCGGTCTAGTTCCCGCCCGCCTGCCCGCCGGGGGCGAACTCCGCCATCGCCCCCGCCACGATCCGCTCCAGGCGGTCGTGGTGCGCGCCCCGCCAGTACACCCGCTCGCACTCCACGCACTGCGCGAACACGTCGTACGTCCCCCGCGTACCACCCTCCAGGAGGTCCGCCACCTCCTCCTTCGACGCCGCCCGCAGGGCACCGTTGCATGCCGTGCACCGCGTCCACGGGTGCAGGGCAGGAGCGAACCTGCCCAGGACGTCGCGGAGTTGGGCGTCGGGGACGTCGCTGTAGATGTACGCCCCTGCCCACAGCTCACGGCGGCGCAGCAGGCCCCGGTCACGGCTCAGCAGGACGCGGCGCTCGGCGGCCGAGCGCGCCGCAAGCGCCGGATCGCCGATGTCCGTGCTCTCGTACGCCGCGTCGACGCCGAGGAGGCGCAACCGCCGTGCCAGCGTGCCGAGATGGACGTCGAGCAGGAAACGGAGCGGGGCCCCGGGGACGCGCTGGGGGCGCGGGACGGCGCGGACCGAGACCTTCTCGCCCGCCGCGGGGATATGGGAGACCGACACCTCCGCGCCGTCCACCAGCAGCGCGCCCACCTCCGTCAGCGGGACGCCGAGGGATTCGACGACGTGCCCGAGCGTGGACGCGCCGTCGGTAACGACCTTGCTGGGGCCGTTCCTTCGCTCGGGCGGGACGAACATCCCCAGTTCAGGGGCGAAGTCGATAAGGATCTCCGGACCGTTCATGGGGTCAGGATGGCACGGCGGGTCAGTCCGCCTCGGGGGATTTTCCGCCGCCCCACGAGGTGAAGCCGTAGGACAGCATGTCCAGCGTGCGGTCCACCAGTTGACCCAGGTCGTCCCGGTGATCGTGCTCCGCCCAGTACGCGGCCGCCTCCGACAGCGCCCCGACCAGGCCCATGGAGAAGACCCGCACCTCAAGCTCGTCCGCGTCGCGCCCGGTCCGTTCCGCGATGACCCGGCACAGCATGCGGCCGGTGACCGACATGCTCTCCAGCATCCGGGAACGTACGGCGGGGACTTCGATCATCAGGCGGGTGCGAAGGCGCGACACCTCCGGCTCGTCGGCGAAGCCGAGGACCACCGCCCTGCGCAGCACGTGCCGCAGCGACTCCGCGATCGGCTCGTCGGCGGGGCGGGCCCGCAGCTCGTCCTCCAGGAGCGGGTCGTACTCGTCGGTGAGGACGATGTCCTCCTTGGTCGGGAAGTAGCGGAACACCGTGGAGGGCGAGACCTCCGCCGCCTCCGCGATCTGCTCGACCGTCGTCGCCTCGTACCCCTGCTCGCGGATCAGCCCGTACGTCGCCTCACGGATCGCGATGCGGGTCTTGAGCTTCTTCCGCTCCCGGAGCCCTACTTCCTTCATGACGTTCATTGTCGGGCATCCGCGGCCCGCGGGGTCTTGTCCGCGGCCGCGGCGGGTTCCGTGGGCCGCATCAGCGCGGCCACCAGGAGCGCCGTCACCAGGGCTGCCACACCGCTGACCCACAGGACGACTCTCATTCCGGTCACGTACGCGGAGTCGGCGGATTCGACGAGCCCCGGCAGTCCGAGACGGTCGGCGATGGCGTGGGCGGCCACCACCGACTCGCCCGCGGTGTCCGCCGCCGCGGCCGGCAGCGACCCGGTGTCGAGCCGGTCGACGTACACGCCGGAAAGGAGCGAACCGAGCAGGGCGATGCCGATCGCGCTGCCGACCTGCCGCACGGTCATCAGGAGCCCGGTGCCCGAGCCCGCGCGCTCGACGGGCAGCGCCCCGAGCGCCGAGTCCATGGCCGGTACGACGGCGAAGCCGAAGCCGACCCCGGCAATGGAAAGCCACAGCGCGGTGAAGCCGTAACCGGAGTCGACCGTCGTACGGCTGCCGAGCATCGCCGCGAAGGCGAGGACGACGAGCCCGCCACTGATCACCGCCCGCGGCCCGAAGCAGCGTACGACGGGCTCGGCGCCCCGCGCGCCGACGATCAGACCGCCCATCATCGGCAGCATCCGAAGACCGGTGCCGAACGCGTCGTGGCCGAGCACCGCCTGCAGATACGGCGGGAGCACGAACAGCAGGCCGGACAGGACGAACATGACGAGCGTCGCCGCGATGGTGTTGAGGAAGAAGCCGCGATTGCGGAGCAGGGACATGTCCAGCATCGGCCGGGGCACGCGCCGCTCCCGCAGGACCAGTGCGGCGAGCAGCAGCACCGCGCAGCCCAGCATCCCGAGCACCAGCGGGTCGCCCCAGCCGCGCACCGGCGCCTCGATGATCCCGTAGATGAGCGCGCCGAGACCGGCCGCGGTGAGCGCGGTCGACACGACGTCCACCTTGGGGGATGCCGGGTCGGTGGTCTCGGGGAGCAGGAAGGCGCAGGCGGTGATCCCGATGGCCACCATCGGGATGTTGATGAGGAAGATCGAGCCCCACCAGAAGTGGTCGAGGAGCCAGCCGCCGACGATCGGGCCGAGCGGCGCGCCGAGCGCGGAGGCGGCCGAGACGATGCCGATGGCCTTGGTCCGCTCGCCGGGAGCGAAGAGCGCGGGCAGTACGGCCAGGGCGAGCGGCATGACGAGCGCGCCGCCCACGCCCATGACCGCGCGGGCCACGACGACGAGGGAGACGTCGTCGGCGAGGGTTCCTATGAGGGAGCCGACCAGGAAGATCCCCAGGCCGGTGATCAGCATCCTGCGGCGTCCGAAGCGGTCGCCGAGCAGTCCGGCCGGGAGCATCAGAGCCGCGAAGACGACGACGTACGCATCCGCCATCCACTGCTGCTCACCGGTGCTCGCGCCGAGCTGACCGGCCATCGTCGGCAGCGCGACATTGAGGATCGTCATGTCGAAACCGAGCACGAGCATGCTCGCGACCAGGGCGGCGAGCGCCCACCAGCGGCGGGGGTCCTTGCGGTCCTGAGCGGACTCGTCAGTGACGGTGGCCATGAAATGAGAGTAGCTCTCAAAAGATGGTCACTGTCAATGCTGAGGGTGCCATGAGCGCACAAAAAAGTGGCCGCGGCTGGAGAGCCGCGGCCACTGACGTGGCGGAGGGGTGGGTCAGCCGTGCTGGTAGGCCACCAGCGAGATGCCGACGTAGTGCACGGCGAAGGCCGCGAGGGTCAGCGAGTGGAAGACCTCGTGGAAGCCGAAGAAGCGGGGGGAGGGGTTGGGGCGCTTGATGCCGTAGATGACGCCGCCCGCGCTGTAGAGCAGCCCGCCGACGATCACCAGGACGAGCACGGCGATGCCGCCCGTCCGCATGAAGTCGGGCAGGAAGAAGACGGCGGCCCAGCCCATCGCGATGTAGCACGGCGTGTAGAGCCAGCGCGGGGCGCCGACCCAGAACACGCGGAAGGCGATACCCGCGACGGCCGCGCCCCAGATGCCCCAGAGCAGCCACTGCCCCTTCGCCTCGGGGAGCAGCAGCATCGTCAGCGGCGTGTAGGTGCCCGCGATGATCAGGAAGATGTTGGAGTGGTCGAGCCTGCGCAGGATGCCGTCCGCACGCGGGCCCCAGTTGCCCCGGTGGTAGAGCGCGCTCACTCCGAAGAGCAGGCAGGCGGTCAGGGCGAAGATGCCGCAGGCGATCCGGCCGCGGGTGGAGTCCGCGAGCGCGGTGAGCACCAGGCCGGAGACGACCACTGCGGGGAACATGCCGGCGTGCAGCCAGCCGCGCATCTTCGGCTTCGCCGGGAGCGAGGGGGCGGCGGGCGCGGACGAATCGGGGCTTGTGGCCGGGGAGTTCGTGATCGCGTCGGGGACGGGAGCGGTCATGACGGGCATCGTACCTACGCAACCGTAAGTTACACATCAACCGGGGCAGGCCCGATGCCCACAAGTGGCGATGGTCACGGCGATACCCGAGCGTACAAGTGACGCATCCGCGCGCGGGAGCCCGGTTGGGCGAGTGGCGATGCTCACGCCGCTCACGTGTGAGGCACTCTGGACATATGCGCGGAAGCGTCGGATGATCAAATGAGTGCGGTCGGCACCGGATGAGCGCCAGAGGGATCAACACGTGAAGCGTCCGGGTCGCAGCCCCCACGGGGCAACAAACCTAAAACCCCTCATATAGGAGCAATCGTGGCGCGCGACATCGCGGCTCCCCTTTCCGTGGACACCGTTCCCACCAACCACCAGGAGCTCGTCTCCTGGGTGAACGAGATCGCCGAGCTCACGCAGCCGGACCGCGTGGTCTGGTGCGACGGCTCCGAGGCCGAGTACGAGCGCCTGTGCGAGGAGCTCGTCGCCAAGGGCACGTTCAAGAAGCTCGACCCGATCAAGCGCCCGAACTCGTACTACGCGGCCTCCGACCCGACCGACGTCGCGCGCGTCGAGGACCGCACCTTCATCTGCTCCGAGAAGGAGGAGGACGCAGGCCCGACCAACCACTGGAAGGCCCCCGCCGAGATGCGGGAGATCTTCGCGGGCTCGGACGGCAAGGGTGGCGTCTTCCGCGGCTCCATGCGCGGCCGCACCATGTACGTCGTGCCCTTCTGCATGGGCCCGGTCGGCTCGCCGCTGTCCGCGATCGGCGTCGAGATCACCGACTCCGCGTACGTCGCCGTCTCCATGCGCACCATGACCCGCATGGGCCAGCCGGTCCTGGACGAGCTGGGCGATGACGGCTTCTTCGTGAAGGCCGTCCACACGCTCGGCGCCCCGCTGGCCGATGGCGAGGCCGACGTGCCGTGGCCCTGCAACTCCACGAAGTACATCTCGCACTTCCCCGAGGACCGCGAGATCTGGTCGTACGGCTCGGGCTACGGCGGCAACGCCCTGCTCGGCAAGAAGTGCTACGCCCTGCGCATCGCCTCCGTCATGGCGCGCGACGAGGGCTGGCTGGCCGAGCACATGCTGATCCTCAAGCTCACGCCCCCGCAGGGCGAGAGCAAGTACGTCGCGGCCGCGTTCCCGAGCGCCTGCGGCAAGACGAACCTCGCCATGCTGGAGCCGACCGTCCGCGGCTGGACCGTCGAGACCATCGGTGACGACATCGCCTGGATGCGCTTCGGCGAGGACGGCCGTCTGTACGCGATCAACCCCGAGGCCGGTTTCTTCGGCGTCGCACCCGGCACCGGCGAGCACACCAACGCCAACGCCATGAAGACGCTGTGGGGCAACTCGGTCTTCACGAACGTCGCGCTGACCGACGACGGCGACGTCTGGTGGGAGGGCATGACGGAGGAGACTCCGAAGCACCTCACCGACTGGAAGGGCAACGACTGGACCCCCGAGTCCGGCGTCCCGGCCGCCCACCCGAACGCGCGCTTCACCACCCCGGCCTCGCAGTGCCCGATCATCGCGCCGGAGTGGGAGGACCCCAAGGGCGTGCCGATCTCGGCGATCCTCTTCGGTGGCCGCCGCGCGTCCGCCGTACCGCTGGTGACCGAGTCCTTCGACTGGAACCACGGCGTCTTCCTCGGCGCGAACGTCGCCTCCGAGAAGACCGCCGCCGCCGAGGGCAAGGTCGGCGAGCTGCGCCGCGACCCGTTCGCCATGCTGCCGTTCTGCGGCTACAACATGGGCGACTACATGGCCCACTGGATCAAGGTCGGCGCCACTGCGACATCCAAGGGGGACCAGTCCAAGCTCCCGAAGATCTACTACGTGAACTGGTTCCGCAAGAACGCGGACGGCAAGTTCGTGTGGCCCGGCTTCGGTGAGAACTCCCGCGTCCTGAAGTGGATCGTGGACCGCCTCGACGGCAAGGCCGAGGGCGTCGAGACCCCCATCGGTATCCTGCCGACGGTCGACTCGCTGGACACCGAGGGCCTCGAACTTCCCGCCGCCGACCTGGAGTTCCTGCTCACGGTCGACAAGGAGGTCTGGCGCGAGGAGGCCGCGCTTGTCCCCGAGCACCTCAACACCTTCGGCGACCACACGCCCAAGGAGCTGTGGGACGAGTACCGCGAGCTGGTGCGCCGCCTCGGCTGACGCGCCCCGCATTCCCGGAAGGGCCCCGCACAACGGCGTGCGGGGCCCTTCCGCGTGCTGCGACGGCACACGCTCCTGTGTACGGAGTCACCTTTCCTGTACATCGCCTTCACATAGGCCACACATGTTTCAATGTCCCCACAAGGCGGTCCGTCGATCGATACGGGCCGTCAAAAGAGCCTGTGGGGGGCCAAGTTGAAGAAGAATCAGCGTCTGAGACGTACGACTGCCGTCGCCGTCTCGGCGGTGCTCGGCTCGGCGGGAATCGTCGCCGTCGGCACGCCCGCCGCGTACGCCGCCACACCGTCGGACGAGGTCGTGAAGCTGCCGATCTCCTCGTACTCGGCGATCGCCGTGGACTCGGTGCACGAGCGGGTCTTCGTCTCGGACAACAACCGCGGCTACTACTCCAACACCGGAATCGTCGCCGTCTACGACTTCCAGGGCCACAAGATCAGTCAGTGGACCACGGAGACCCGGGTGTCGGGCCTTGCGCTGAGCGCGGACAGCAACACCCTGTACACCGGCGAGCGCAGCCGCATCGCCACGTACGACACCACGACGCTCCAGCGGACCGGTGTCACCAGCGCCTACGAAGAGACCTGCGGCCGTGAACTCGCCGTGACGGGCGAGACGGCGTGGTGGACGACCCAGAACGCGAACTACGTGTCCGAGTGCGCCGAGGCGCGGAGCGACGTCGACGGCCTGGTCGGCGGCGCCCTCACCCGGACCGGCTGGAACGCCGTCGGCAGGCTGAACCTGGAGGCCGCTCCCGCGGGCGCGAAGCGGTTCTTCATGGGGCAGGAGGCCGGACCCAAGGAGGCCGACCCGGCCCTGGCCTCCTTCAGCACCGAGGGCGACAACCCCGTGCGCGACGCCGTACGCCGCTTCGCCGACGGCGAGGGCAAGGGTGCGCTGCAGCTGAAGGACCTGGCGGTCAGCGCCGACGGCAACCGGGTGGCGGTCGCGGATGCCGCGTACGGCACCCGGCTGCTGAACTCCGGGGACCTGTCGGACGCGGGCACGCCCTATCAGGCGCTGCCCGAGGGGGCCAAGGCCTCCGCGGTGGCGTTCGGCGGCGACGGAAAGTACGTGGCGCGCGGCGCTGCCGCCACGGGGAGCACCGCCGATCTGCTGATCCAGCCCGCCGACCCGGCGGACGGGACGACACCGTTCGAGTTCGCCTTCGAGGGCCCGCTCGACGGCAACCGTGTCGTGCCGCGCGGCCTCGACTGGTCCAAGGACGGGGCGCGGCTGTTCGCCGTGACCACCAATGCGGCCGGCAGCGAGTACTGGCTGCACATCATCCAGCCGCCGGCCGCGCAGTACGACTCACGCTTCACGGGCGCGCTCACCACCACGCCCACGCAGGCCGTCGTAGGCGAACCGCTCGGTATCCGGGGCAAGTTGGAGCTGGACGGGCCCGCGCCCGCGGAGCCCGTGAAGGTCACCGCGGTCCGCAAGGACGCCGACGGCACGCAGGAGGTGGCGGCCGCCAAGGTCGCGGCCGACGGCAGCTTCACCGTCCTGGACGTGCCGGACCGCCTCGGGGAGTCGACGTACACGCTGCGGTTCCTCGGCGACGTCACGCACCGCCCTGCCGAGGACGTCACGGTCACACTGGACGTGGCCAAGGCCCCGACGTCGATCGCGCTGACGGCACCGGCGGAGGCCAGCCGCGCGGCGGGCGTCGAGATCACCGGCAAGCTGAGCGCTCAGGGACGCGCGCTGCCGTCCGGGGTCAGCCTGAAGGTGACCCGCACGGACCGGTTCGGCACGACGGGCGAACTGACGTCGGCCACGGTCGCCGCGGACGGCACGTTCCGCGTCAAGGACCTGCCGAGCAAGCGGGGCAGGACGGTGTACGCGGTGCGTTACGAGGGCGATGCCCTGCACGAGGCCTCATCGGCGGAGGCGACGGTACGAGTGATCAGCTAGCGGGTTGAGTGGCTCCCGGTCCGAACGCCTCGAGGCGTTCGGACCGGGGCCGTATACGGGCCCCGCCCCGGAAGGGGCGCGGGGAACTGCGCGACCAGCCACAAAGCACCCGCAGCCGCGCAAGCACCACCAGCGGCTACCTAGTGGGCGCCCACCAGCCGGGCCGCGCCTTCGTGCGCGTCCATGCGGTGGGCGGCGAGAATCGCCGCAGAGGTATCCGCACGGGACGCCGCCACAACCAGCGCCCGCCCGGCGAGGGCATGCGCACGCTGATGCAAAGCGGCGAGATGCGGCTCATGAATGGCCACCGCCACCGAGGCCCGAACGGGCGCAAGCCCGCCCCGGAGCCGGGTGACCTCACGGGCCAGCTGCTCGGCGGCGGCGTCCAACTCGGCGGAGGGCGCGAGACCCCGCAGCTCGTCCGTGACGGCGAGAAGCGCGGCCAGATGCCCGGCGAGCTGGATGTCCAGCTCCTCCTCGCGGGAGCGGTGCGGGAAATCGCCGGGGTCGGCCATGGCGTGGACCGACTTGGTGCGGATCGGCTCGTACATGGGATGGCCTCCAGGCGGGTAGCTTGAAGCCCATCCTAGCTTAGATTCTGTCTAAAGTTGAGTCGGGTCGCTCTTGGGCTTGGGTGCCTACGGTTGGCTGTAGCCGTCCAAGAAATTGCCGATCCGGTTCATCGCCTCGGTGAGGTCCGTCGCCGTCGGCAGCGTGACGATGCGGAAGTGATCGGGCTCCGGCCAGTTGAAGCCGGTGCCGTGGACGACCATGATCTTCTCGGCCCGCAGCAGGTCGAGCACCATCTGGCGGTCGTCCTTGATCTTGAAGACCTTCGGGTCGAGCCGCGGGAAGAGGTAGAGCGACCCCTTCGGTTTCACACAGCTCACGCCCGGGATCTGCGTGAGCAGGTCGTACGCGGCGTCCCGCTGCTCCAGGAGCCGGCCGCCCGGCAGGACCAGGTCGTTGATCGTCTGCCGCCCGCTCAGCGCCGCGACCACGCCGTGCTGGCCCGGCATGTTCGCGCACAGGCGCATATTGGCGAGGATCGTCAGACCCTCGATGTACGAGGAGGCGTGCGCCTTCGGGCCCGAGATCGCCATCCAGCCGACCCGGTAGCCCGCCACCCGGTACGCCTTCGACATGCCGTTGAAGGTGAGGGTCAGCAGGTCAGGGGCGATCGCGGCGGTCGGCGTGTGCGTCGCGCCGTCGTAGAGGATCTTGTCGTAGATCTCGTCCGAGCAGACCAGGAGGTTGTGGCGGCGCGCGATGTCGGTCAGGCCGCGCAGCATGTCCTCGCTGTATACGGCGCCCGTCGGATTGTTCGGGTTGATGATCACGATCGCCTTGGTGCGGTCGGTCACCTTGCGCTCGATGTCGGCGAGGTCCGGCATCCAGTCCGCCTGCTCGTCGCAGCGGTAGTGCACGGCCGTGCCGCCGGACAGCGAGACGGCCGCCGTCCACAGCGGATAGTCCGGCGACGGTACGAGGACCTCGTCGCCGTCGTCGAGCAGGCCCTGCATGGCCATGACGATGAGCTCGGAGACGCCGTTGCCGATGAAGACGTGCTCTACGTCGGTCTCGATGCCCAGGGTCTGGTTGTGCATGACCACGGCGCGGCGGGCGGCGAGCAGCCCCTTCGCGTCGCCGTAGCCGTGCGCCGAGCCCACGTTGCGGAGGACGTCCTCCAGGATCTCGGACGGGCACTCGAACCCGAAGGCGGCGGGGTTGCCGGTGTTGAGCTTGAGGATGCGGTGGCCTGCCGCCTCCAGCCGCATCGCCTCCTCGAGCACCGGGCCCCGGATCTCGTAACAGACGTTGGCGAGCTTCGTCGACTGGATGACCTGCATGTCCGCGAGCTTACGGCCGTGTGACGGTACCCGCTCAGTGTTTTAGGACACGTCGGGGGCGGGGGATGCCGCCAGGGTCCGGGACCTCCGGAGGGGCGGGCGGAACGGGTCCCGGCCGTACCTCTGGTGTGCGGCTCACCCAATGTGCTCATGCCTCTACTCTTATCCCTTCCAGACTCCCTTTCAGGCACGGGAGTTGACGACCGGTTACGGAACGGGGCGTGCGGTGACGGCGGGGGAATCGAACGGCGGAGAGCTGGTCGGGAAGGTGCTCGGAGGGCGGTACCGGGTCACCTCCACGATCGGACGCGGTGGCATGGGCGTGGTCGCCCGGGCGGTGGACCAGCTGCTCAACCGGGAGGTCGCGGTCAAGATCCTGCGGGCCTTCACCGACGCGTCCGCGGGCGATCTGGCCGATCTGCGGGTCCGGATGCAGCGGGAGGCGCAGGCCGCCGCCCGGATCCGGCACGGCGGCGTGGTCACGGTGCACGACGTGACCGAGGAGGACGGCCTTCCGGTCATCGTCATGGAGCTGGTCGACGGGCCGTCCCTCGACGACGTGCTCGCCGAGCGCGGCGCGCTTGAGCCGCACGAGGCCGCCGCGATCGGCGCCAAGCTGATGGACGCGCTCGACGCCGCGCACCGGGCGGGCGTACTGCACCGGGACGTCAAACCCGGCAACGTTCTGCTCGAACAGGGCGGCCGCGTCGTCCTCACCGACTTCGGCATAGCCAGCATGGAGGCCGGCGACTTCGACAGCGGCGCCATCGACAAGCTGACCCGCAGCGGCCAGCTCGTCGGCTCGCTGGATTTCCTGCCGCCGGAGCGCGCGCAGGGCAGGGAGCCGGGCCCCGCGTCGGACATCTGGTCGCTCGGCATGACGCTGTACGCGGCGGTCGAGGGCACATCGCCCTTCCGCCGTACGTCGGTGTGGTCCACGCTCGCGGCGATCGTGACCGAGCCGCTGCCTGAGCCGCAGCGGGCGGGGGCGCTGACGCCGGTGCTGCGGGCGCTGATGGCGAAGGACCCGGAGAGCAGGCCCGCGGCGGCTCAGGCGCGGGAGATGCTGGAGCTGGTGGCGGCGGGCAGCACGGTGAACTTTGGGCCACCGGCCGCGGCCGCCGGCGCCGTCCAGCCGCCTCCCCCGGGAGCCGGTTTCGCCGCGCCCGCCGCACCGTTCCCGCAGCCGCCACAGGCCGGTCAGCCTGTGCCCGGCGCGATGCAGGCCAACGGCCATCCGGCACCCGGCGCGATGCAGGTGGGGCATTCGGCCTCGGGTGGATCGCAGGTGGGGCATTCGGCCTCGGGTGGATCGCAGGTCGGGTATCCGGCCTTGGGTGGATCGCAGGTGGGGTATCCGGCCCCGGGTGGATCGCAGGTGGGGCATTCAGACCCGGGCGGACCCCAGGTCGGGTATCCGGCCTTGGGTGGATCGCAGGTGGGGCATTCGGCCTCGGGTGGATCGCAGGTCGGGTATCCGGCCTTGGGTGGATCGCAGGTGGGGCATCCGGCCCCCGGTGGACCCCAGGTCGGGCATTCAGCGCCGGGCGGACCCCAGGTCGGCCATCCGGCCCCGGGCGCACCCCAGGGCGGTTATCCGACCCCCGGCGGTCTGGCCAGTACGCTTCCGCAGCTCGGTGGGCGTGCGGCCGGGCGGGCCGCGGGGCGGGCGCGGCGCCGTGGTCGCACGGTCGTCGCCGCGGTGGCCGCCGCCGTCGTGCTGGCCGGCGGCGGCATCACGTACGCCGTGATGAGCAAGGACGACGGCGAGAAGAGCGACGAGGCGCAGTCGGAGCCGAGCCGCCCCGGCGCGACCGAGGGCAGCGACATGCCGAGCCGCGGCAGCATGGGCGGCGGAAAGCGGAAGCCTAGCCCCTCGTCGTCGGCGGACCCGCAGGGCAAGCCGTCCCGCACGCCGTCGGAGCGGCCGAGCGAGACCGGGAAGGACGGCGAGGGCGGCGAGGACGGCGAGGCGGGCTCGTCGGCGAGACCCACCGGCGACGCCGACGGCGGCGGCACGGAGCCGCAACCGCCCGCCTCGCCCACCGCCAAGCCCAGCTCGGTGTCGAAGAGTTGCAGCGGCTGGAGCCACCGGAACCCGAATCCGGGAACGTACGCCTATCTGGCCGGCGATTACCACCTCGTGACCGGCCCCTACCAGAGCTGCTCCTCCGTCACCCCGATCCAGAGCGGCACGCGGCTCAACTTCCACTGCTCGGTCGTCAACGCCCATGGCCACGACTGGACTTACGTCCAGGTGGCGGGCACGAGCACATCGGGCTGGATGTCGAACGACAACTTCACCGGACAGGTGGGCGCTTCGACCCGCTGCTGAAAAGTGTTCTGTCAGCGGTGAGTTGTGTCCGTTTGTGGTCTTGCCCTCACGGCCGGGGACCCCAACAATGCGCATGACAAAGCCGAAGCAACTTCGGTCACACGGTCATGGTCATCAAGAGGGGACCCCCCACATGAACAAGCCTCTCGTCGGTGCGTGCTTCGCCGTGCTCTTCCTCGGAGCAACGGCGGTGCCCGCGGCGGCTGTCAGCAGCGAACGCCCCGCCAAGCCCAAGGCGGTCGACTTCGCGGGGACGGTCGCGTTGAGCAACTGTTCCGGCTCCGTCGTGCGCGTACCCGACTCGAAGCCGGAAGACCCCGCGCTCGTCCTGTCCAACGGCCACTGCCTGGAGAGCGGCTTCCCGGCGCCCGGTGAGGTCGTCGTCGACCAGCCGTCGTCGCGCAGCTTCACCCTTCTGAAGGCGGACGGCAGCGATGCCGGGACCGTCAAGGCGAGCAAGGTCGCGTACGGCACGATGGCCGACACGGACGTCTCGCTGTACGAACTGACCAGTACCTACAGCGACATCGAGTCCAAGTACGGCATCAAGGCGCTTGAGCTGAACGCGGCGCGCCCGGAGCAGGGGCGGAAGATCACCGTCGCGTCCGGCTACTGGAAGAAGCTGTACAAGTGCAGCATCGACGGCTTCGCCTACCGTCTGAAGGAGGGGAACTGGACCTGGAAGGACTCGGTCCGCTACACCCCCGAGTGCCAGACGATCGGCGGGACCTCGGGCTCGCCGGTGATCGACGACGAGACCGGCAAGGTCGTCGCCGTCAACAACACCGGCAACGAGGACGGCGAGGAGTGCACGGACAACAACCCGTGCGAGGTCGACGAGAACGGCAAGGTCACGGTCCGCAAGGGCATCAACTATGCCCAGCAGACGTACGGCATCGTGCCGTGCGTGGCCCCCGGCAACAAGATCGACCTGAGCCGCGAGGGCTGCGAACTGCCCAAGTAGTGACGTGAGTTGAACCTGGCCGCGGGGCGGTACGGATGAGCGTGTGATCCGTACTGCCCCGCGGGCGTAACGCAAGGGCTCGCACCTCTTGTCCGTGCGCGCGGCCCCCCGAAGAATGACGCTGCCCATGACAACAGCGCGCGGCATGGGTGTTTTGTACGTCCACATCTACGTACAGGGGGGCTCCACATGAAGAAGGCTCTCGCGGGCGGATTACTCGCCCTCACTCTCGTGGGATTCGGCACCGCACCGGCGATCGCGGCCCCGGACGGCGCATCCGAGCCGCAGGCCGAACCGGCCGCCAAGGCCGTCGACTTCGCCGGAACGGTGGCGCTGAGCAACTGCTCGGGATCGGTGGTCCGCATGCCGCAGTCCAAGGCGGACGACCCGGCGCTCGTCCTCTCCAACGGCCACTGTCTGGAGACCGGCTTCCCGGCGGCGGGTGAAGTCATCGTCGACCAACCCTCCACCCGCACCTTCAAGCTCCTCGACGCCAAGGGCGCCGAGAAGGCGACGCTCAAGGCGAGCAAGATCTCGTACGCGACGATGACGGACACCGACATCTCGCTGTACCAACTCACCACCAGCTACGGCGAGATCGCGAAGAAGTACGGCATCAAGGCACTGGAGATCGAGGACGACCACCCGGTCAAGGGCCGGGCGATCACCGTCGTCTCCGGCTACTGGAAGCAGACGTACACCTGCAAGATCGACGGCTTCGTCTACCGCCTCAAGGAAGGCGAGTGGACCTGGAAGGACTCGGTCCGTTACACCCCCGAGTGCCAGACCATCGGCGGCACTTCGGGCTCGCCCGTGATCGACCACAAGACCGGCAAGGTCACGGCGGTCAACAACACGGGCAACGAGGACGGGGAGCGCTGCACCCTCAACAACCCCTGCGAGGTCGACAAGAACGGCAAGGTGACCGTCCGCCACGGCATCAACTACGCCCAGCAGACGTACGGGATCGTGCCGTGCGTGACCCACGACAGCAAGATCGACCTGAACCGTCCGGGCTGCAAGCTGCCACGCCCGGCCGCCGCTCAGAGGTAGCCGTCGTCAGTCCTGGAGGGTCTCGCCGAAGCGTGAGCCGGTCGCGAGGCCGAATTCGGCTGAGCTGAGGGACCTGGAACCGGAACCGGTGAGGCCGGACGACGTGCCCGGCAGGGTCCACAGGCCACCACTGCGGTTGTTCTCGAAGGAGGCTGTCACCGCCAGGTCGCCCTTGCCGTTCTTGTCGTAGTCGGCGATCCGGACCCGTGCGCCGAAGAGGTCACCGGCCTCGGCGGCGCCCGGAACCCCGGTGGTGTCCTGGGAGATGCGCACGACCCCGGACTGCGAGACACCGGAGGCGGAACCGCGGAACACGGTCACGTCACCGGCGTTGTCCAGGTCTCCGAGCTGTTCGCCGTTGGCGCCGACCACCAGTTCGGCCTTGCCGTCGCCGGTGATGTCACCGATCGCCACCGAGGCGCCCCAGTTGTCGCCGTCCTCGTTGGCGCCGGGCACACCGGTGCTGTTCTGGTGCAGGGTCACCGGGTCGCTGAAGCCCGTCGGGCTGCCCAGGCGGACGGTGACATAGCCGGAACCGTTGCTGGGGTCGTCGACGGAGAAGAACTGGGGCCAGGTCAGGGAAGAGGCCATGTCGTCGAAGCCGTCGCCGTTGATGTCGCCCAAAGCGACGGCGGTGTCTCCGTCGTCCACGCGCTGGATCCGGTTCGGGCGTCCCTCCTGGCCCGTGAAGATGTCGGTGCCCGGACGTCCGGTGCCCGCGTCGCCGGTCACCGCCAGGTCGTCCCTGCCGTCCCCGTTGACATCGCCCACGGCGGCCTCCGTGTACCGGAGACCCGCGCCGGGGACCGTGAGGGTGTACGCAGGCACCGGCTTGCTCTCCCGGGCGAAGCCGCCCTTGTACACGACGACCCCGCCCGGCTCGATCACCGCGAGGTCCGCGCCGCTGTCACCGGTGAAGTCCCCCACCGCGACGTCGTAGCCGTGGGCCTGCCACTGCTGCGGGTTCTCCACGGTCGTCGTGGTGCTGCTGGTGAACGGCTTGGTGCCGCCCCACAGGATGGTGACGCTGCCCTGGCCCTCATAGCCCTCCACGTCCTCGCCGTCGGCGCCCACGACGAGGTCCGCGTAGCCATCACCGTCGAGGTCGCCGGCGGCGATCGACATCCCGAAATGGTCACTGTCTTCCGGCGTACCAGGCACTCCCGCAGAGCTCTGGGTGAGAGAGACCTTGCCGGTGGTGGCCAGACCGTCGGCCGTCCCGAAGGCCACGACCACCTCACCCGCGGCCTCCGCCCCGCCGACGGCCTTGTACGGCGCGCCGATCGCGAGGTCCCGGTGCCCGTCACCGTTGAAGTCGTCGGCGAGCTTGGCAGGAGCGGCGGCCGCCGACGCCACTGGACCGGCGACGAAGAGACCGCCGGTCAGCGCGGTGACGGCCGCGGCGGCGGCGACGGTGCGGAAGGGCAGGGGCATGAGGGTTCACTCCTTGGAGCTGTGCTTGACGGTGCCATAGACACTCCAGGGAGTCGAAGAGTTGTACGAGACGGACGGAAGGCTTTGTAGGGTTCACGACAGGTGTCACCGGAACCGGCGGGCCACCGTGTGGAACGACCGCTTGGGCTCCCACTGCCCGGTCTCCGCGTAGCCGCGCCGCGTCCCGGTGGGGAAGGTCTTGGCCAGCGCGAAGCTGGCGATGTCCAGGTCGTGGCGGCGCTGCGGGGAGTAGGGCGAGTCGGGGGCGATGAAGTTGTAGACGAACGCGCCGTGCACCCGCTCGGCCGCGTAGAGGTCCAGCAACTCGCCGACCTCGTCGGCCTGTTCCCGTTCGTTACGCACATAGCCGTTCTTGACCACCGGCGGTACCCGCTCCCAGTCCACCACGTTGAAGCCCGCCCCGCCCTGCTCCTTGGCCCCCGTGAAGGTGCAGCAGCCGAACTCGGTGATGACGACGGGCTTGCCGTGCCGGTGCAGGGCGCGCAGCTTCTTGGTGTAGGTGGCCTTGTTGTCCGCGTTCCGGTACAGATTGACCCCCACGACGTCGAAGCCGCGCCAGTCGACCTCCTCCCACTCCCCCGAGCTGTACGTGACCCGCCCCTGGAACAACGGCCGTACGGTCTTCAGTGCCCGGTCCAGAAAGGCGTTGAGCCGCTCCTGGTAGCCGGCCGACTCGGGGCGCGCCAGGGCCTGGCCGCGCTCGCTGTAGTCCTTGCCCGGCACCAGGCCCGACATGAAGATGGTCAGCTCGGTGCCGAGCGCGATGCCCACGCCGGGGTGTCGGGTGCGCAGCCGCTCGGCGGCGCGCGCCACCGAGCCGAGAAAGGCGAGGGTCTGCTCCGCGTCCTTGTCGAACTGCCGCGGCTCGAACCAGACGAACAGGCCGTGCGCGGCCGCGATCGATGCGGCCTCCGTCAGCCGGTCGAGGTCGTGGCCAAGCAGCAGGATCGCGTTGCAGTGCAGCTGCTCCCTGATGGCCGCAATCTCCCGGCGGACGTACTCC
Organism: Streptomyces sp. NPDC086554; assembly: GCF_040686095.1. Classification (NCBI taxonomy): domain Bacteria; kingdom Bacillati; phylum Actinomycetota; class Actinomycetes; order Kitasatosporales; family Streptomycetaceae; genus Streptomyces; species Streptomyces sp. NPDC086554. The sequence continues at coordinate 301,423 of NZ_JBFBJK010000008.1, forward strand.
GTGCGCCAGACATCCCGGTCCGTATCGAAGTTGACTCCCTTGTAGGTGAGCGATCCGGCTGTCCGCGGCGACGCCGCCGCGTCGGTGGACGTCGTACGGGCACGCGCGTGGTCGGCGGCGCAAGCGGTGCCCAGGGCCGCGGTGGCAAGAGCCGCGGTGCCAGCGAGCAGGGTCCGGCGGGCGATCGGTGCTGGTGTCATACCGCCAGCCTGTACGGCATGCGGTCAGCGGCGTATCGGCCGAAGGCCTCGCACCCGTCGACCAAAGTCGCTGCCGCGCTCGACCTTCGGCGCGGGCAACGAGAGGGCGGAAGTGCTGACCCACTGCTGACCAATTTCCTTCATTGCTAGGGAAATCGCGGATCCTAGAGCCTTGTACGGCTTCTGAGTGCCGCCACTCGACGCCGTACCTCGTGGGGCGGCAGCGCGGTGGCGGGGCCCTGCTCAAGCCCGGTTCCGCCGCCTTGCCCCCGGCAGCCCTTGCAGAGCCCGTACGGCAGCCTTTCGGGGAGGCCCGGCACGCCGCAGCCCGTGCACTCCACGAGGACCTGACGCCGGGCGGCGAGCTGCGGCGGCAGCTTGTCGCGCAGCCTGCGGCGGACGAACGCGCCGGGGGAGTGCACCTGATCCGGCAGCCCGGCGGTGAGGGCGCGCGTCAGCCCCTCCCGCGTGGCCCCGCGCGCAAGCCACTGCGCGGCGAGCTCTTCGAGGGCGGCGCATTCGGCCGCCGAGAGCGTCAGCCGGTTGTCGGCCGTCCCGAGCCGGGCGAGCGCGTCGTACGCCTCCGAACGCACTTTCCGTGCCGACGGATCGGGGACGGTATCGGTATCACCATCCGGTACGTCGCCGGTCAGGAACCGGGTCCACCACTCGGCGTCGCGGGCGGTGCGGCTGAAGTACGTGCGGAATACCCATTGGGTCAGCGCGTCCCCGAGCGGTACGCGCACGCGCCGGTAATGACCGGCGGCGGTAAGTGAGTTGAGCGCCGTCTGTACGGCCTGCTGGCCGTAGCGGGGCTGCTCCCTGGCGAGGGTCTTGATGTCGATCGCGGCGCCTTCGGGCAGCCGGTCGATGTACGCGGCGAGGTAGGCCTCGCGTACGGGGAGATGAGCGAAGTCGCCCTCGCGGCGGCGGGCTTGGCCGGGCACGGAGTGTTTGCCGTAGCCGGGCTTGGCCAGGGGGTGCGCGGGGGTGGGCAGGGCAGGGTTAGGCTCTTCAATAGCCACGAGATCGGCTCCTGCGATCTTGGAGGTCAGACCCCGGTTTGGTGTTGGTAGCACCGGCCGGGGTCGTTCGTTATCCGAACGCTAGAGCTTGGCGACGGCGCGTGGCAAGCCGGTCACGAAAAGTCATCTCCCGTGGCGAGCGGGGTACTTGGGAGGGAGGGTGGGTCGAGACCCACCGCCCATTCCTCAGAAAAGGCGCTCGGATCCCGCGTCCCGGAGCTCGGCCGTGAAGTGAGCCCATGCGGTGGCGGGGACGGCGAAGGTGGGGCTGGTTTCGCCGAGTTTTGAGTCGCGGATGTGGATGGTGTGGGGGCAGGCGGCTATCTCTACGCAGTTGCTGCCCTGGTCATCGCTGTAGCTGGACTTGTGCCATTCCAGGGCTACTTCGACGCACTCCGCGCCCTGGCTGTCGCTGTAGCTGGACTTGAACCACGTAAGTCGAACGCTCATAGTTCCTCCGCCAACTCCTTGATGAACCGAGCCGAATCTTCGACTCCGAGAGCCTGCATTCGGATCATGCCATGCGATTGACTCAGCTCACTGACCTTGGCGGGATCGGAGTAGAGGGCACTGGTCTCGGGCGCCTCGACGTAGGCGAGTTGCTCGTGATCGATGGTCTCCAGCAGTGCGAAAGATCCGTTGAGTGCGGGGCCACTGCACCGGTCGACTTGTAGCACCTGGATCGACGCATTGCGCAGTGCCCCCACTTCCAGAAGGTGGAGGAGCTGACGCTGCATTACATCGCGGCCTCCAACCAAAGTGCGCAGCGCCGCTTCGTACATCACGAATCCGAACGCGGTGGTGGGCCTCCGCGCGAACGCCTCCTGTCGCATGAGCCGGGCGCTCACTCTGGCGTCGATGGTCTCGTCGTCGAGCGGTGGACAGCTCGCGGCGATCAGTGCACGCGCGTACTCCTCGGTCTGTAGGAGTCCCGGAACCAGCAGCGGTGCGTAGAAGTGCAGAGCGATCGCCTCCGCTTCCGCTTGCATGTACTCCTGCGACCGCGCCGGAAACGGCTCCGGCTTTAGATAGTCCTGCGCCGACAGCAACAGCCCATGCGCATCGCACATCTCGTCGGCGATCTGGAGCAGACGTAGCGTCGGCTTGCGTCTGCCGTTCTCCATCGACTTGACGTACTCGTAGTGGTAGCCGGTCTCTTTGCACAGCTCTTCGCGGGTGACCCCTGCCTGCTCCCGCCACCGCTTGACCTGGTTGCCGCAGTAACGCCAGGCCATCGGCGGCTGTGAGTTCACCTCGGTCATCGCGCCCGCCCCTCTGGTGCACGGTGGGTACGGTTACGTTCTGTACCCGTGTCGATACTCCAGAAGGCTATGCCCGGACCGGCAGCGTATGAGGCATGGAACGCACAACTTCCCCTCTACCGAGGGAGATTGAGTGGCGGCTGTCGCGCGATCCGCGCAGCGTCGGCAGGTCACGGTCACTGCTGGCCGAGCAGGCGCGGGCCTGGAAGGTCCCGGACGACGTGGCGGACACGGCAGTGCTGTTGCTCAGCGAGCTGATGACCAACGCCGTACGGCATGGGCGAGTCCCGGCGGGGCGTGAGGTCGGGGCGCGGTGCGTGCTGGACGGGAACGTCTTCCGGGTGGAGGTGGCGGACGCGAGTGACGTGCTGCCGTGCCCGAGGCAGGCGGGGCCGGACGACGAGTCGGGTCGGGGCCTTGCCCTGGTGGAGCTGCTGGCCGACGCGTGGGGGTCGTACCCCCGGCCGTACGGGATCGGCAAGACGGTGTGGATCGAGCTGGCGCTGCCGTGCGTGACGTATCCCTCGTCTCCGGGTTGCTCATCGCATGAGTGACCTGCACGGCTTCGAGATCGAGCCAGAGGTGCGAGCGTGGCTGGACAGTCTCAGTGACCATGACTTCAAGCGTGTGGATGAGACGGTCGGACTGCTGGCGGAGCTCGGGCCCGCGTTGGGTGGCCCCTGGGCCGATCATCTCGAAGGGCCAGTCTGGGAGTTGCGCCTTCGATTGCGGGATGTGGCACCTCGTGTGACGGGCCGTGCGTGCCCAGAAAGTCTGTGAGAGCGAGCATCATGGACCGGTGACCGCGACGTATGAGAGGAAGGCGTGATGGTCGGGCAGCACAGCCGTTGGACTCCGTCGGGCGTCGAGACGCAAGATCCGGAGCGGATTGCCATTCGTGAGGCGCTGGCTTTCGGCAAGGCTCTCTACGACCGCCGGACCGAGCTCGGGTGGAGCTCGGCGCAGCTCGCCGAACGCACCGGCATGGAGCAGGACGACATCGAGTGCATCGAAGAGGGCGGAACCGCTCCGACGCTGGAGCTGCTCAGGCTGCTTGCGGCGGCCCTCGACTCGGACGTGCGCCTCACCCCTGGTCACGACCTCGGTTCGCTCTGGTTCGAAGGGCACGCGGCCTAGACAGCAAGATCGACCTCAGGGAGTGCGGCGTACCGCGCGGCCCGCGAGGACGTCCGTGCGCCGACCGTCCCGCATGACGAACTTGCCGTCGATCAGGACGTGCGGGATTCCGGCGGGCAGGGTGCGGGGCGCGTCGAAGGTGGAGCCCGCCGCGACCGTCTCCGGGTCGAAGAGGACGAGGTCGGCGCGGTAGCCCTCGCGGACGACGCCCCGGTCGGGGAGGCGGAGGCGGGCGGCCGGGCGTGAGGTGAGGTGGGCGACGGTCTCCTCCAGGGACATGACGCCCAACTCCCGTGCGTAGCGCCCGAGATACTGCGGAAATGTGCCGTACGCGCGCGGGTGCGGCTTGAAGCCCTGCAGGATGCCGTCGCTGCCGCCGGTGTGCACGCGGTGGCGCATGATCGCCTGGACGTTCTCCTCGTGGCCGACGTGCTGGAGGATCGTCGAGCCCAGCTTGTCGTTGATGAGCAGGCGGCGGGCGGTGATCCAGGGCTCCTCGCCGCGGGCGTCCGCAGACTGCTGCACCGTCTTGCCCACGCAGGAGGCCAGGCCGGGATCGCTGACCCCGGAGATCTCGATCGTGTCCCACTCGATGGGTACGCCGTGACAGCCGTCGGCGCCGATGACCTCCATGTGGTGGCGGATCTTCTCGGCGGTCTCGTCGTCCTGGAGGCGGGCGAGGATGGAGTCAGGGCCGCCTTCGCCGGCCCAACTGGGCAGCATGGCGACGAGAGTTGTGCAGCCGGGGGTGTAGGGGTACGTGTCGAGCGTGATGTCCGCCCCTTGCGCGAGGGCCTCGTCGAGGAGGGCGAGCAGGTCCGGTGCCTTGCCCTTGTTCACGCCGAAGTTCATCGTGGCGTGGGCCAGGTGGAGGGGGCAGTGCGCGGTGCGCGTGAGGTTCACCATCTCCTCGTACGCCTGGAGCGCGCCGGCGCCGTAGCTGCGGTGATGCGGGCAGTAGTAGCCGTTGAACCGGGCCACCACCTTGCAGAGTTCGGTGAGTTCGGAGTCGTCCGCGTACATGCCGGGGGTGTAGGTGAGGCCGGACGACATGCCGACGGCGCCTTCCCGCATCCCTTCCGCCACGAGCTGCTTCATGCGGTCGAGCTCGGCGGGGGTGGCGGGGCGGTCGTCCCAGCCGAGGGCGTACATGCGGACGGTGCCCTGCGGGATGAGGTAGGCGGCGTTCACCGCGATGCCGTGGCCGCCGTGGGAGCGGTCCAGGCGGTCCAGGTACTCGCCGACCGTGCGCCAGTCGAAGTCGATGTCGCTGCCGTCGCCGTTCCAGCCGGTGATGGCCTGGCGGACCTGGGCGAGGGTGCGGTCGTCGACCGGGGCGTAGCTCAGCCCGTCCTGGCCGATGACTTCCAGGGTGACGCCCTGGGCGGCCTTCGCGGTGTGCTCGGGGTCGCGGAGGAGGGCGAGGTCGCTGTGGGCGTGCATGTCGATGAAACCGGGCGCGAGGGCGAGCCCCTGGGCTTCGAGGGTGGTGGACCCCGAGGGGCGGGGGCCACCACCCTCCGTCTGGATCACGCTGATCCTGCCCTCGTGTATGCCGACGTCGGCGCGGTAAGAGGCACCCCCGGTGCCGTCGATGACGCGGGCGTCCTGGATGACCAGGTCCATGGGGGTGCCTCTCTCTTGTGTGGGTGGTTCGCCGTCGACGGCTTTCCGCCGTGGTCTGCTTTCCGCGCCTTCGGCGCGGGATTTTCCCGCCCACCCACCCATCACCCGGGGTAATGGGCGGGTGGGCGGGATGAGAGCCCCCTAGACGCCCACGTCAGAAATAGGTGCGGATGTAGTCCGTGACCGTTCCGTCCGCCTCGACCAGAGGGATCAGCTGCCACTTGTCGAAGGACGTGCACGGGTGCGACAGGCCCATGCCGATCCAGTCGCCCACGGAGAGCTCCGCCGAGGAGTCCGTTCGGATCCATGCGTGCTGGTCGGAGAGCCCGGTGACCGTGACGCCGGTCGCGGGACGGTCCGCACCGTCCCGGCGTACGACCTGCGCCTCCGGCAGATCAAGGTCGTACGCCGCGTCCCGCTTGCCCGCGTTGGCGAACGCCTGCTCCGGCGTGGGCCGGGAGACCACCTGCGCCCACAGCCGGAAGGCGGGCTCAAGGGCACCCTCCTGCGGGACGCGGTTGAACGGCGTCAGGTGGCGGTAGTGACCGTCGTCGTGCGACACGTACGCGCCCGAGCGGAGCAGCTTGAGGACCGGCACCGACAGTTCGGGGATCTCGGCGAACACGTCCGCCACCGCGTCGAACCACGCACTGCCGCCCGCACTGACGACGACCTCGTCCAGATCGGCGAACCGGTTCGTCTTGTCGAACTCGGCCAGGAGGGACGTGAGCCGGCGCAGCCATGCGTGCACCCGCTCCGGCGTGGCGTCCGGCACCTCGCCCTCGTACCCGGCGACACCCACGAGCCGCAGCGTGTCCGCGCTCGCGACGGCGTTGGCGATGTCGAAGCACTCGTCCTCGGTCCGTACGCCGGTCCGCGCGCCGTCGCCCGCGGCGAGCTCCACCACGACGTCGACCGGACGCGTCGCACCCGCCTCGCGAAGGGCGGCGTCCATCAGGGCGACGCCGGGGACGGAATCGACGTAACAGATGAAGCGGAAGGAGGGGTCGGAGTCCAGCTCCGCCGCGAGCCAGCGCAGCGCCGCCGCGTCCACCAGTTCGTTGGCGAGGAAGATCCGCTCGATGCCGAAGGCGCGCGCGACCCGCACCTGGTGCGGGACGGCGAGCGTGATGCCCCACGCGCCGCGCTCCAGCTGCCGGGCGAAGAGCTGCGGCGCCATGGACGTCTTGCCGTGCGGGGCGAAGGCGAGGCCGTGCCGCTCCGAGTACGTCTCCATCAGCGCGAGGTTGTGCTCGAGGCGCTCGGCGGAGAGCGCGAGGACGGGCGTGGTGAAGCCGCCCGTGAAGAGGTTGCGGCGCTGGGCCGCGAGCTCGCCGACCGTGAGGCCGTCCGCGTCCGGCGGCAGCGCCTTGAAGCGGTGGTCGACCCGCTCCTCGGTGAGCCGGTCCAGCTCCGCGGTCAGTCGGGAGATCGCCCCTTCGACGGTGCTGTCGGTGCTGTCGGCGTTGTCGGCGGCCATGTGCGCCTCCTCGAAAAGGTGCGTTGCAGGATGTGCAACGGTCATTGCGTATGTCGCTTACTGCTGTCTAACATCCCAGCCAACACCGGGTCAACGGATCAGGAAAGCCGATCAGGAGCAGCAAGGGGCTTGGACGAAAGTGACCGCACACGGAGAACTGGGCTACGCGGACGGCACCGGCGCCGGCGCCGTCGATGTAGTGGCGCTCGGCGAGTCCATGGTCACCTTCCTGCCCACCCGCGCGGGCCGCCTCGCCGACGTCCCCTCCTTCGATCGCGGAATCGGCGGCGCCGAGTCGAACGTCGTCTGCGCGCTCGCGGCCGCGGGCCACCGCACCCGCTGGGTCAGCCGGGTCGGCGCCGACGGCTTCGGCGACCATCTCGTCGAGGCGATCGCCCGCTATGGGGTGGACACGTCCGCAGTCGCCCGCGACCCGCACCGCCCCACCGGCATCTACTTCCGCACCGCCGACGACCGCGACACCGACGCCCACGAGGTCCTCTACTACCGCGCCGGATCCGCCGCATCCGCGATGTCCACGGCCAACGTGGACCAGGCCGCACTGCGCTCCGGGTGCCTCCTGCACCTGTCCGGCATCACCGCCGCGCTCTCGGCGGACTGCCTGGACCTGCTGCGCGCGCTGACGGATGCCGCGACGGGAGCGGACGGCGTCTCCTTCGACGTCAACTACCGCCCGGGCCTGTGGCCGGACGGCGGCGCCGAGGTGCTCCTCGACCTCGCGCGCGACGCCGACGTCGTCTTCGTCGGCGAGGACGAGGCCGCCGAGGCCTGGGGCATCACCGGCGGCCCCGACGCGATCCGCGCCGCCCTGCCCGAGCCGCAACTCCTCGTCGTCAAGCGGGGAGCCGACGGCGCCGTCGCGTTCGGCGGCAACGGCACCCGCTACGAGGAGCCCGCGCCGCGCGTAGACGTCGTCGCGGCCGTCGGGGCCGGGGACGCCTTCGCCGCCGGGTTCCTCTCCGCCACACTCCGCAAGCTCCCCATCGGGCAGCGGCTGCGCCACGGCCACCTCATGGCCGCCGCCGCCCTCACCGTCCCCGGCGACCTCGCCACGCCCCCTTCCCGGGACCACGCCGACCACCTCGCCGCCCTCGACGCCGCCGCCTGGGAGAGACTGCACCTCGGCCCCGGCTGGACCGCAGCCGCCGCCCACGCAGTCGCGCAGGAGGTACTTACGTCATGAGCCAGACCGTCGACCGCGCCCTGTCCATCCTGCCGCTGCTCGCCGAGGGCCCCGCCGACCTCGGCCAGGTCGCCGAACGCCTCGACGTGCACAAGTCCACCGCCCTGCGGCTCCTTCGCACGCTCCACGAACACGGCCTGGTCTACCGCCAGTCCGACCAGCGCTACCGCCTGGGCGCCCGTCTCTTCGCGCTCGCCCAGGAGGCCGTCGAGAACCTCGACGTACGCGAGATCGCCCACCCCCACCTCCTCGCGCTCAACGAGAAGTGCGGCCACACGGTGCACCTCGCGGTCTACGAGGAGCAGGAAGTCCTCTACATCGACAAGGTCGAGAGCCGCTATCCGGTGCGGATGTACTCGCGGATCGGGAAGCCGGTGGCCATCACGGTCGCCGCCGTCGCCAAGCTCCTCATCGCCGACTTCCCCGAAGCCGAGCGCCGCGCCATCGCGGAGAAGCTCGACTACCCCACGTACACGTCCCGTTCGACGCCCAACGCCGCTGCTTTCCTGCGGGAGTTGGAGAAAGTGCGCGAACAGGGCTGGGCCACCGACCTCGGTGGCCACGAGGAGTCCATCAACTGCATCGGGGCCCCCATCCGCGGTGCGGACGGCCGGGTCGTCGCCGCCATGTCGGTCTCCGCGCCGAATGTCGTCGTCACCGCCGAGGAACTCCTCACGCTGCTCCCGCTGGTGCGCCGTACGGCGGACGCCATCAGCCGGGAGTACTCCGGCAAGTCACCCCTCAAGGAAGCCTGAACCAGCCATGACCGAGAACACCGTGAAGACAGCCCTCACCCCGGCCACCCACACCACCCCGCCCGCGAAGTTCTCCCACGGCGTGAAGAAGGGCAACATCCTTCAGGTCGCAGGGCAGGTCGGCTTCCTCCCCGCCGAGGAGGGCAAGGCCCCCACCCCCGCGGGCCCGACCCTGCGCGAGCAGACCCTCCAGACGTTCGCCAACGTCAAGGCGATCCTCGAAGAGGGCGGCGCGACCTGGGACGACGTGATGATGATGCGGGTCTACCTCACGGACGTCGACCACTTCGCGGAGATGAACAAGATCTACAACGAGTACTTCGAGGAGCAGGGCCTCAAGGCCCCCGCCTCGGCCCGTACGACGGTCTACGTCGGTCTCCCGGCGGGCCTGCTCATCGAGATCGACGCGCTCGCCGTCCTGGGCTGATCCGCCCGACGTTCTGAGCATCCCGCAAGCCGTACGTCTTCACGGCGCGGCGCCAACTCCCCCCAAGGCGCCGCGCCGTGATCCCCCCTGCCCTGAAAGCCGTATGCACTTACGAGGTCAAAGATGTCCCCGTCCCCCTTCGCCGCTCTCGCGGCCGCCGCCCCCGCCGAGCCCCCACCCCACACCGGCGGAATCCTCACCCTGATCGACGGCACGGCAGGCCTGCTGACCGTCGCCGCGCTCGGCATCGTCCTGCTCCTCTTCCTGATCATCAAGGTCAGGCTGCAGCCCTTCGTCGCGCTGCTTGCGGTCTCCATAGTCGTCGGCCTCTCGGCCGGACTCTCCGTCACCGAACTCTTCGGCACCGTCCAGAAGTCCGACGCCGTCTCGGTCATCGAGTCGGGCATGGGCGGCATCCTCGGCCATGTGGCGATCATCATCGGCCTCGGCACGATGCTCGGCGCGATCCTCGAAGTGTCGGGCGGCGCCGAGGTGTTGGCATCCCGCCTGCTCGGCATGTTCGGCGAGAAGCGCGCGCCCCTGGCCATGGGCCTGACCGGCCTGATCTTCGGCGTCCCGGTCTTCTTCGACGTAGGCATCTTCGTCCTGGCCCCCATCGTCTACGCGGCGGCCAAGCGCAGCGGCAAGTCGATCCTGCTCTACTGCCTCCCCCTTCTCGCGGGCCTGTCGATGACGCACGCGTTCCTGCCCCCGCACCCGGGCCCGGTGGCGGCAGCGGGACTCCTGCACGTGGACCTCGGCTGGGTCATCCTCATGGGCATCGTCTGCGGCATCCCGGCCGTCCTTGCCGCCTGGGTCTTCTCCGCCTGGGTCGGCAAGCGCATCTTCGTGCCCGTCCCGCAGGACATGGTCGAGGCCGCCGACGAGGCGAAGGCGGCGGTCGTCGCCGAGCAGCGCGCCGCCGGCGTCGAGCCGCGCGAGAAGCCGGTGCCGCTCGGCACGGTCTTCGCGATCATCGGTACGCCGCTGCTCCTGATCCTCCTCGCGACGTTCTCGTCGATCGCCTTCGACCCTTCCCCAAGCTCTTCGACAAGCTCCGAGCAGGGGATACCCCACTCCTTCCGCTCGGTGATCGAGTTCTTCGGCAGCCCGTTCGTGGCCCTGACGATCGCGCTCCTGATGGCGTACTACCTGCTCGGCATCCGGCGCGGCTGGTCCCGCAAGTCCCTTGAGACGGTGTCGACTTCGTCCCTGAAGCCGGTCGGCAACATCCTCCTGGTGGTCGGCGCCGGCGGTGTCTTCGGCGCGGTCCTCAAGGCGAGCGGCGTGGCCGCGGCCCTCTCGGACACCTTCCAGGACGTCGGCCTGCCGATCATCGTCCTCGCCTACCTGCTCTCCCTGGTCCTTCGCGTCGCTCAGGGCTCGGCGACGGTCGCGATCGTCACGACGGCGGGCATCGTGGCCCCCCTCCTCTCCGAGGGCGACCACTCCCAGGCGTTCGTGGCCCTGGTCATCATGGCGATCTCGGCGGGTTCGATCTTCGCCTCGCACGTCAACGACGGCGGCTTCTGGATGGTGGCGAAGTACTTCGGCATCTCGGAGCGGGACACGCTGAAGACGTGGACGGTCCTGGAGTCGGTGCTTTCGGTGGCCGGGTTCGCGGTGGCGGCTGTGGTGAGTCTGTTCGTCTAGCAGCGCCCTCGTCATGACGCGTCACGTCGCGACCGGGTGCCTGCCCGTCACGTCGCGACCGGGTGCCCGCCCGCGGGCTCGAATCCGGCCAGCATCTGCTCAAGAGCCGCCTGGTCGGGCCCCACGAACGGTGCCGCGCCGGCCGCCGAGCCCAGGGTGTCCATCATCGTCCCGGAGATGCCGCGGGCCGCCGGCAGATGGGTGGAGAGGATGAGGTCGGGTGCGCCGTCCCGCAGCGGCTTGAAGCTGTCCAGGAACTTCACCGGGTCCACGACCTGCACCCAGGGGCTGTCGACCGTCGCCCAGAGCAGCTGCGCGGCCCGCAGATCCTCGACGGGGACCTGGCGGACGTCGTCGGCCTGTGCCAGTTCTTCGCTGGCCATCGGCCCGCCGAAGCAGTCGGAGCTGAAGCAGACCCCTGACTTGCTGTCGAAGAAGCCGACCGTGGCCGGGTTGTCGAAGAGCGGCGGCCTGAACCCCGTGAGGGTGCGGTCGCCGACGTCGAGCGACTGCCCCGGGTTGAGCAGATGGACGCGGTCGAGCGGCAGCGGACGTTCACAGGACATGATCCCCGCGCCCGCGAACGTGGTCACGACCCGTGCCTTGGGCGCCGCGACGAGCAGATCGAAGATCCCGCCGGTGTGGTCCCGGTCCGGGTGGGTGAGCCAGATCCAGCGGACGTCGGCGGGATCGATGACGGTAGCGAGCGACTCCAGGAAGTTCCGGTCGGGCAGCCCGAGGCCGGTGTCGACGACCACGGGCTGGGAGGCGTGCAGCACAAAGGCGTTGACGGGGATGTGTCCGATCCCCGGTACTTCAAGACTGTCGCTCAGGGCGCTGATGTCGGGGCGAACCTTGTGGACGCGCATGACGCATCTCCATGCCCCCTCAGGGATGGTGATCGCGTCGCGGCCTCTATAAGGTCCATCGTCGTCCTTTTCCGCCGCCACCGCACCTGGGCGAAGCCCCCGCACGACCGGTTTCCGCCCTGCGCGTGCCCGGAGTCCGACCGGCCGCCGCTGTGCAATGGAAGGCGAGGGGAGAACCGAACGGGCTTGTGACGGGTGTGACGCCGGTGCGATCCTTGCCGCCATGTCACCCCCTCCTCACATGCCCGATCACGGATTGGTACTGGAGGAGGTGAGGAAGGTGCGGCGGGCCGGAATCGTCAGACTGCGCGAGACGGACACGCCCGAGCTGATCCGCATCGCCGGTCAACTGCCCGCTGCCAACGGCGAGTTGTCCGCCGGTGCCGTCGAGCGGCTGCTGCGGACCGCCGTCGCGGGCATCGGCGGCGGCAGCCTCCAGACCGCCGCCGAGTACAGCCTCGGACTCGCCCAGGGCACCCGCGACTGGCCGGCCGCCGACCGGCGCAGGCGCGCGGCCCAGGTGTACGGGGTCAGTGTCGAACGCTTCCGCAAACACCACGAGTTGATGGTGCTCGGGCAGATAGCCGAGCAGCTCGTCGGCATCGCGGGCCGGGTCCGCGATGACACCACGACCGGCGAACCGTCCCGGCTGCCCGCGGCCCACCGCGAGCTGCGGCTCGCGCTGCACGGCCGCGCCGTCACCGTCACCGTGCACGTCCACTCCGTGGACCTGCTGCGGGACGTCGACGTCGTCGTCTCGCCGTCCAACACGTACTTCGCGCTGCCCGCCGCCTACAAGTCGTCGGTCTCGGCGACGCTGCGGCGGGCCGGCGCCCTCAAGGACCCGGCGGGGGGACTCGTCGAGGACCATGTCCACGATGAGTTACGGGGGTGGGCCGCCCGGCACGGAGCACCGGGCCGGGCGGCCCTGCCGGGCACCGTCGTCGCCACCTCGTCCGGAGCCCTGGCAGGGCAGGGTGTGCGGCGGATCTACCACGTGGCGGTGGCCGTGCCCCGCCCCGAGACCAATGACTACGACGTACAGCCCGCCGATGTGACCCGCGGCGTGGCCCGCGCCTTTGCACTGCTCGCCGAGGAGTCCCGCGCGAGCGACCCGCCGCTCACCTCCATCTGCCTGCCGCTGCTGGGCGCGGGCCGCGGCGGCCTCCCGCCGCTGGAGAGCTTCGGCGCGCTGTGGGCGGCCGTGGAGGCGGAACTCGCCCGCGGCGCCGGATGGGACATCCATTTCGTCGTACGCCGCCATGCGCGCGCCGACCTCATCGAGCGCCTCCTTGCCGGGTATGCCAGGCCGGGTGTCGGGGACGGCAGGGGCTTCGGCGGCGACGGCAGCGGTGTCCACAGCGGCAAGGGTGTCCGCGACGCCGGGGGTGTCCGTGACGCCGGGCCTGTCCGCGACGCCGGGGGTGTCCGTGACGCCGGGGGTGTCCGTGACGCCGGGCCTGTCCGCGACGCCGGGGGTGTCCGTGACGCCGGGCCTGTCCGCGACGCGGGGGGTGTCCGTGACGCGGGGGGTGTCCGTGACGCTGGGCCTGTCCGTGACGCGGGGGGTGTCCGTGACGCCGGGGGTGTCCGTGACGCCGGGGGTGTCCACGACGACAGGGGGAACCCGTGAATCCGTACGCCGTGCTCGCGGCCGCCGCCGCGCTCTGGGACCGTATCGCCGACCGGCTCGACCAGCCGCTGCGCGACCGCCTCGCCGCGTACCTCGACGTCGTACGCGGCCGTGGCACGGACGACGACGCCCGGCGGGACGCGGCAGAGCGGGCGGCGGCGCTGCTGCGTGAGCGGCTGCCGGAGGAGTTCGGGGCCGGGGGAGAGGCGCGGCTCACCCTGGACGCCGAGCTCGAAGGGATGACCGGCGATGGCCTCAGCTATCAGGGGTTCCGCGTCGAGGACCTCGCCGTGCTCCTGATCGATGGGCACCGCATGGTCGGCCCCGTGCTCGGCCCGGTCCGTGAACGCCTGCTCGCGGCACCGGCGTTGGACGCCGACACGGTGCTTCGGCACGGCGGCAATCCGTTCGCCCCCGAGCTGATCCGGCTGCCGGGCGCAGGCGGCCTGCCGCGCCTGCCCAGCTTCCAGTTCTCCGAGGACGCGATGCCCTGGCTGGTCGTCCTTGAAGTCAACGCGCTGCTCGCCGCCGACCGGGACCCGTGGGGCGCCGCCGACTGGTGGCTCTCCGCCAACGCCTGGCTCGGCACGCCACCCGCGAAGCTCCTCGGCTCCGGGCGTGACCGCCAACTCGCGGACACCGCGCGGTTCTTGATGGAGGGTGAGTGACCGTGCCCAACTACCGCCCGCCGGAAGCCATGAACGGCGCCCCCGCCAAGGTCACCCTCGCGCGGGGCACGCTCCTGCACCGCGTACACAAGTCCCACCGGGACGCCGCCGCCTTCAACCCGCACCCCGCGCACTGCCTCTACGGCGGCGGCCGCTTCGACGGCACGGCCTGTGACCCCTACGGCTACCTCTACGCGGGCCTCAGCCCGGCGGCCGCGGTCTGCGAGACCCTGCTGCGTTCCCTCCCCTTCGACCCGGCGGGCGGCCCTCGGCTGCTGCCGCGCGTGAGCGTCGAGGGGCGGCGCCTGTCGACGCTCCGGCTCACCACCGACGTGACCGTGGTGTCGCTGATGACCGCGCAGGACCTGGCCGCCGTCCACCAGGACAGCTGGCTCGTGCAGACCGAGGCGATCGACTACGCGTACACGCGCGACTGGGCACACTGGATCCGCCGGCACACCGACCCGTGGGCGCAGGGCTTCGTCTGGTCGTCGAAGCGGGAGCCGGGTGACCGGACGGTGCTGCTGTTCGGGGACCGGTGCCCGCGGGGAGCCGTCGAGCCCGTCGACGAGAGCGGCGTGGACTTCGGCACGGCGGAGGGCGAGCAGTGGCTCAACTCCGTTCTGCAGCCGTACCATGCGCGACTTGCACCCTGAGCCCTCTCGATACGTAAGGTTCCCCGTGCCCGAAGAGAACACCCTGGCGGAGCTCGAAGCGGAGCGCACCGAGCTCCTCGACCATCTCGCGGGGCTGGCGTCCGACGACCCCGGCGCACCCCAACTGTGTGCGTACGCAGGTGAGTTGAGCTACCGCATCCACCTGCTTTCCGGCGGCGCCTCCGGAACGGATGACCTGTACCTCGCGGCGGACGCCTTCGGGCTCGCCTTCGCCGCACCGGGCACGGACGGCGACTGGCCCGCCTGGCGGATCGTGTACGCGCACGTGCGGGCCTTCCAGTACGACATCGAGCCGTCGCGCGAACTCATCGACGACTGCTGGGAGTTGCTGCTCTCCGGCACCGGGTCGCTGTCCGCCGACGATCCGGCGTACGACGAAGTCCGCGTCCTGGGGACCCACCTGCTGGCCCTCTGCGCGACCGAGCGGTACACGCGGGCCCCGCAGGACGCGCCCCGCGAGGAGCGGGCCGAGCTGCTGCACGAGGCCCTGCGCCGCTGCTCGGACGCCGACGGCGTCCTGGAGGCGGGCAGTGAACAGGCCGTCAACCTGTGGGAGACGCTGAGCCGCCTGCGGCTCGAACGCTGCCTGCTGGGCGGTGGCGCCGATGACGCGGTGGCCGCAGCCGTCCACTGCCGGGCGGTGCTCGAAGCCGCGCCGCCCTCCATCGACCTGCCGCTCGTCCGGCACAGGCTGGGCGTCGTCCTGCTCATCCACGGTCGTCTTACCGTCGACCGGGACGAACTGGAGGAGGCCCGCGACGCGTTCGGCACGGCGGTCCGCGACGCACGGCAGCGCACCGGCGAGGAACCGCCGTGGGTCCGGGAGGCGGAGTGCAACGCCGTCTTCGCCCGCATCCTGATCTGGACCTCCTGGCAGGACCACGCGCACGCGGCGGCGGGCGAGGTCGAACTGAAGACGCTCCTCGCAAGGCCCGGGGTGAAGGAGCAGCTGCTGCCGCAGTTCCTCGACGGCTTCGGGCGGCTGCTCTACGAGCGGGCCGCGGCCCGCGGCGACGCGGCGGGCTGCGACCGGGGCATCGCCCTGCTGCGGCGAGCGGTCACCGAGTGGCGGCCGGAACGGGACGGCAAGGTCACGGCGACGGCGATCCTCCTGGGGTTCTTCCAGCAGGCCCGCCACGGGGACGACCCCGATCCGCGGCGCGTGGCGGACGCCGCGGAGGCGGCCGGGATCGTCCTCGCGGACGAACAGGCGCACCCCGAAGTGCGGAAGATGGCACGCCTCCTCGCCGCCTGGGCCCGGCACGAGGGCGGACAGCAGGCGGACGGCGAAGGGACGCCCGCGCGGGACGACGACTTCACGGCGCTGTACGGCGAGTTCATCGACGACGTGGAGGAAGGCCGTACGTTCCTCGACTTCAGCGGGGGCGACGGGGAGGACTTCCCCGGTCTCTTCGCGGGCTTCGGGCCCGAACGCATCGCGGCCGCCTTCGACGAGGCGTACGCGCGGTGGAGCGCGGAGGAACCCGGCCCCGACCGGGCGAGGGCCGCAGCGATGCTGCTGGCCCATCTGCGGGTCCTCGACCCGCACGGCGACCACGTCACCGCCGAGCAGAAGGACGAGCTGGTGGCGGCCGCCCTCGACCACGCCAAGGACGACCCGGAGTGGCAGCGCATCGCGCACATGGCGGCCGGTACGGCCCGCATGGTCGACGAGATGGCGGGCTCGGGCGGCGGCATGGACGCGGTCCTCGACCACTTCGCGCAGGCCGAGGCGGCGGGGGCGCGGGCGGGCGGCGGAGCCGGCGGGCACGGGCTCGACCTCGCGAGGATCATGGCCACCAGCCACCGGGGGCAGACCGGTGGCGGCGCGGACGACGTGGAGGCGGCCCGCGCGGGCTGGCGGGAGCTGCGGGACAACCCCCGGCTCTCCCCGCACATGCGTCGCGTCATGGACGCACAGCAGGCGTCCTTCGACGCCCAGAACGCGATCCGGGACGGTGATCTCGCCACCGCCGACCGGCACCGGGCCCATGTCATCGAGGCGCATGCCGCGCTCGACCCCGATGACCCGTCCCGCGCCGAGCTGTGGACGCTCGTCGAGCTCGACCGGATGCTCCGCGACGACCTCGCCGACCGGCTCGGTGAGCCGCCCGCCCCGCCGCTCGTCGGCAGCCCCACCGCGGCGCGGCTGCGCAGGGACGCGGCCCGGCTGCCCCGCGACCACCGGGCCTGGGTGCTCGGCGACAGCGGAGTCGCCCGCTTCGCGCGGGCCGGCAGGACCTTGAACGCCGCCGACCTGGCCGAAGCCCTCGACCTTGTCCAGGAGGCCCACGACCTGGTCGACGACGGCAGCGACAGCAAGCTGCGGTACGCCAACTGCCTCGGCACCGGCCACTGCGCGCTCGCCGGAATCCAGCGCGACCCGCGCGCCCGCGACCGCCATCTCGCCCGTGGCATCACCATGTTCGAGTACACCTTCGGCGCCATCGGTGGCCCCGAACACCGTCTCTACTCCTCCACCGCGCTCGGCCTCGCCCGTGCCTACCGCACCCGCGCATCGGCGCGCCACGACGACCGCGCGAACGCCCGCCGCATCGGGCTCGACGCGCTGCGCGGCCACGCCTGGGCGGCGCTGCTCCAGTCCGGCACCGACCACGCGACGCAGGCGGCGGCGAAGGCGACGGGGTCGGCGCTCGAAGTCGCCGCGTGGTGCCTGCGCGACAACGCCCCCGAGGAAGCGGTGCGGGCACTTGACGCCTGCCGGGGTCTGGTCCTGCACGCCGCGACCACCACGAGCAGCGTGCCCGAACGCCTCGCCGCGGCAGGCCGCGACGATCTGGCCGCCGAGTGGCGGGACGCGGGCGGCACCGCGGACGAGGCCCCGGATCCGCTCTCCGCCGCCCAGGCCCCGCTGGCCGTCCCCAGCGCCCTGCGCCGCCGCGTCCTGTCCGCCCTCACCGGCGAGGAGGCACCCCCGGGCGAAGGCACCCCGCAGGACCGGCTCCTCGACCCGCCGACGCCCGCCGAGATCGCCACCGCGCTGCGCACCCTGGGCAAGGACGCGCTGGTCTACCTGGTGCCCGCGTCGGACGACGGAGGCGGCGCCGCCGTCGTCGTCACCAACGGCGGTGACGCGCACTCCGTGCCGCTGCCGCAGCTGCGGGAGGACGCCGCGCCGCTCAGGACGTACGCGCCCGCGAGTGGCGGGGCGCGGGACATGGGGCCGGTGCAGGGGTACGTCGCTGCTGGGCGGCCCTCCCTGCGCGAGCGGCTCGACCGGCTGTGCGGCTGGGCCTGGTACGCGGCGATGCGACCGCTGTTCGACGCGTTCGCCCTGCCGTCAGGTCGCGTGCCGCGTCTGGTGCTCGTCCCGATGGGCGCGCTCGGCCTGGTGCCCTGGCACGCCGCGTGGGACCAGCGGGACGGCGGGAGCCGCAGGTACGCGGTGCAGGACGCGGAGATCTCGTACGCGGCGTCCGCCCGACTGCTCTGCGACGTGGCGGCGCGCACCGCGGTCACCCATACCGGACAGGCACTGGTGGTGGGCAACCCGACCGGGGACCTGCGGTACGCGGGCGAGGAGGCGGACGCCGTGCAGCGGGCCTTCTACCCGGAAGGGCAGTTCCTCGGCACCCGGAGCGGCGGCAGAGCCGACGGCGCGGGCACCCCGCACGAGGTGCTGACCTGGCTGCGCTCGGGCGCCGAAGACAGCGGCGCCGTGCTGCACCTGGCCTGCCACGCGGCGGTGGCACGGAACGAGCGCGGCACCGCTTATCTCTCGCTGCACGGCGGGGAGTTGGCGGCGGAGGAGCTGACGGAGGCGCTGAGCGGCGGTGGCCGCGGGCGGCTCGGCCTCGTCCTGCTCGCGGCCTGCCGCAGCCATGTCTCGGGGCGCGGTCACAACGAGGCGTACACGCTGTCCACGGCGTTCCTGGTGGCGGGGGCGCGGTCGGTGATCGGTTCGCTGTGGCCGGTGCCGGACGACGCGACGTCGGTCCTGATGTTCCTGACGCACCACTTTCTGCGCGCCGAGGGCGAGCCGCCGGCCAAGGCGCTGCGCCGGGCCCAGCTGTGGATCCTGGACCCGGGCCGTGAACTGCCCCCGGAGTTGCCTTCGTTGCTGCGGGAGCGGGCGGCGGCGTTGGATCCCGATGACTTGAGTGGCTGGGCGGGATTTACGCATCTCGGCCAGTGAATCGGTGAGCGCCGGCCGTGAGTACCGCAGATCACCGGCTCCGCCGAGTTCGTCCTCAAACTCCCCCAAGCTCTTAAAGAGCAGGGAGGGACCCCCTCGACGGGCTGGAGCATGGCACCACCGTCCGCAAGGGAACCGTCCGCGTCGCCCACAGCCCCACCCCCGCCCCGTCGACCCGCCCCAAGTCCCGGCTCCCGGTGGCCGACCCGGCGGCGGGAGCGAACCGCAAGACCCCGTCCCCCGCGGCCACCACGTCCGTACGGGCAGCCGCGGCCGCACCGTCCGCGCGCCACGCGGGCAGATGGAACGGCACCGTATTCAGCTCCCCCTCGGCCACCACCAGCTTCAGCCAGTCCCGGACATCGGCCCCGCCCACGACGGCCCGCCCCGCCGGCAGCGAAAGCTGCACCGGCTGGTCGTCGAGGGCGTACCCCGTGTGCCCCGGGGCGATGAAGTGCCCCGGGTAGAGCCCCGCCCCGCTCTCGTAGCTGTCGGTCAGGTCGAGCAGTGCGCACCACAGCGGCCGGTCGGGAGAGCGGTTGTGCAGCCGGATGGAGACCCAGGGGCGCTCCGGGCCGCCGGGCCCCGGCGTATAGGGGCAGACGATCTCCCCGCTGCCGTCCGGAAGCAGCTCCGTGCCGGCGTCATCCCGGGTGTCCCACGGCCGGATCGACACCCGCACGAGCCCGTCCAGGGGAGAGGGCCGCGACGTCAGGTCGCGGAGCTGGTGCCAGCGGGTCAGATGGACGAGGCAGTCCGCGACACGCGCCGGGTCCGCGAGCGGCAGCGGCGCGACGAACGGCGACCCGTCGCGCCGCAGCACATGGGCGAACGCGCCCCGGACCTCGACCCGGAAGTGCAGATCCCCCGCATCGCGCGACGTGCCGACCACCCGGAGCAGCGGCGAGGCCGAGGCGAGCAGGTCGCCCAACTGCCGGGCCGCCGAAGGGGAGTCGGGGCCCGAAACGGCCACCGTCGCCGGTGGCAGCGCGAGCGCCGAAAGCGCCACCGGGTACGCCCGCGCGGCGGACGGCACCCACTCCACCGGGTCGACCAGCGTGCGATGGCTGTGCACGGCCCGCGCCCGCACGACGGAACCGGCACCCCCCTCCGCCAGAGCCTCCGGAAGAACCGTGAACTCCGTCCCCGAAGCCCCCGCCCCGTCCCGCAGCCCGTGCCCGCTCCCGCAGTCCACCTCCCAGCCGTCCGCGCCGCACCGCAGCAGATACGGGCTCGGCGTGCGCGAGACCGTCCCGCCGAGGAACGGCAGGTCCGCCACGCCGCCGGGCTCCGCCGGGTAGAGCACCGGCTGCTGCCCGCCGCCGGAGCGCTGCAGCCGGGCGTCGGCCGTGGCGAGCAGCTCGCGGTAGGTCGCGTCCGGGCCCGCGTCCCGCACGACGCCGAGCAGCGCGTGCGTGAAGGCCCCGTGTCTGCGCCCCGCGAAGTCCCCTTCGTACGACAGCTGGTTGAGCCTGCTGGCGGCGAGGAGCACATGCCGGGCGGGCCCTTCCGGGATCGGTACGTCCCGTGCCCCCGCCCCCGTGAAGTCCCACTCCGCACCCGGCGGCGCGTACCGCGCGGTCAGTTCCGATTCCCGTGTCGCGCCCCCGGAGTAGCAGCAGTCCAGGACCGCCGCGGTGTGCGCGCCCCGCACGGCAACCGCGTCGAGCAGGGCGCCCAGGGTCTTGTCCGGCAGCGGTCCGTCCACGCAGACGAGGGCCTGGTTGCGGCCCGTGGACTCGACGAGCAGATCGGCGCCCCTCGCCCGCGACTGCGTGCCGTGCCCGGAGAACCAGAACAGGGCCGTGTCGCCGGGGCCCGCGGCCCCCAGGTGCCGCTCGACGGCGTCCGTGACGGCGGCGGTCGTGGCCTCGGAGTCCAACAGGACCCGCACGTCCGCCGTCTCGCCCGCGCGGTCCGCGAGGAGCCGCCGGGCCTCCGTGATGTCGTTGACGCATCCGGCGAGCGGCGTCGCCGTCCGCGCCGGATAGTCGTTGATGCCCACAAGGAGCGCATAGATCGTCCCCATGGCGGAGAGTCTGACAGTGCCACCGGCCACCGGTGTTCGCCGGACTGGTCGGGAACGGGGCGTCTTCCGGCCGCAGTTGGGTCATCGTGGTGCCAATGTTCATGTCAGGTCGCACTATTGACGTGGCATCACTATCCTTCACGGACCACGAACCCATGACTCTCGGGGGACACATGGGGCACATAGAGCGACCACGACGGATCGTGGGGACCGGCGGGCCGATCCAGGTCCCCGGCCTTGCGTCGCCCCGCCAGGCACCGGCCCCGGCGGGTCCACGGCGGCGCGAGCTCTACCGGGCGCGGTCCGAGCCGCTGCGCGAGGCCGTGACCCGGCTCGACGCGGGGCTCGACGAGCAGGCCCGGCGGCAGCTCGCGGAGTGGATCGGCGAGGAGTACCGGACGTCGTACGGCGGCATCCCGCTCGGGCTCGTCGCCCGCTGCTACCTCGGCCCGCCGTACATCGACCACGTACTCGATCTGTTCGGCGTCATCCTGCGGCACTACTCCCCGCGCGAGGCGATGCCGGAGCCCTTCGGGCAGGCCCGGATGCTGGCCCGGTCCGGCGGCTACGCATACATCGAGGTGTACGACGGCGGGCTGATCCTGCCGGTGCTCCCCGACAGAACCGTGGTGCGTCCCTGATCCCCGCCCCCCCTGATCCCCGCCCCCCTGATCTCTCAGTACGACCCTCCCCAACAGCGGAACAGCCACAGAGCAGTGTGATCGGAGACCCGTATGTCCGAGGTGGACTACACGCTGCGCCGTCAGGTGCAGGCAGTCAGCAACCTCGTGGTCCGGCTCGGCGAGCAGGTGAGCTCGGTGTCCGGCCAGGTAGCGACCGTCGAGAACAATCAGCAGCAGACCCGCAGCGAACTCAAGCAGCTGCGCGACGAGTTCCTCGCGTTCGCCAAGAAGGCCGAGTTCACCGCGAACGTGCAGCGCGCCGAGACCCGGATCGGTGTCATCCAGGACCAGGTGGACCACGAGTTCGGCCACCACAAGACGGTGCGGCGCACCGCGGTCGGGATGCTCCAGGCCTTCGACGTGGGTCTGGTGTCCGAGGACAACGTCCGGATGGTCAGCGACCAGTTGATGATCCAGACGCCCCGCTACTGGCTCGCGCCCGCCCTGGTGGCGCTCGCCTCCTGGTCGGCCGACGACCGGACGCTGTGCGAGCGGGGCGTCGATGAGGCGTTCCGGCGCTCCCCGGACCGCACCTCGCTCTTCTTCGCCCTCGTGCTGCGCCGCCAGGGCCGCAAGGAGTCCGCGGTGCGCTGGCTGCGGCACTACCTCCTTGCCCAGGATCCGGCGGCGCTCGGCCGGGAGTTCGCCGTCATCCTGGAGTCCATCGCACAGGGCGCCTTCGGCCTCGTCGGCAGGGAACTGCTCAACGACACTCTGGCCGGCTGGCGCGAGCACCTGGCGGACGACGCGGACGCCCAGGCGCGGCAGGTCACCCGGTGGCGCGACGAGCTCGACGCGCAGCGGCAACCGTCGTCCAAGGCCGAGTTCCCGCGCCTTGCCGCGGTCTCTCCGCAGTGGCCCTACCTCGACTCGGCGCTCAGCTCGTCCCGCGCGCAGCAGGTCGTGCTCGACAAGTACCGGGCCATCATGAACCGTGAGTTCGAGCCGTCGGAGCGCGTCGAGGACGCCGTCGACGACATCCTCGACCGGCTCGTCTCCGAGTACGACAACGAAGAGCTGCCGCTCCGCCGCGACCTGGCCTTCAACCACGCGGTGGTCGGCCATGACGGCGACGTCGTCGCGGCCCGCAAGGCGTCGGACGCGGACTCCGCCTCGTACGAGGAGACGCTGGACTATCTGACCGTGCAGACCACGGCGGCGCTGAACCCGTCGGCGATCGGCACGTCGGCCGCCACCCAGCGGCTCGCCGTCGCCGCCTGCAACGAGTGGTTCTTCCGGGCGCACACCGCCTTCACCCGCGACTACCGCAAGTCGGTGCCTCAGGACGTGACGGCGCAGTTCGGCACGGCCCACACGGTCGGTGCGCAGACCTTCCAACTGCCGCCGTGGGTCGGTTCGTTCACCCGGAAGCTGGAGGAGAACGAGGCGTCGCTCAGGGCTCACTGGGACCAGCACATGGCGCCGTTCATCGCCTCGCTCGCGTATCCCATGGCCCGCAAGGTGGCGCCGCTGGTCGCCGTGCTCGCGGGGATCCTGCTGCTCGTCGGGGCGATCAACATCGGCTTCGCGCTCGTCGCCGCCGCGGTCACCGGCGCCGTCTGGGGGCTCTTCCTCTACAACGGCGCGCAGGCCGCCAAGCGGATCCAGGACAGTGCACGGCTGTTCCTGGAGCAGGCCAAGACGGACTCGCTCCATCAACTGCGCGGTGCTGCCGCCGAATTGACCGACTGGTACGAGAAGTACCGGGCCGCCGACCTGGTGGAGGCGGACTGCCGTGAGCTGATCGGATCGCTGGCCACCGCGACCCAGGGCGGCTCGCCCTTCGAGGGCCGCACCGTCGTCAAGGAGAGGTCCTGATGAGCATCCCCCCGCAGCCGCAGCAGTCGCCCCAGGCCAAGCAGTCCCCGTGGGCGGCCACAAGCCGCCCGCAGGGCGAGCGCGTCACCAACCGGCTCCGCCGGATCGCCGAAGGCCTGCCGGACTGGGAGCCGCTGCCGCCCGGTGAGACCGTGGTGCGGCGCCCCGGCAGCACGGGCAGCTCAGGCATTTCCGGCAGCAACGGCAGCAACGGCAGCTCCGCGTGAGCGGACTCTGGGGCGACGGCGGCACGTACGGCGCCTGGGTGGAATTCCTGCGCCGCTGGGAGGAGTTCGAGCCCGTCGACCCCGCCGCGCTGCCCGCGATCGCCGAGGAGCAGTTCGACGGGGCGACGGTCCAGCGGCTCACCCTGCACGTCGGCCGCGCCCTGGACCGGCGGCTCAGGTCCTGGGCCGACAAGCTGGGCCGGGCGATGTCGTCGGCGCGCGACGAGTTCTCCTACGGCCGTGAACTGGCCCAGGCGAGGGCCGGACTGCAGGCCGTGCGCGCCATGGCAGGACACCCCGGACTGCCCCAGAAGCTGCGCGAGGGCATGACGGAGCTTGTCGACCGGCAGATCCCCCAGATCCAGGACCAGCTGGAACGGCTCCTGGACGACGCGGAACGGCGGGGCGACGACCCGCGTGCGGTCGAGCGGCTGCGCCGCACCCTGCGCGACAACGCGCTCACCGGAGTCCTCGGCCAAGGGCCGCCACCGGCGCCGTCCGCCGCCGCGCCGGACCCCTGGGCCTACGACCCGGCCGCCGCACCACGGCGTCGGGTCATCCCCGACTGATCCGCAGGCACACACGCACGCACGCCCGCCCACTCCCGCGAAGGCCCGAATCCGTATGTCGAACTACGCCGAGAGCCTGCACCACCTCGACAGCTACATCTCCGCCCGCGTGCCGGTGATCGGCATGCGCACCATCGAGCAGCAGCGCGCCCTGCGGCTGCTGCGCGAGGCGGCCACCCAGCCGCGCCGCAGCAGCATGCCGTTCTGGATCTACACCAGGGCCACAGGGCTGCGCGATCTGCGGACCAACGTCTCGGTGCAGGACGACCGTTCGCTCACCGGCGCCATGGACTTCGCCGCCGCCCAGTTCACCAGCAGGGCCAATGCCACGGTGATCCTCGTCGACCCCGACGGCCTCGAGGCGGACACGCCGGTCACCCGGCACGTCGCCGAGCTGGCCCGGCTCGCCGACAGCAACATGGGCAGCATCATCCTCATCACGGACACCCCGATCTGGAGCGGTCTGCAGCGGCTCGGCATGAGCCTCCAGCTGGACCTGCCGGACGCCGACGAGATGTACGGCATCCTCAGCGGCTTCCTCGGCGACCACCACGGGCACATCCCCATCGAGTGGGGCGAGGAGGACGCGCGCCGGGCCGCCGAGTTCCTGCGCGGCGTCACCGAGGCCGAGTGCGTCAACCTGATGGCGACCATCGCGGCGAAGGGCTCCATCAAGGAGGAGGACGTCCTCGGGCTCGCCCAGGCCAAGGACCGCATCTTCAGCGATCTCACCGGCCTGGAGCGGGTGGCGCTGCGGGAGAGCGACTACTCCATCGGCGGCCTGAGCAGTCTGCGCGAATGGCTGCGCCGCAAACACGAGTTGATGCACGCCGACCTGCGCGGCAGCGAACTGCGGCCGCCGCGCGGTGTGCTCCTGGTCGGCGTACCGGGCTGCGGCAAGTCGCTCTCGGCCAAGGCCATCGCCCACGAGTGGAAGCTGCCGCTCTACCGCCTGGACATGGGCAGCATCCACGGCAAGTACCTGGGCGAGTCGGAGGGCCGCTTCCGTGAGGCCCTCGCGATGGCCGACCGTGTCGCGCCCTGCATCCTGTGGATCGACGAGATCGAGAAGGGCCTCGCGGGACGGGACGACGGCACCGGCGTGCCGCAGCGGATCATCGGCCAGTTCCTCTTCTGGCTCCAGGAGTCCCAGTCCCGTGCCTTCGTCGTCGCCACCGCCAACGACGTCCGAAGCCTGCCGCCCGAACTCCTTCGCAAGGGCCGCTTCGACGAGCTGTTCTTCGTCGACCTGCCCGACGCGGAGGAGCGCAAGGAGATCATCACGCTCTACCACCACCGCTATCTGAAGACCGCTCCCGAGCAGCAGCAGCTTGACCGGCTCGTCGACCTCTCCGAGGGCTTCGCGGGCTCCGACCTCGAATCCGCGCTGCACGACGTGGGCGCCGAGGCGCTCCTGAACGGCGGGGCCGCCAACCTCAAGCCCTCGCTGCTCCTGGACACCTTCGCCAACACGGTGCCGATGAGCAGGGTCAATCCGGAGCAGATCGAGGAGATCAGGGCCTGGGGCCGGGAACGCGCCGTCCCGGCGGGCCGGACGACGGTCAGCGCGGCACAGGGCGGCGCGAAGCCGGCCCGCCGGATCGTGTTCATGGACGACTGAGGGCATGCAGGGAAGGGGGCGGGGGAGTTGCCCCCCAGCCCCCCGGTCTAGCTCAACTCGCGCAGTACTCCTGCTCCTTGCCGATCGACCGATACATGCAGTCCGCGTTCTCCAGGAGTTGAAGCACTGCGTCCCGGTTGCGGTCCGTCTCCCGGTCGATCACCTCGTCGGGCGGGTAGAAGCCGCCGCCACCGGACGATGACGGGTACATCTCGAAGGTGTAGCTGAAGATCTTCTGGTCGCCCCAGAGCCAGTCGTCGATGGTGCCGTCGGTGATGTAGAGATCACTGGACTGCTCGGGGGTGTAGCCGTTGCTCGCGGCCATCTTCTCGCCGACCGCCGCGTGCGCGTCGCGGTCGTCCTGGGTGAGGCCCTCCGCGGTGTCGTCGTAGGTGTAGCCGTAGGGCCACAGGACGAGTTCGCTGTACGTGTGGAAGTCGATCGCCGCGGTGATCTGCTGCTTGCCGCCGACGATCCGGCCGCGTACGAAGTCGGCGAGGACCTTCACCTCGGGGGCGGACTCGCCGGCCGTACCGCGGTAGGTCTCCGAGCCCGTCGAGCCCGAAGAGCCGCCGCAGCAGCCCCACTTGTAGTCCCAGTTGCGGTTCAGGTCGGTGCCGACGTTCGACGAACCGGAGTTGGGCTGCCGGTTCTTGCGCCAGCTGCGGTAGGAGCCGGACGCGATGTCGTACTCGCCGCCGTCCGGGTTCACGTCGGGCACGATCCAGATCTCCCGGTCGTCGACCATCTTCTTGATCCGCGCGTCCGTGCCGTAGTCGTCGCCGAGCTCCCGCACCAGATACAGCGCCATCTCCACCGTGAGGTGCTCGCGCGCGTGCTGGTGGTGGGTGAAGAGGACCTCGGGCTCGGCCTCGTCCGTCGCGGCGTTGTCGCTGATCTTCACCGCGATGATGTCGCGGCCCTCGTGGGACTTGCCGATGACCTTCTTGGTCATGATGTCCGGGTGGGCGGCGACGCGCTGGTCGATCTCCGCGTTCATCTCGGCGTAGTTGTGGTACTTGGAGTCGGCCGGCGGGAAGTCCTTCGGCTTGGCCTCCTTGCCGTTCGTACGCTTCGGGGGCGCGGCGAGCGCCTTCAACTCGTAGCCCTGCGAGCGCAGTTCGCGCGCCTGCGCGGCGGTGGCCGACACCGTCACGACATGGCTGTCGAAGTCGTCGATGCTCACGCCGGTGCGGGCGATCTTGGTGCGCGTGACGGGCGTCGAGTGCGTGCTGATCTCGTACTGCTGGGTCTTCTTCTCCTCCTCTGCCGCCGCCGTCCGCTGGGGGGCCGGATCGGCCGGTGCGGCGTTGGCGGTGAGGGGTGCCGCCACGGCCAGGGCGAGGACGGCCGCCAGGGCGGCTGACCTTCTTCCGCGTAGGTGCCTGCGTATGCGAAGTCGCATGAAGTCTCCTGAAGGGTGGGGGGTGGCTCACTGCGACGGTGCGAGGTGCGAGGTGCGAGGTGCGACGTGCGATGTGCCGCCCCATGGTGATGCAGTGGCATGTCCCGGTCAATGCAGTCCCCGGCCATTCCCTCCGACCCCTTGTGCACCAGGCGTCTTTACGCGAACTTGATCTCATGGCGGATACCACAGGTGGCGTAGCAACCAACCAGCCCCGCAAGTCCAGTTGGAAGTACATCGGGCCCGGCATCGTCGTCGCCGCGACCGGCGTCGGCGCCGGCGACCTCGTCGCGACCCTCATCGCGGGCAGCAACTTCGGCTACACCCTGCTGTGGGCCGCCGTCATCGGCTGCGTCGTCAAGATCTCGCTCGCCGAGGCCGCAGGCCGCTGGCACCTCTCCACCGGCCGCACCCTCTTCGACGGCTGGGCCAGCCTCGGCCGCTGGACGACGTGGTTCTTCGTCGTCTACGTCGTGATCTGGGGGTACGTCTACGGCGCCGCCGCCATGTCGTCGTCCGGACTGCCGCTCCAGGCGCTGTTCCCCGACGTCATGGACCTCAAGTGGTGGGCGATCCTGACCGGCCTTGTCGGCCTGGTCTTCGTCTGGTTCAACAAGTACGCCGTCTTCGAGAAGGTCATGACGGTCCTCGTCGGCGTCATGTTCCTCGTCACCGTCTATCTCGCCATCCGCGTCACCCCGCACCTGGGCGACGCCTTCGCGGGACTGCTGCCCGTCCTGCCCGACGAGAAGGACTCCGTCCTCAACACGCTCGGCCTGATCGGCGGCGTCGGCGGCACCATCACCCTTGCCGCGTACGGCTATTGGGTCAACGCCAAGGGCTGGACCGACACCGGCTGGATGAAGGTGATGCGGCTCGACAACCGCGTCGCGTACATCACCACCGGCATCTTCGTCGTCGCCATGCTCTTCGTCGGCGCCGAGATCCTGCACTCCGCGAACGTCGCGATCGCCAGTGGCGACAAGGGCCTGGTCCAGCTCTCCGACATCCTGGAGAAGGAGTACGGGGACGCCACCGCCAAGATGTTCCTGATCGGCTTCTTCGCCACGTCGTTCACCTCGCTGATCGGCGTGTGGCACGGCGTGAGCCTGATGTTCGCCGACTTCGTCGAGCGCTACCGCAAGCAGCGGGCGGGCGCGGACTCCAAGGCCCTGACCGGCGAGGAGGTGGCATCCGGCGCCCGCGAGAAGTCGGTGCCGTTCCGCGCGTACCTGCTCTGGCTGACCTTCCCGCCGATGATCCTGCTCTTCCAGGGCCAGCCGTTCCGCCTCATCATCATCTACGGCGTCCTGGGCGCGGCCTTCGTGCCGTTCCTCGCGCTCACCCTGATCTGGCTGCTCAACTCCGCGCGTACGCCCAGCGAATGGCGCAACGGGTGGCTCAGCAACGGCATGCTGGCGATCGCGGGGCTGCTGTTCCTGGTCCTGTGCAGCAAGCAGATCACGGACCAGGACTGGGGGAGTTTCTTCTAGCGCCTCGCCCCGCATGCCACAGCGCCGCCGGGGGAGCGGCGGCGCTGCGGTCCTCAGTGGTGCTGGTGCGGGCTACGGCAGCCCGTGGACGTGCGGTCCGACCGCCTTCGACCAGGCGTTGCCGTCCGCCGCGTCCCAGTTCGTGGACCAGGTCATCGCACCCCGGATGTCCGGGTACGTCTTGGACGGCTTGAAGGAGCCGCAACTGGTGCCCTTCGCCAGGCAGTCCAGGGCCTGGTTCACCACCGACGGCGCGACATAGCCGCTGCCCGCCGCCTTCGACGACGCCGGTACGCCGATGCCGACCTGTGACGGCGCGAGGCCGCCCTCCAGCTGGATGCAGGCGAGCGCGGTGAGGAAGTCCACCGAGCCCTGGCTGTAGACCTTGCCGTCGCAGCCCAGCATCGAACCGCTGTTGTAGTACTGCATGTTGACGACCGTGAGGATGTCCTTCACGGCGAGCGCCGTCTTGAAGTACTCGTTGGACGTCGACTGCATGTCGATCGTCTGCGGCGCCATCGTCAGGACAAGCCCCGAACCCGCCTTACCGGCAAGGGACTTGAGGGCCTGCGTCATGTACGTCGAGTTGAGCCCGTTCTCCAGGTCGATGTCGACGCCGTCGAAGCCGTACTCCTGCATCAGCTTGTACGTCGAGTCGGCGAAGGCGGTCGCGGACGCGCCGTCGTTGACGGACACCGCGCCCTTCTCGCCGCCGACCGAGATGATCACGGACTTCCCGGCCGCCTGCTTGGCCTTGATGTCGGCCTTGAACTGCTCGACGGTGTAGCCGCCGAGCCCGGCCGAGTCGAGGTTGAAGGTGATCTCGCCGGGTGTGCCGGTCGCGTCGGCGAAGGAGACCGCGATGATGTCGTAGTCGCTCGGTACGTCGCTCAGCTTCTGGACCGTGGCGCCGTTGTTGAAGTTCTGCCAGTAGCCGGTCACCGCGTGCTTCGGTACCGCGCGGGTGTCGGCGTCGGCGTTGTCGGCGCCGCCGGTGAGCAGGCCGGTGAGCGCGAGGGCCAGTGCCGTTGCCAAGCCGATGACGGTACCTGCCTTCCTGCGTGTCCTGCCGCGTGCGTGGTCCACTTCTGCCTCCGGTGGGGGGAGTTGGGGCATTCGGAGCGCTCTCACTTGGTCGTACAAGCTGGTCCAGACCAATGGGGTTGTCAAGACCTCTGGCGCCACCGGCACCCCGCAGGACCGGCCAACCTCAATGTGAACAGTGGGAAGTTGGGTGTTGAGGCGGCGATGACCTGGATAAGGTGCTGAGGCAGAAGTGCACGAAGACCGACCGAGACCGACCCGAAGTGCACGGAGTCCGGCCCGAAGTGTGCGAAGACCGGGGGGTGCAGGCATGCCGACCGCCATAGCCGTCACCGGCCCCGACCTGGTGCTGCCGTCGCCCGACCGGCACACCCCGTCGGCGGCCGTCCTGCAGAGCGCCGTCCAGTCACCACGGACGTACTCCCTGGACCAGTCGCTCACCGAGATGCACACGCTGATCGAGCACCACGGCTATGTGATCGTCCTCTGCCCCGCCTCCGCACCGCCCGCCGTGGTGCACCGGCTGCACGCGATCCGCTCCGTACTGGAGAGCGACCGCATCGCCATCCTCCGCCCCGACCTGCCACCCCTGGGCATGGCCGTCCTGGCCCTGCAACTGCGCCAGCTCTCCATCTGCGACTTCAGCCCCGGCGTCCTCGCCTCCGCGGCCCGCCTGCTCTCCCACTACATCTACGCGGGCGCGCTGCTCGGCTCGGTCGCCAAGCTGGACCGCGTCCCCGTCACGCTCCAGTCCCACGCCAAGTCCTGGGTCCCCGGCGCCCAGTTCGCGGTCCTGGCCACACCCCGGCCCGAGCTGGTGAAACTCACGGGCGAGGCAAGCCTTTCCGGTCCCGGATTCGGTACGAAGATGCTGTACGCCACCGGCCAACTGGCCCCCGACTGGGTCACCGGAACCCTCGCCCCTGCCTGGCGCACCCAGGGCGTCACCGAGGCCCGGCTGCCCGCGGAGTCCGCACGCTGGTGGGCGACACCGAAGCTGGTCGAGTTCGCGGCGGCGATCCCCGACATCTCGGTCCTCTACCAACTGGTGACATCCGTCCGCCGGGACGACTGCCACTGGTGCGGTCTCGAACTCATCGGCGACCGCTGCGGATTCTGCGCCGCACCGCTGCCGCCACCCCCCGAACGCTCCTCGCCGTCACCCGCCGTACGCGCCCTGCCGAGGGGCGCGACCTAGGGTGCGCTCCCTCTCACGTACGCCACCGAACGACCGCGCGCCACACCGCTCACTGTCCGTAGCCATCCGCTCCCGATCGAGGTAGACCGGTCCATGAACTCACGCCAGCGCCGCGGCGTCATCCTGCTGGTTCTCTCGGTCCTGGCCGCGTTCGGCGCGTTCGCGGGCGTCCTCTCGGTGATCCGTGACGTGAACTCGAAGGTGGGCCCGGAGGTCGCGGCGTACAAGCTCAAGGGCGACATCGCCCCCTACAAGGAACTGAGCGCCGACCAGTTCGAGAAGGTCGAGATGCCGGAGCGGTGGCTGTCCGACAACGCCGTCACCGACCTCCGCCAGATCCGCGGCAAGATCGCGGTGACGGAGCTGCGCAAGGGCTCGCTCCTCCAGAGCGACATGATCGTCAAGCGCCCCGAACTCTCCCCGGGCCAGCAGGAGATCGCGATCCTGATCGACGCGGAGACGGGCGTGGCCGGCAAGATCACTCCAGGCTCCACGGTCAACATCTACGCCACTTTCAAGGCCGAGACCGACAACGGCAAGGACCAGTCGAAGGTCATCGTCGAGTCGGCGAAGGTGATCGACGTCGGCAAGCTGACGGCGCTCGACCCTGACCGGGACGACGACCGGAGCAGCCGCCGCACGCAGACCGAGGCGGTGCCGATCACGTTCGCCCTCGACACGGCGAACGCGCAGCGCGTCGCGTACGCGGAGTCCTTCGCCACGCACGTCCGGCTGGCCCTGGTGGGCCAGGGCGGGGATGCGGCGATCCCGCGGGGCGACCGGACTTACACCCTCGACGAGGACAAGTAGGAGGCCCCGCGGATGAGGCGCACGACCAAACCGCCGCTCCGCGGCGGATCTTTCCCGCCCTCCCCCAAGCTCCAAAGAGCAGGGGGTACCCCCTCCCCGATTGCCCGGTATCTCCCTGTGGTGGCTGGCCGTCGCACCTCGCTGCTCCGCGGCGGATTTTCACCGCCCACCCACCCGATTGCCCGGCAGCGCGGGGTAATCGGGTGGGTGGCTGGGGAGAGCTTGTTCGTTGGGGTCGTGCTGCGGGGTAATCGGGCGGGTGGGCCGGAAAGGCCTGTTCGTCAGTGCCCCCTGCCGGGAGGCGATCGCGCGTGACGACCAGGATCCTCCCCGCCGTCGGGGACATCGACGCGGGCCGCGCCCTGTCCACTCTCATGGGACAGCTGCCGGACGCTGAGCCCGCGCTGCCGGTGGCGGATTCGACCGCTCTCCTCGACACCTTGGCGAGACTCGCCGCGGAGTCGCTCGACGAGCTCCCCGAGGTCGTCCTCATCCACGAGCGCATCGGCCCCGTCCCAGCCCTCGACCTCATCCGCGACCTCGTCCTCCGCTTCCCGGCGGTCGGCGTCGTCCTCATCACCGCCGACACCAGCCCCACCCTCCTCACCGCCGCCATGGACTCCGGCGCCCGGGGCATCATCGGCTTCCCCCTCGCATACGACGCCCTGGCCGAACGCGTGCACGCCGCGGCCGCCTGGTCGGCCGGCATGCGCCGCCACCTCGGCAGCACCGGGATGGAGCTCTACACCGGGGGACCGGTGGAGACCCCCGGCGGCGGACAGGTCGTCGCGGTCAGCGGCGCGAAGGGCGGCGTCGGCACCACCCTCGCCACGGTCCAACTCGCCCTCGCGGCAAAGGCATCCGGCCGCACCGTCGCCCTCCTCGACCTGGATCTCCAGTCCGGCGACGTCGCCTCCTACCTGGACGTACAGTTCCGCCGCTCCATCGCCGACCTGGCGGCGATCACCGACATCAACCCCCGCGTCCTCCAGGACGCCGTCTACACCCACGAGACCGGCATCGGCCTCCTCCTCGCCCCCGCCGACGGCGAACGCGGCGAGGAGATCACCGACCGGGTGGCCCGCCAGACGATCGCCGCCCTCCGCAGCCGCTACGACGTAGTCCTGGTCGACTGCGGCACGTACGTCACCACGGCGACGGCGGCAGCCATCGAACTGGCGGACCAGGCCCTCCTCCTGGTGACCCCGGACGTCGTCGCGGTCCGCGCCGCCAAGCGCATGGTCCGCCTCTGGGACCGCCTCCAGATCCGCAAGGCCGAGGAGACGCTCACCGTCGTCAACCGCCACGGCAAGGGCACGGAGATCCAGCCGTCGCTGGTCGAGCGGGTGACGGGCACACGCGTCGCCCGCACCACCGTCCCCGCGGCCTTCAAGGAACTGCAGGGCGCGGTCGACGCGGGCCGCATGCAGGACCTGGACAGCAAGTCCTCCGTCAAGCAGTCCCTCTGGGCCCTGGCGGGCGAACTCGGCCTGGTCGACACGGAGTCCGCGGCGGCCGCCGGGAAGCGGGGCGCGCTGACCCTGCGGAAAAGGGGCGGCGACCGGGGAGCGGTGACCCTCGAATTCGCCGGCATGTTCCCCCTGATCCTGACCGTCATGGGCATCCTGTGGCAGTGCGCCCTGTATGGCTACACGTTCTCCCTCGCGGGCAACGCCGCCGACGAGGCGGCCCGCGCCGCGACGGCCGCGTACGCCGCGGGCGAGGGAGCCGAGGCGGCCTGCACGTCCGCGGCCCGCGAGCATCTCCCCGAGGCGTGGCAGAGCGCGGCGGTGTCCTGCACGGACGAGGGCACGGTCTGGAAGGCCCACGTCGACGCGAAGGTCCCGCTGTTCTTCCCGGGGTTCGACACGGGCTGGGAGGTCAATGGGGAGGCGGGGGCGGCGAAGGAGGGGGATGAGGACGGATGAAGTCAGCCTGTCCGGCGCTTGAGGACGAACTCGGCGAAGCCGGTGATCGACGGTGCGGACTGACCCGCCGTGGAGAGCACCGCTTCGACGACCGCGGCGTATCCATGCTGGAGTTCGCCGGTTTCCTCCCCATCCTGCTCCTCATCGGTCTCGCGGCCATCCAGCTCGGCCTGGTCGGCTACGCCGCCAACCAGGCAGGCTCAGGAGCTCGCGCGGCAGCCCGCGTCGCCTCCCAGGGCGAAGGCGGCGAGGCCGCAGGCCAGGCCGCCATGGACGGCAGCCTCGACGCCACCGTCGCCATCGGCGGCGGCGCGGACACGACCACGGCCACCGTCACCGTCCAAGTCCCCACGCTCCTCCCCTTCGTGGACGCAGGCTGGAGCGTGACAAAGGAAGCCACCATGCCCAACGAAGACGCAGACGACGCAGCAGACGGGAGCTGAGCCAAGAGAATGAGCCTCCGCGACCGCGTGGCGACCCCGCAGACCGACGCAGGACCCACCCGTGACGACAGCCTCGTGGCCGTCTACCGCTCCAAGCTTCTCGAAGAGATCGACCTCGCCGAGATGTCGTCCCTCACGGCCGCGGACCGCCGCGTCCGCCTGGAACGCGTACTGGGCCACATCATCAGCCGCGAGGGCCCGGTCCAGTCGACCTCCGAGCGCGCCCAGCTGATCCGCCGCGTGGTCGACGAGGCGCTGGGCCTCGGCGTACTGGAACCACTCCTCGCGGACGCCTCGATCACAGAGATCATGGTCAACGGCCCGGACTCGATCTTCGTGGAACG
Source organism: Streptomyces sp. NPDC086554 (assembly GCF_040686095.1). Classification (NCBI taxonomy): domain Bacteria; kingdom Bacillati; phylum Actinomycetota; class Actinomycetes; order Kitasatosporales; family Streptomycetaceae; genus Streptomyces; species Streptomyces sp. NPDC086554. The sequence continues at coordinate 335,807 of NZ_JBFBJK010000008.1, forward strand.
AGCAGGAAGGGTCGAACAACTCCCCCTCCGATTCGCCTCGAACGACCAACTGATGCAGACCATCGAACGCATCGTCTCCACGGTCAACCGCCGCGTGGACGAGTCGAACCCGATGGTCGACGCCCGCCTGCCCACGGGCGAGCGCGTCAACGTGATCATCCCGCCCCTCGCCCTGACCGGCGCGACGCTCACCATCCGCCGCTTCCCCCGCGCGTACACCCTGCACGAGCTCATCGGCCTGGGCTCGCTCGACGAGCACATGCTGTTCCTGCTCTCCGCCTTCGTACGCGCCCGCTTCAACATCATCGTCAGCGGCGGCACAGGCTCCGGAAAGACGACGCTCCTCAACGCGCTCTCCGGCCTCCTCCCGGCCCACGAACGCATCATCACCATCGAGGACTCGGCAGAACTGCAACTCCAGCAGGACCACGTGATCCGCCTCGAATCCCGCCCGCCGAATGTCGAGGGCAAGGGCCAGATCACCATCCGCGACCTGGTCCGGAACTCGCTCCGCATGCGCCCCGACCGCATCATCGTCGGCGAGGTACGAGGCGGCGAGACGCTCGACATGCTCCAGGCGATGTCGACGGGCCACGACGGCTCACTCGCCACGGTCCACGCGAACACGGCGGAGGACGCCCTCATGCGCCTCCAGACGCTGGGCTCCATGTCCGAGGTCCAGATCCCCTTCGAAGCACTGAAGGACCAAATCAACTCGGCGGTGGACGTGGTAGTCCAACTGGCCCGGCACGCGGACGGCTCCCGCAAGATCGCCGAGATCGTCCTCCTCGTCTCGCACGGCCGCGAACAGTTCCGCATCGCTCCGGTGACCCGTTTCATCCCCCGCCAGGCCGCCGCTTCCGCGGACCGCCGCGTCCACGGCTATTTCGAGCACCTGCCGCTGCCACGTTCGGTGGCCGACCGGCTGTACGTGGCGGGGGAGCCGGTCCCACAGGGCTTCGGTGTGGCCCAGGCCATCGACGTACTGAACACACGAGAGGCGATCGGATGAGCGCGACCACACGTCCCCGTACGTGTGCCGGTACGAGAGAGGCCATCGCCTGATGGAGAACAGAGCCGCCCTGCTGGCCCTCGGCGCCACCATCCTGACCGGCACGCTCGCGGTCGCGGGCGTCCACGCGTACGCGACGGGCCGGGCCCAGCGCCAGGCCCTGGTGGACCGCCTGTCGATCGGCCCGGGCACGGGTGACGACGGACCCACGGGCCGGTCCCGCCCCTTCTCGGCGGTGGACCGCCGCCTGCGCCGCACGCGCCTTGGCCGCACCATCCACCTGCGCCTCTCGGCAACGGGACTCGACCTGACGGCGGGCGAGTTCTTCGTCTACGTCGTGGCAGTCGTCGCCGCGCTATGGCTGATAGCGGCGGCGTCACTGGCCCCGTTCTTCGGCCCGATCGCGGGAGTGGTGGCGGTCTGGAGCGCGGTGGTGTTCCTGAACTGGCAACGCCAGAAACGCATAGAGGCGTTCATCAATCAACTCCCGGACGTGGCCCGCATCCTGGCCAACGCAACGGCGGCGGGCCTGGCACTGCGTACGTCTTTGGCGATGGCGGCGGAAGAACTGGAAGCACCGGCGGGCGAAGAACTCTCCATGGTGGCCGACCAGCTGACGCTGGGCCGCTCAATCGACGACACCCTGGGCGAACTGGCGGAACGCCTCCCTTCCCGCGAACTGATAGTGCTCGTAACGACGTTGGTCCTGTCCAACAAGGCGGGCGGCTCGGTCGTGAACTCTCTCCGCAACCTCACGCAAACCCTGGAGGACAGGAAGGAGACGAGACGCGAGGTCCGCACGATGCTCTCGGAGGTCAACGCGACGGCGTTCACGGTCCCGCTCCTGGGAGTGGGCTCCCTGCTCCTGATCAATTCCTCGAACGAGGGCGCCCTGGAGCGAGTGACAGGCTCCCCGGTGGGCCAGATGCTGATCCTGATCGCGCTGGGCCTGTACGCGGTGGGCTTCTTCGTGATCCGCCGCCTCGGCAAGATCGAAGTGTAGGGAGGAGGCACGGTGTTCGGTCTGGCGATGGCGGCGGTGATGGGCCTGGCGGTGGCGGGCATCTGCCAGGGCATCCGCATGTACCGCGCGGAGGCGAAACTCCCATCGGACCTGGCGATCGCCCTGGAGGTAGGAGCCACCCGCGTCTCTGCGGCGGGCTCGGCGGTGGACCGCCTGGGTATCCGCTTCGCGCCCTTGGTCCTGCGCCTGATGGGCCCGAAGCGCGTGGACGCCAAGCGCCGCAAGATCGACATGGCGGGAAACCCGGGAGGCCTGACGATCGACCGCTATGCGGCGCGGCGGGCGGTCTACGGGCTGTTCGGCCTGGTGATGGGCTTGGTGTTTTTCACGAACGGCTCCTCTCTCTTCGGCGCACTGACCTTCGCGTTCGGCGTGACGGCGGCGGACGCCCTGATCTGGCAGGCGATACGGGAACGCCGCGAGGTAATCGACCGCACACTGCCCGACTTCCTGGACGTCCTGGCGGTGGTGGTCTCGGCGGGCCTCGGCTTCCGCCAGGCGCTTGACCGCGTGGCAGAGCGATACGAGGGCCCATGGGCGGACGAACTACGCATCACGCTGCGCCAGATGGACATGGGAGTAAGCCGCCGCCAGGCCTTCGACGAGTTGCGTCGGCGGAACGCCTCGGAACAGGTCTCACAATTCGTCTCGGCGCTCCAACAGGGCGAGGAGTTGGGTTCCCCCATCGCGGACACCCTGATCCAACTGGCAACGGACATGCGCCGCACCGACGCCCAGAACTCCCGCCGCAGGGCGGCGAAGACGATCCCCAAGGCAACGATGGTGACCCTCGTCTTCATGCTCCCGGCCACGATGATCCTGATCGCGGCGGGAATGTTCCTCGGCTCGGGTTCGGACTTCGGCTCGATCCTGGGGAAGTGAGGGATTCCTGTGAGGGTCCTATCAAGCCACTCGGCGAAACCTCTTCGCGGCTGCAACGAGATGTGGGACAGTCTCTCGGATGGAGGGAGGGACGCAGTGGCTATGGGGGGAAGCGCGAGAAGCGCCCCTTCGGGCCCCAGCGATGCAACAACCCTTTGCAAACAGCGAGTTCACAAGACGCACGGGAGGGGAAGTCGTGAAACGCATCGAGCCGCCGACTGACCGGTCGCGGACCTCTGCCGTATCCCTCCGGGGCGCGTGATGACCTCGCCACCGGGGAAGGGAACCCGCCAACTTGCGCGTCTGAAACGGCATTGGTTGCGGAGAGTGGCTGTTGGGTCACATGATCTCGCGTACGTTGCCTATGACGACAGCGGCGTCCGAATTGGTTGCGCCAGCGGTGCGTGTATCGGGTGGGAGAGAAGGGGCCGTCGTGCTGAAGGATCGCGTACTCAGAGTCTGGGTCGACTGGACCGTGACCGTGACTTCCCGGGTTCGGGGGAGGGAGCGGGATGCGGGGGCTGGGTTTGTGGAGTATGCGGGGTTGATGATTTTGATTGCCGGGATCTTTACGTTGATCGACGGCCTCGGGCTGGACGGGCTGATCTCCGGAGCGATCTTGGACGCGGTCAACGACGTTATCGGCGGCTGACGTTCAGTAGCCTGCGGAGTGACCGAGGGCAGACTCTCCCCATCTACATCTGGATGACGGGGATTCTGCTCTTTGTTGCGTTCGCTTTCTTTGCGTTCGCTCAAGCTGCATCCGCACGCAATGGCGCTCAATCGGCCGCTGACGCAGCGGCATTGGCCGCAGCACAAGATGCCAGAGGTGAACTCGTCGACGGACTGGCGGAGTCCATCGGCGAGGGAGACGACTGGCTCGACTGGCTCGACGGCAACAAGTTCACTGATGAAGGCGCCCGTGGCGCGGCGGACGCGCTGGCTGCCGACAACGACTCGACAGTCATGGACTTGGGGCCGGACGAGGTGAATGGCTACCCGGGCTTCTGGGTGCAGATCGAGACCAACTACACGGTCGGCGATTCGATCCTTCCGGGCACGGAGTCGAAGCACGCCAAAGCCGAGGCCACCGCGATCATCAAGCCGCGTTGCGATGTGACTCCGGGGGTCGACCCTGAGAAGGCAGTGGAATTCGACTGCGACGGCAGCGTCTCTTTCGAGATCGATCCGGACGACTTCGATCTGGATGACCTGCCGGACGCATCCGTTCTCTTCTCCGTTCACCTGGCCGACTGATGAGCGATCGACGAAAGAAGGAAGCTGTACCGATGAACATTCGGCGCACCATAAAGACCCGCAGGGCAATGACCGCTGTGGCGATCACTACTGGGCTGGTCCTCACGGTGGCCGGTTGCGGCGGCGGTGGAGGGGACGACGACAAACCCAAGTCTGAAAAGGGTTCGTCGTCCTCGGGCGGCAAGGATGACGCGGGAGGCGAGAAGGACAAGGAGTCCCAGCAGCCGGCTGCGGACACCGTGCTCGCAGAGGTCAAGGGTGAGCAAGGCTTGACCCTCAAGGTCACTTCCGCCAAGCGAGATGAGGGCGGCTTCCTCACCGTTGAGGGCACGGTGACCAATGGAGGTAGTAAGGCCTGGGTGGCGGCCAGTTGGCGTGGGGACGAGAACGAGCTGACCAAGAACGGCGGCTCGATTGCGGGAGCCAGCCTCGTGGACACCGAGGGGAAGAAGAAGTACCTCATTCTCCGTGACACAGAGGGCCGTTGCCTGTGTACACGATTTACGGGCGGGGTGCTCTCAGGCCAGACCGTCGACTGGTTCGCCCAGTTCCCGGCACCTCCGGTCGAGACATCCAAGGTCGACTTCCAGGTGGGCGCCATGCCCCCCGCCTCAATAGAACTCTCCGAGGGTGAGTGACGACCCATGGCCCACCCACGATCACGCACCCTGGCCACAGCCACGGCCACCCTCACGGCGTTCATCCTCCTCACCGGAACCGCCGCCTACGCGGACGACGAGGACCCCAGCGCACCCCCGGACAGCACAACCTCCACCCCACCCCAGGAGGTCGACTCCAACAGCCCCGGCCTGAAGCTGGCTGACGGGGCGACCCTTGCCCCCGCGAAGGTCCTGGACATCAAGTCCGTCGTCGAGGACCTCGGCGGGGAGGAACGCCGCGAGGACACCAACACGGACGTCAAGTTCGCCCTCCAAGCCGAGGTGCTGTTCCCCAAGGACAGCCCCAAGCTGAACCCGGAGGCGAACGCGCGCATCAAGGCGATCGCCGAGGAGGCGAAGGCCCAAAAGGCAACTAATGTCCGGGTGTTCGGCTTCACGGACGACCTCGGCTCGTACAGCCACGGCAAGAAGCTGTCGCGCGACCGCGCGGAAGCGGTGCACGACAAGCTGGCGAGTTACCTGGGCCCAGAGGTGACGTACGCGGTACGCGGCTACAGCGAGGACTACCCGATCGCGGACAACGGCTCCGAGGAGGGCCGCAAGAAGAACCGCCGAGTCGAGGTGTCCTTCCCGCGCGGTTCCGGCGCGGACACGGGGACGACCCCCTCCGGGAGCCAAGACTGACTGAGCCTTGACTGTTGTCGGACACCCATTGCGACAAGGCTGAGCGAGCGGCTGACATGCTCGCGGCGGACCCGACCACCCTTGGTGAGCCGTTCTCCCGCCACCTCGGCGGCAAGCTGCGCGAGCTGCGTTTCATCCTGGATGGCAACGCCGTGCGCATTACATACTGGCTGGCTCCGACCGCCGCATCGTGCTGCTGACGGTGTCCGAAAGACCAGGCAGCGCGAAGTCGCCGAGGTCGAGCGTGCCCAGCAGGCCCAGAAGCAGCGCCAGGCGGACCATCGACCTGCCGAGCACAGCTATGACCGGATCAAGGAGGAGGGGCCGTGAACCACTCCCAGTGGAAGACCCGCAGGGCCAGGAAGCTTGCGGGGGAGTCGGTCGAGGAGTCCCTGGCGTACGTTGAGGCCGGCTACGCGTTCGCACTCGGCCAGGCGGTCTACGACCGGCGCACAGAACTCGGCTTTTCGCAGACCGAATTGGCACGCCGCGCCGAGATGACGCAGCCGCAGATCTCGAACATCGAGGGCGGTGACTCCGTGCCGACCTTGCAACTGCTGACGCGCCTGGCCAAGGCGCTCGACGCGGCATTGACCATTGACCTGGACGGCGACACCTCGGCGTTTGTGTTCACGGCGCACAACGATCCCGGGCCCGACGGGGCGTCGACGGATGGGCGTTCCTCAGCGGCGTGATCGTCAGGACCTGGCGTTCTGGCACGTCGACTCGCTGTAGGCGAACCCTCAGTGGGCGGAAGCAGACGTGCGGTGCGCAGGCCAGGCGTCGCGCAGTTGCCACTCCTTGGCGGGGGACAGGGGGGCCGTGTCGACGCTCAGAGTGCGTTCGCCCGCTTCGATGGTGACGGTCTTGCCGTAGGGGCCGCTGGCGCGCTCCTGGTAGCCGCGTGGGGACGGATCGGTGAAGAGCGTTCAGGAGCGCGTGTACGGATCGAGGACCAGGCATGCGGGGATGCGGGCGACGGCGTAGGCGTCGGGCTTGATGACGTAGTCGTTTTCCACTGAGGACGGTGAGACGATCTCCACGGCCAGCTCGATGGCATCTGCGTCGTAGGGGGCTGGGTCCTCCTCGTCGCCATGCCAGACGATGAGGTTCGGGCTTCGCTTCTGGTCCCACTCGGGGTGGGTGAATTCGATCTCGCCAAGAGCTGCGTCACCGACCTGTTCGCGCAGCTGGATGTCGATCTCCCGCTGGGTGCGGAAGTGAACGGGAGCGACCGGCGACATCATCACGACGCCATCGACAACACTGACGTCCACGCCTTCCAAGGGCTTCTCGACGTCTTCCGCGAGCGCAATCAGACCTCGGTGACCCGGTGGTTGATTGGCGCCGGGGCCGCCCGGTTGTCCGGAGTTTGGCGGTTCCGGGGCGGGTGTAAAGGGCGCTCCCTTCGGTCGCGTCGGCTGCGCCGATTGCGCTTCGCTTCACCCTTGACACCCGTCCCTCCACCGCGAGAAGCGTGATGACCGGGCGGCCCTGGAAGCGGGGCTCACGGGGACCACCCGGCGGGTCATCCGGCTTCGCGGCCGGGTGCGGACTGGTTCGGAGCAGC